>VBEW01000258.1 GCA_005889225.1 Chloroflexota bacterium | reverse complement strand
GCGGCATCAGATCCGCGTCAACGCGCTTGCGGCCGGGCCGCTGCGGACGATGGCCGCGAAGGGCATTCCCGGATTTGAGAAGTTTGAGAGCACCTGGGGTCAGCGGTCGCCGCTGGGCTGGAACAGCGAAGATCGGACGCCCGTCGCCAAAATGGCATGCGTCCTGCTCTCTGACTGGAGCTCGGCGACGACCGGTGAGATCGTGCACGTCGACGGCGGCTACCATGCCATGGGCGCCGAGGTCGCCGGCGAGCCCGCGGACTAGGGCATGTAGCGGAGGCCGAGGTTCAGTAGCTTCTGAACCGAGGCGTCGAGTTGCGCCCGGCGGTACCGGCCGTTCTGGACCGCGGCGTGGATGGCGTCATAGACGGCATCGGCCACCTCGATGTCGTGCGAGACGATCACCATGTCGCCGCCGTTCTCGAGAAATCGGACGGCAGCCCCGGGCGGCGGATACTGCGGGCTGAGGGCGCCCATCTGCATGTCGTCCGAGATCACGATGCCCTGATAGCCGAGCCCCGAGCGCAGATCCTTGATGACGGCGGGCGACATGCTCGTCGGAGCCGAGGCGTCGATCGCCGGCACATTGAGATGCCCGACCATGACCATGTCGACGTGCGCCGCGATCGCCGCTCGGAATGGAACCCAGTCACGGTCGCGCAGCACCTGCGCCGATTCGTCGACCAGCGGCAGCTTCAGATGCGAGTCCGCATCGGCGCTACCGTGACCCGGAAAGTGTTTCGCCGCCGCGTACATGCCGGCTGCATGGATCCCGGCGATCGCTGCCGCCACCTCCTGCGCGACAGCCTGCGGATTCTGACCATAGCTCCGCTCGCTCATGAACTGATGGACGCCGTCCCAAACATCGGCCACCGGCGCAAAGTTGATGTCAAAGCCCAGCGCCTTGAGCCCCTGCGACATCGAGCTCATCTCACGTTGCACGGCGCTCGGACCCTGTGGGCCGACCTGGCGAGCCCCCGCCAGGCAGGGAACGCCCGTCTCGACGAAACAGACAGTACCGCCCTCCTGGTTGGTGGACGCGAGGAGTGGATGGACCATGACCCCGCGAACCGACTGGATCAGTTGCCGGATGGCGGCCGGGTCGTGCGCATTCTGGTTGATCGGCACGACGATCAGGCCACCGAATTGGCGTTGTTTCCAGTCAAGCAGCACGGCCGGGGTGAGCGCTCCCTGGAAGCCAACCATCATCACCGCTCCGATCTCCTGGCGGAGGGTCAGCCCGGCGGGACCGAGAATCGGGTCCTGGTCGACGGTGGTGGATGCGCTCGCGGGGACCGACGGGCTGGCCGTCGCGTTCGGTGTGGGCGATGCCGAAGTGGCGGCGGCCCGAGGTCCACAGCCGATGAGGACGATCGCCGCCAGACAAACGCCTCGACGCATGGCAGCCGGCAGTTTAGCGTAACCCGACGCCGAATTAGCTAGAACCTGCCGACCACCGTTCGGAGCGCCGGTTACGTCCCCTTTCCGGCGCTCCTTTTCTGTGCAGCCAGGGGCCATCGCCGGCGGTCCTCGAGTAGCAGGGCACCCAGGGCCGCCAGCAAGATCACTCCGATCGCCAGGCCCCACGGCGCCGCGCTGTTTGTCGCGTCCGGTAACTCACTCGCGATCGGAGGCAGACCCTTGAGATGCCGCTCGAGCAGGGCGGAGACCTCCGTGGACGGCAGCATCCAGCGCTGCTCGAGCGTGGCGTCGCTCTGACTGAACGCGACCATCAGGAAGCTGGTGCCCACGCCGCCGGGGTAATAGATGAAGCTCGTCTGGGTCGGGCGGGGCCAGGGATTCACGAAGTAGCTCGGCGCCAGCCGGCGG
>VBEW01000257.1 GCA_005889225.1 Chloroflexota bacterium | reverse complement strand
CGCGATGGTGATCGACATCGTGGTCAGCCGCTACCTCCAACGCGTCTCTCGGGCCCACGGTGGCAGCGCCGCGCTCGATGCCGATGCGCTTCATTTCGCATCCGATTTGTGGGCGTCACTGGCGGTGTTGATCGGCATCACGCTGGTCGCGGTGTTCGACTTCCAGGTTGCGGACCCGCTGGCCGGCATCGCGGTCGCCATCATCATCGGGACGACCGCCATCGAGCAGGGTCGCCGGACCACCCAGGTGCTGCTCGACGCCATGCCGGATCGCCCCACGCTCCAGGCGATCGAGCGGATCCTCGAGAGCGATCCACGCCTCCACGGCTACCACACGCTACGCGCGCGACAGGCGGGCACACACGTGATGCTGGATGTCTCGGTGCACGTCGATGGCTCGCTGTCGCTGGCCCAGGCGCACGAGGTCGGTCACGCGGTGTCCGAACGGATCCGGCGCGAGCTCCCGGTCGTGACCGACGCCGTGGTCCACGTCGAGCCCGTCGACGACGACGCCCACGGCTGACCTCCGATCGGCGGTACCCCGAAGTGGGCGTGACCGCTATCCTCGGACGGTGAAGCGCTGGAACTCGCGATGGGCCGGGCAGGCTGCTACGGGCATGCTGGTGATCGGGCTCGCTGCCTGCAGTGGGACCGAGCCCGCCGTATCGGTCCTCGCGCCGGCGGCCACACCGCGGACGACGGCGCTGCCCGCCGACCAGACCCTCAATCCACTCGCCATCGACGCGATGCGCCAGCGCGATTATCCGGGAAGCGACCTCGCCATCGAACAGACGCTGGCACCCGGCAGCAACTATCGCCGGTACGTCGCGTCGTATCGGTCCGACGGCCTCAAGATCTTCGGGCTGCTGACTGTGCCCACCGGACGCAAGCCGGCCGGCGGTTGGCCGGTGATCATCTTCAACCACGGCTACATCCCGCCCTCGCAGTACCGGACGACCGAGCGCTACGTCGCCTACGTGGATGGGTTTGCCAGTCATGGCTACCTCGTGTTCAAGCCGGACTATCGCGGCCATGGCAGCTCCGAAGGCCAGCCGTCGAGCGCCTACGGCTCACCCGGCTACACCATCGATGTCCTGAACGCGGTGACGACGCTACAGCGCTATCCGGACGCCGACCCCAACCGCATCGGCATGTGGGGTCACTCCCTGGGCGGCAACATCACCCTCCGGGCGCTGGTCATCGATCCGCGAATCAAAGTGGCGGTGATCTGGGCGGGTGTCACTGCCACCTACCAGGACCTGCTCGAAAACTGGCATCCACCGCCCGGGAGCGGCCCACCGCCGTCGACGACGCGAAACTGGCGGCAGGATTGGGTCGCCCGCTATGGGACGCCGGAGCAGAATCCGCAGTTCTGGAATTCCATCTCGCCGATGGCGTACCTGAAAGACATCACGGCGCCGATCCAGGTCCACCATGGAACGGCCGATGTCGAGGTGCCACTGGCCTTCTCGCAAAAGCTCACCCAGCAGCTGCGCGCGGACGGCAAGACCGTTGAGCTCTACACGTATCCCGGGTCCGATCACAATATTGCGCAAGGGTTTTCATCGGCGATGGCGCGCTCGATCGCCTTCTTCGACCGCGTCCTGAAGCGTTAGTTGTCTGCCGGAGCGGCCGCCGCGGGCTGCCGCCACAGCTCGGCAATGGCGGCGAGATCCTCCTCGCCATGAGCGCGCGCGGCGCGCTCGTACAACTCGCGAGTGGTCTGGCTGAGGGGTGTGTCGATGCCGACCTCCTGGTAGACATTGAGCGCGAGGTGGAGGTCTTTGACCATGTCGGCGAGCCGGAACATCACGGGCTCGTAGCGTCCCTCCAGGTAGCCGGCGCGGCGCGCGTCCAGGTACGGAGCCATGCGGGTGAGCACCTCCCAAACGCGCTCGCGGTCCAGTCCGGCACGTACGCCGGCGTTGTAGAGCTCGCCGGCGGCCGCGCTGATGATGCCGAGCATGCTGTTGGACACCAGCTTGAGCCGGGCTGCGGCACCGAGCGGACCCACGTAGCGGACATCACCCAGCGCCTGTAGCACGGCTCGGAGCCGCTCGAAGGCGGCCCGCTCGCCACCGACCATGATGAAGAGCTTCCCTGCCTCGACCGCCGGGACGCTTCCCAGGACTGGCGCCTCGATGAAGCTCGATCCGCGCTGCTCCACCACCCGCGCCAGCGCCAGGTGCGTTTTCGGGTCCACGGTGCTGCTGTCGACATAGATCCGTGAGCCCTCCGCCTCCACGGCGCCATCCGGTCCCAGGTACGCCTCGCGAACAGCCCGCGGGTCGGTCAACATGCTGATCACGACCTCGGCGTCGCGTGCGGCGTCGGCTGGTGTGTCGTAAACGTCACCGACCCCGAGCTGTTCCGCCCGCTGGCGAGTCCGGTTCCACAGGCGAACTTGGAACCCCTGCTGGTTTAGGCGGCGCGCCATCGCGCCCCCCATCTTTCCGGTGCCCAGAATTGTGACCTTCATCGAGGCTCATTACTCAGGTTAGGCCTCTCGGTCGCTAAGCTGACGTGGATGCGCGCCGCGGTAGTAGAACGGTACGGCGAGCCGCCAGTCGTGCGCCAGGTCGATGAACCGAAATCCGACGGCGCCAACCTGGTGGAGGTGTCCGCGGCGCCCCTCAACCCCGTCGATCTGTCCGTCGCGAGCGGGAAGTTTTACGCCGGCTCGCCGCCGACGCCGTACGTGCCGGGCGGGGAAGGCGTAGGGCGCCAGCTGCATTCGGGAAAGCCCGGGCCGCGCGTGTATTTTCGTGCCGCACTGCCAAATGGCAGCCTGGCGGAGCGCGCGCTGATCAGCGGTGGTCAGACCGTGCCGATACCGGACGCGGTGCCCGACGGCGTCGCGGCGGCCCTCGGCACGCCA
>VBEW01000100.1 GCA_005889225.1 Chloroflexota bacterium | reverse complement strand
CCCGGATCGAAACGCTGGTCCTGATGGCCGGGATCGAACTCCCGGTGCGGGCCATCCGGCAGCAGATCTACGGCGCCTTCAATCTCGTCGTCCACCTCGGCCGGATGCCGGACGGCAGTCGCAGGGTGCTGAGCATCGCCGAGCTCACCGGCTTCGACGATCAGACGATCGCGTTGCAGGATCTCTTCGTCTCAGAGAGCGCGGCGGGGAATGGCGCTCGCGGCTGGACGCGTCTTCGGCCGACCGGCATTCGTCCGCGAATCGTGGACAAGATCCATCGGCTGGATGCGGCGGGCGCGGAGCTCGACCGGATCTATCCGAAGAACGCGGCGGCCAGCCCGATCAGCGGTCGCCGGACGGTTGTGGCCGAGACCCCAGGTAGCGTGCCTGGGCGCGACCGCCGCCAGGGCTCCTAGCCGACGGCGGCCGACCGCGCCGGGGTCGCTCCGTCAGCCATTCATGCAGGGCTGCAAGACCGATGACGCCAACAGTCCCAGGGATGCGCTCTCCCGTCTCGAGACGCTGGTGCTGATGGCCGGCATCGATCTTCCGGTGCGGGCGGTCCGCCAGCAAATCCGCGGCGCCATCACCATCGTGGTGCACGCCGGCCGGCTCGCCGATGGCAGCCGAAAAGTGCTCGGCATCGCCGAGGTCACCGGTCTCGACGATCAGACGATCGGATTGCAGGAGGTCTTCGTCTCGGAAGCGGCAGGTGGCCTCGGCGGCGGACGGACGCGGCTGATTCCGACGAACATCCGGCCGCAGATCATGGACAAGATCTACCGCCTCGACATCGCGCCGCCGGAGCTCGCGCGAGTCTTTCCAAGGAATTCCGCGGCAACCCCGGTCAGTGGTCGCCGATCGCTGAACTCTGCTGAGATTGCGGGTGGCGCTACGCTGCGCGATCGCCGGCTAGGCTGAGGCCGCTCGGGCCATCAAATCTCCAAACCCGGAACGACTTTTCGACTAAAAAACTGGCTCGAATTGCTCGCCAGTTCAAAAGACGAGTAGTTATCCGCAGGCCCGCCAATTCAGACACCTGAGTTTTCAACAGCGTGTTTCACTGCAAACGCTTGACATCCGATGTTGGGTATGCAAAATGACGCGGGTGACTTGGACCGGCGGCCGCGTTGCGGCAGCGATTCGGGCACACGCTCATTAGATTGGGGATTCTCGGCCGCCGCTTGCGGTCACCATCGGGGAAGGACGGACGTACCAGGTACGACCCCACCTCTTTTTCTCGTCTTCTCGCCCTCGCTCTCGGCATCTTCCTCCTCACCGGGGGCCTGATGGCCATCAGGTTCGTGCACGCATCGGGGATGGCGGTGTCGGTTTCGGGAAACCATTTCGTCGACGGCGGTGGGCAGGTCGTTCGCTTGCTTGGTGTGAACCGCTCCGGAACGGAGTACGAGTGCATGGCCAACAATGGCTTCTTCGACGGGCCGAGTGACGCCGCCTCGATCGCGGCGATCGCCAGCTGGCACGTGAACGCAGTACGAATTCCTATGAACGAGGACTGCTGGCTCGGGATCAACGGGGCGCCGGCCGCGTACAGCGGGACCAATTATCGGAACGCGATTGCCGCTTACGTCAACCTTCTGCACCAGGCCGGCATGTATGCGATCGTCGACCTGCACTGGAACGCTCAGGGCACGTTGCCGGCGAACGGGATATCAGGCCAGGGCCGCGATATGGCCGATCTCGATCATGCGCCCGCGTTTTGGACCTCGGTAGCCAACTTTTTCAAGAACGACCCGGGAGTGGTCTTCGACCTGTTCAATGAGCCGCACGACATCAGCTGGGATTGCTGGCTCAACGGTTGCACCGTGAGCGACGGAACCGGCACCTGGCAGGCGGCGGGCATGCAGACATTGCTCAATGCCGTGCGCTCCACGGGTGCCACCAATGTGGTGACCACCAGCGCGGATGGTTGGGGCGGCGACATTGCGCAGTGGATCAATTACCGGCCGTCGGATCCACTCAAGCAGCTGGCGGCCGGCTGGCACGTCTACTATCCCGAAACCTACTACAGCGATCCGTCGCGGTGGGACACGGTGGTGGCTCCGGTTGCCAACCAGGTTCCCATCGCGACGACCGAGTTTGGGGAACACGACTGTGCCGACGGCTGGATGAATCAGTTCATGCCGTGGGCGGATCAGCACGGGCTGTCGTATCTCGCCTGGACCTGGGACACCTGGCCGGATTGCAGCAACCCGGTGTTGATCACGGATTACGCCGGCACCCCGACCGGATATGGAAGGGGATACCGCGATCACCTGGTATCGATCGCCCCGGCGCCAAATCCGGCGGCGAGCGCCTCAGCTACCCCAACACCCACCCCGAGTCCTACGCCGAGTCCCACACGGACGCCATCGCTGGGGGCGAGCGTGCTCGCCACCATTCAAGCCGAGTCGATGAGCACAACACCGGCGAACTGCTGTGCCGTGATGCCAGCCTCGCTCGGAGCGGCCGGCCCGTACCTGAAGCTCTGGGGAAACGGCACCGCGTCGGCGTCGTTCTCGCTGGCATCAGAGGCCACCACGATCACGGTGTCGGCCGCCGGTAATCAATGCCAGGGTGCTCCACAGATGACGGTACAGATCGACGGCAATGCGGTGATGAGCGACGTCTCCGTTGCGACTACTTCATTCGCGAGCATCACGGCTGACGTTTCGTTGACGCCGGGCACTCATACGCTGGCCATTAGCTTCTACAACGACTTCTACAGCGCCGGTGTGTGCGACCGGAACCTGATGGTCGATGCGGCGACCTTATCCGGCGCCGCGTCGGTTTCCATCAGCGGCGTACCGTGCACGGTGACGTTGAACGGGACTCAGCAGACCGGCACCTGCTACGGAACATTCAAGCCGTAATTTGACGTCAGCCTCTTCATTACCTTCAGTCGGGCTTCAGGGAAGGTAGGCTCGCGATCGGGCTAGGAATCGCGGGGCGTCACCCGCGCCTCGATGACCGAGTTTCACGACCGGAACGACGCCGGGCTGAACGCCACCCAGCGGGCCATCGAGCCCGCCTCGAGGTCCGGCATATATGTAAAGGTTGTCCGAGTGCCCCAGGGCAAGGACCCGGACGACTACCTGCGGGCCCACCCGGATGGCTGGGCGAACCTGCGGGAGCACGCCTTGTCGGAGTGGGAATACCTGCTGCGGCAGGTCCTTGCTCACCGAGGGGGAGGATCGCCGGCGGGGCGCCGACCTGGTGATCCCGGTGCTGGCGAAGATCCCCGAGGCCTCCGTCCGCGGCACGCCGTCCGGGTGCGCCCCGATCGCCTCGTGGGCGAGGTGCGCGGCGGCGAGACATGCTCCAGGCGCTCAATAGCGGCCACAGTGGGGCGATGACCACGATCCATGCAAACAGTCCGCGCGACGCCGTGTCTCGCCTCGAGACGCTGGTGCGATGGCGGGCCTCGATCTTCCGGTGCGCGCGGTCCGGCAGCAGATCCGCGCTGCGCTCACATTAGTCGTGCACGTCGGCGGGCAGGTCGACGGCAGCCGCAAAGTCCTCAGCATTGCGGAGGTGACCGGCTTCGACGATCAGACGATCGCGTTGCAGGATCTCTTCGTCTCAGAGAGCGCGGCGGGGAATGGCGCTCGCGGCTGGACGCGGCTCCGGCCGACCGGCATTCGTCCGCGAATCGTGGACAAGATCCATCGGCTGGATGTGGCGGGGCCGGAGCTCGACCGTCTCTACCCGAAGAACGCGGCGGCCAGCCCGATCAGCGGTCGCCGGACGGTTGTGGCCGAGACCCCAGGTAGCGTGCCTGGGCGCGACCGCCGCCAGGGCTCCTAGCCGACGGCGGCCGACCGCGCCGGGCTCGCTCCGTCAGCCATTCATACAGGGCTGCAAGACCGATGACGAGCCCGCCAATGCCCAGCATGAGAGCGCCCGCCAGTCGCGAATCCCGCTCTTGTGAGCTCGGGACGTCGAAATGCCTCGTTGTATGCGCCGGCCGTGTGGGTGACTCGTCGGCGGCGAGCGACGCGGCGAGGACTTCGGTGGTACCGAGATGAGACCAGTTGAAGGATGGATCGACCCAGAGAACGATCAGGTCGCCGGGCAATGGTTGGTGGGGGGCGACCGGCGGGTGGAGCGCGTCTCGCCGAAAGTTGTAGGTCGTTGAGCTGGCAACCAACGATATCTCCGTGCGGTCATACTCGCCATGCGACGAGAGGTCCGTTGCGGTCGCGACGACCCCACTAATCCGCTTGATGTCAGGCGTGTGCGCGGTGATCAGCCAGATGAGCCCGATCAGGATGATCGCCAGGACCGGAAGGCATCCGATCGCCAAAAGGACCACCGGCAATGTGGCCACCGATGGCCGCACACGATGCTGTCGGCCGACCATCGCTCACCACTCTAGACCGGACTGGAGATCGAGGCGGTCGACGATCGTCTCCGCGATGGCCAGGCAGGCCGTCGCAGCCGGAGACGGCGCATTTCGCACGTGGAGGATGCCGTCCTCCTCGGCGAACGCGAAGTCATCGAGCAGGCGTCCATCCGCCGCCACTGCCTGGGCGCGCACGCCGGCTCCGGCGGGCAAGATGTCACCCGGCTGAAGCGCGGGGACATAGAGCTGGAGTTCGCTGATGAAAGCCCGCTGATTCAGGGCGAGACCGAACTCCGAAAGACCCATCCGCCAGTAGCGGCGGGCCATCCGGTAGAAACCCGGCCACCGCAACAGGCTCGCCAGCTCGCGAACACTGATGCGCGACCGGCGATAGCCCTCCTTCGCCAGAGCCAGCAGGGCGTTGGGCCCGACCCAGATCTCGCCCCCCACCCGTCTGGTGAAGTGGACGCCCAGAAATGGAAAGGCCGGGTCAGGCACCGGATAGATCAGACCTCGAACGAGGCTCGCACGACCGGGCCGCAGCCGCGAGTACTCGCCGCGAAAGGGCACGATACGCGGCTCGCGCGGTGCACCCGTCATGGCCGCCAGCGCATCGGACTGCAGCCCGGCGCAGGTCACGACGCGGCGCGCCGTGATGGTCGATCCCGCTGCCGTCAACTTCCAGCTGCCCGGCGCCCGGCGAAGCCCGGTGACACGGTGCTGCGTCAGGATCACCCCGGCGCCGGTGGTCACGTCGGCCGCCAGGGCGCGGGCCACCAGGTTGTAATCGACGATGCCGGTCGCCGGTGAGTACACAGCGCGCAATCCCCTGGCCGCAGGCTCGATCCGCGCAATGCCGGTACCCTCGATCAGCTCGAGCCCGCGCAGGCCATTCGCGTCCCCTCGGTGCTTGAGATTCTCCAGCCGCGCCAGCTCGTTCTCGCGGACGGCCACGATCAGCTTGCCCGTTTCTGGATGCTCGATCCCGTGTTTGTCACAGAACTCCCGCAGCTCGGCAGCCCCGCGAATGCAGAGCCTCGCCTTCAGCGAACCGGGCGCGTAGTAGATCCCCGAATGGACCACGCCGCTGTTGTGCCCGCTCTGGTGGGCGGCGATCTGCGCTTCTTTCTCGAGGACGACCACGCGGATGCCGGGCTGGCGGTTGATGATTTCTCTGGCGGTCGCCAGGCCGATCAGGCCCGCGCCAACGACCGCGAGGTCGACGTCGTGTCGGAGGGTCAGATCCCGGCCGCTCGACGCCGGCGAGCCAGCGAGACCATGGTGAGCACGCGAAGCACCACCCAGAACAGGGTGCCAAGGGCGACCCAGAGGATGAGGAGCATCCCACCCGAGCCGATCACGGTTGGCACGATGCCCAGGATCTTCAGCCCGGCAAGCGGAGCGTCACCGGCGACCTCGGCCGGATGGGTGCCCGACCCCAGGGGACCGGCCACAGCCGAGGGCTTGAGGGCGGTCGGGTTGCCGGAGGCGCCAGGGCGCGGGTTCGTCGACGGCCCCGCCGTCGGCCCGTGGGTCGATGCCGTGGGTGTGGGGGCCGGGGTGGCACCATGCGTCGGCGCCGGCGTGGGGGTTGGCATCGACGTCGGTGTGGGAGTGGGCGCCGCGGTCGGGGTTGGCGTCGGTGCCGGGGTGGGTGTGGGTGCCGGAGTGGGTGTGGGTGCCGGGGTGGGCGTCGGTGTCGGGGGAGGAGACGCGCCCCAGGCCGGGTACTGTGCCATGTAGCTTTGCAGCATCGAATAACTCGGCAGCGGTCCGGTTGGCGGGTAGATATTCATCCCGTCGCTGCCCGTGTCGCTGATCATGTAGATGAAGACTCGTTGCACCACGCCCGAGGTCCGCGAGTTGTCGAGGACGTAGCGGAGATATTGCGATTGCAGGGCGGGACTGACGATCGGGCCCGGCTGACCGTTCGAGTTCACGGCCCACCCGACCTCGGTGCACCAGATTGGCTTGACGCCGTTGAAGGCGGCCTGCACCGCGCGGATCGTCTGCCACTCCAGCGGATACGACGGCGTGCTCCCGCTGGTCACCGCCGGGTCACCGCCCGTGTAGTAGTGGAAATTCGCGAAGTCCATGTAGGAGCCGTAGCCATTCTGGTAGAGCCAGGTCATGTACCCCTGGACATGTGGCGTGTTCACCCACCACATACCGAACATGCCAACCAGGGCGGTCGGCGATTTCGCCTTGACCGCCAGGTAGCCGGCCTTGAGCACCGGACCGTAATAGTTAGCGGCCCGGCAGGGAAGCGTGTTCGCCCAGGTCCCGCCCCAGTAGCCGTCGTACTCCTCGTTGCCGATCTCGAAGCTGTCGACGTAGCCATGGCCATTGTTGCCGTTGTAGCGGGCGGCGACGACGCCGGCAAACGCGCTCATCTCGGCCGGGCCGGGAAAGAGATTCACGCCGTTGCAAACCTGGGTCTTGCGGAAACCGGGGGCGTCCTGCAAGGGGACACTGATGTGCACACCGGCCGCGTTCGCTCTCGCGACATCCTGGTCCAGGCCGGTGAAGTCGTAGACGCCGGGCGAGGTCTCGATGGTGAACCAGTCCCGCTGCAGCCGGGCCCACTTCACGCCAGACGCCGTAACCCGAGTTTGATAGCCCCAGATCGAAAAGCCATAAGGGCTGGTATTCGCCGCATCGGCACCCGTGGGCGGCTGCAGCCCGGCGAATCCCAGCAAGCTCAGCAGGAGAGCGGCGCCGCGGATTGCCAGGGCGCGGCGGGTACGCCGGACGGCCCCTCCATCCATGGCATCGTTGTAGCCCAGCGCTCATCGAAATGGACCTCGTAAGGTGCCACCGATCGATGACAATGCTGCGGAGCCGGCTGGTTGTCACCGCCGCGTACGCGCCGCGAAACGGATTCGTTACGTCCGCGAATGCTCGGCGGCCTCGGCACTGACCGGCACATCGGCCCCGGCCGAGAGCGGCCGCCGACGGCGCCGCAGCAGCCAGAGCCCGGCCGCCAGCCCGAGGGGGGCCGCGACGAGAAGAATGGAGCCTAGCCCAATCAGGGCAGCTCGGGCGGGACTCGTCGCCAGAATCGAGGCGGGCGTCGGAAGGGGAACCGCTCCCCCCGCGCGCCGATGCGCGATCGCGGCCGCGCTGGCGGCCGGCTGTCGCGGACTCGTCGGTGCTGCCGCCGGAGGCCGGGTGGCCGTGACCGCGCCTGCGGGGCCGCGCCCGCTGGAAGCCTGGCTCGCTACGGGTTTGAATCCAGCCAGGCCGCGCAGGTGATCGCGGAGGCTGATCCCGTAGCCGGTCGGCGTGCCGTCGTACTTCGTGATCAGCACCGGGTTAGCGCAGTTTGGCCAGGTGTCCCAGGTCCAGGCGGTGTAGGAGAGCCCATGCTGGTCGGCCCAGGGAAGGAATTGGTTCATCCATCCGCCGGCGCAGTCGTGCTCACCGAACTCGGTGACGACGATTGGCACCTGCGCGCCGAGCACCGGCGAAACGCCCGCGTTCCAGCGGGACGGTTCGCTCCACCATGTTTCCGGATAGTAGACGTGCCAGCCGGCCGCAATTTGCCCGATCGGATCATGCGGGCGGTAGTTGATCCACTGCGGGATGTCGCCACCCCAGCCGTTGGCGCTCAGCGTCACCACATTCGTTGCCCCCGTCGCGCGGACGGCGTTGAGCAGCGTCTGCATGCCGGCGGCCTGCCAGGTCCCGGTTCCGTCGCTGGTCGTGCAGCCGTTCAGCCAGCAGTCCCAGCCGATGTCGTGCGGCTCGTTGAACAGGTCGAAGACGACACCGTGATCGTTCTTGAAGAAGCTCGCCACCGAACTCCAGAACGCGGGCGCATGATCGAGGTCGGCCATCTTGCGCCCCTGCCCGGTCTTGCCATCAGCGGGGAGCGTCCCCTGGGCATTCCAGTGGAGATCGACGATCGCATACATGCCGGCCGCGTGCAAACGGCTGACGTAGCCGGCGATCGCGTTGCGATAGTTGGCGCCGCTCAAGGCGGCTGGGGCGCCGTTGATGCCGAGCCAGCAATCCTCGTTGAGCGGCACCCGTACCGCGTCGATATTCCAACTCGCCATGGCGCCGATCGACGCCGTGTCCGAGGGGCCGTCGAAGATCGCCCAGTTCGCCATGCACGCGTACTCGGAGCCCGACCGGTTGACGCCCAGTATTCGAACCGTGCGACCGCTGCCATCCACGAAGTGATTGCCCACGATCCGCACCGAAAGCCCCGCCGCCTGGGCGCTGATCGGCGGTCCGGCGCACACCGCCGCTGCCACCCCGACCAGCGCGCTGGCCCCCATCAGGGCGATGAAACCGGGCAACCGCGATCGACGTGAACTGGGGATCAGCCGCATGCGCTGACCGGCATGTTACACGGCGGCCCCGGTCAGCGCGGTCTCAGGTGATGGCCACCCTCCGTGAACGCCGGGCGCTCCGAATACGCCTCCCGATCACCAAAAGGGCGGCCAGGCCGGCGAGTCCGAGAACGATAAAGGCGACCCCCAGGGCGAGTAGGGGAGCATCGGCCTGCAGCGGGGTCAGCACCCGGGTGGGCGCGCTCGCCCGCCAGAGCGCCACCAGATGGTCTCGAACCCCAGCGCCGTAGGCGGTGGGCGTCCCCTCGTAGGAGGTGATGAGCACCGGATTGCCACAATCGGGCCAGGTATCCCAGGTCCAGGCGAGGTAGGAGATGCCGGCATCGTCAGCCCAATTCATGAAATTCTCGACCCAGCCGCGCGCGCAGTCTTTCTCGCCAAACTCCGATGCCACAACCGGATAGCTGCCCGCCACCGGCCGTACCACCAGGTCACGGAGCGAGTCGAGGCGTGGACCGGGGGAGTACACATGCCACGAGGCCGCCAGCTGGTGCGCCGGATCATGGACTCCGTGGGGCCAGCCGCGCAGGTCCCCCGACCATCGGTTGCCCGCCACCAGGACCGGGTTGCGCGCGCCGGTGCTTCGGACGGCATCGACGAGCGACTGGAAGCCTGCGACCTGCCAGCTTCCGGTTGCGTCGCTGGTGAGGCAGCCGTTCAGCCAGCAATCCCAACTGATGTCGTGCGGCTCGTTGAAGAGATCGAAGACCACTGCGGGATCGCTCCGAAAAACCGTGGCCACCGAGCGCCAGAAGGCCGGTGCGTGATCTCGATCGGCCATCTGGCGGCCCTGGCCCGTCCGACCGTCGGCGGGGAGCGTCCCCTGCGCACTCCAGTGCAGGTCGACAATGGCGAAGAGGCCGGCGTCGTGCAGCCGGCCAACGTAGGTGACGATGGCCTCCCGATAGTTCGTGCCGCTGTAAGCCGCGGGCGCGCCGTTGATCCCGAGCCAGCAATCCTCATTCAGCGGAATCCGGACCGCATTGATGTGCCAGGCGGCCATTGCGCCGATCGACGCGGCGTCGTCGGGCCCATCGAACGTGCCGCGGCCATCCATGCAGACGTATTCGGTGCCCGACCGGTTGACCCCAAGCAACCGGACCGGTTGGCCGCGCCCGTCAACGAAGTGGTTGCCGTCCACCCGGATGGAGAGTGCCGCGGGGGCCGCGCCGGCGGCCGGCAGGGATGGGATCGAGGCCAGGGCAAGGGCGATCGCGACCGGCACAAACGAAAAGGCCGGCGCCGTGCGGCGCCGGCCTGAGTCAGGAGTCCGTCTCACGCCAGCTGCCGGTAGTGGATCGGCAGGTTGAAAAGAAATCTCGTCATCCGGGGTCGCCGTACCAGCCAGATGTTGCTGTGCACCCGCTGTTCGGTATCCCAGCGCTCCTTCGGATGGCCCCCGCCGGCAAGGAATTCGATCTGCCGAATGCCGCGCCGCATGGCGTCCTGGAAGGCGCCGATGGTCGCCAGCAGTGCCACCGAGTGTGCCCGCCAGCTGGGCAAGAAGCCGGAGTAGTAGAGGAACATGGTGTCACCCTTCTCCAGCCACATCTGAACGGCGATCGGCTCGTTCGCCACCCGAATCGTTCCGATCCTCACCTGGTCAAGCTGGGCCAGCCTCGGAGCAACCTCGCGAATGAATGCCCGGCGGTTCGGATGGTCGAAGTAGTCATCGTGGGCGATCCGCATGCTGGCCTCGGCCCGCTCGCGGTGCAGGTTGAACAGCAGCGGCAGGATGGCCGAGATCTCGGCGGGCGTCGATGCGATTTCGAAGACGTACGGTTGGCCGCGGCGCTGCATGAGGCGCGGGTAGTAGCGCACGTTGTCCCGCATGCTCTTGTTGAGGCTGGCCACCAGGGCCTCCCAGCTGGCCGGCACCCGGCGGTAATCGAAGACCACGCCCTTGCCGCGATAGGCGATCCGTCGAGTTATCCATTCCGGCAACGGGTCGCCCTCGGCAAAGCCCGGGATGAGGACGGTGCTCCAGGGATGAGCCTGCAGCCAGCCGGCCAGGGTCTCGAGCAACGCCATGCGGTGTTCAGGCGGAAAGATGAGCTGCCATTGTTCGGTGAGGCCGTTCGCCAGGCCGTTGCCTTCCCAACCGAGGGGTAGCAGCATCGATAGGCCGAGCGCGGGCGTCCCGAGGCGGCGGCGGAAGAAGGGGGCGACGCCGATTACCCGGCCGGACTTCACAAACTCGAGCAGCAGCAGCGAGCGGCCGTCGCCGAAATGGTTCCACCAGGCGCGGTTCCACTCCCAGGTCTGAAACGGCGAGGGCACCTCGAGCTGGTCGACCAGCCGATTCCAGTCCGATTCCATCGCATCGAAGCCCGCGATCGTCGTCACCTCACGGACGGTGACCGCTGAAGAGACCGCGTCAGGAGCCAGTCGGGTCATGGCCATCGCTTCAGTGCACCTCGGCCGGCCGGCCCGCCCCCGACCAGGCCGCGTATCGCGTGGTCGCCCGGGCGAACTCCGACGGGGTGCCGCAGTCGTACGAGTCGGCGGAGAATTCCACCGCATAGACACCGCGAGCGCCATCGGTCAGCGCCGCGTAGCCTTCGGTGAGCTGCAGCTCACCAGTCGTCCTCGCCAGGCGATCCGCCAGGGCGTCGAGCACCGGTCGGGTGACGACGTAGCGGCCGAAGATCGAGAGGTTTGAGCGCGCGTGCCCCGCCGCGGGTTTCTCAACCAGATCACGAACCCGCAGATGGGCGCCGAAGGGTTCGCACACGGCCATGCCGAAGCGCGGCGCCTCGGCAACCGGCACCTTGCGGACACACAAGGTCGGTGCGCCGGTCTCGCGTGACAGCGCTTGCAGCTCCCGCCAGTGATCGACGCTGGGGACGACATCGTCGGGTAGGAGTACGCCAAACGTGTCCTCACCGGTGAGCTCGTGACTCAGCAGCACCGCCTGCCCCGGACCACGGGTCCACTGCTCGATGAAGGTGAGCTGCATCCGGCGGGCGATCGACTGCGTCTCCAGCAATCGGGCCAGCGCCGCGAGGTTGCCCTGTTCCGCCAGCTCGCGCTCCAGCTGTGGAGCCGGTTCGAAATAGGTGCGGATCGCCTGCTTGTTCGGGGAGATGACGACGATCGCCGAGTCAAAGCCCGCGCCCTCCGCCTCCAGCAGCGCATGGTGAATCAAGGGCCACTCGCCGAGGAGGAGGAGCTCTTTGGGAACGGCACGGGTCAACGGAAGGAATCGACTTCCCAACCCGGCCGACGGAATCACGATGCGCATTGGCGTTCTTTTCTCCTCAGGCTGCCACCAGCCTGCCGAAGCGCACGGCCTGCTCCGCGCGCAGACGGTCGGTGAGTCGCCCGATCGGAAGGTCAACGTCCTGGTAGCTGATCACCTGGTCTCTTCCGATGTCGCGCTTGAGCCGGCAGCCTTCGGCGACGCCCATCGGCAGTAACTGCTCGGCCTGGGCGAGCTGTGCGTTTTCGCACTGCCCGTACGTCATGTAGAAGCCGATGCCATCGAGCACCTGCCCGGCCTTGAGCTCGATCTTGGCGGTGGCGACCACCTCGACCATGGGTCCCCCGAGCGGCGTCAGCACCGGATCTTTCAGCAGGACGGCGCGGGCGACCGAGATTGGGACTTCGAAGTGGCAGAGGTGATACGGAACGTAAAAGCTGTAGAGCGGACCCTCGCCCAGCCGGTAGAGGTTCAGGAAGTGGCGCTGCTTCGGGTCGTCGTGGGCGCCGAAGACGAAGACGCCGGGCGCTGGCCTGGCGCCGACCACGTAATCCACGATCCCGCCCAGGGCCCGCAATTGTTCGATGTCGTAGCGATGGGTCAGCTCGTCGACGTGGCCGCTGACCTCGTACCCGAGCATGCCGCGCTGCGCCACCCGCATCCCGGTGCCGTTGGCTACGATCGCCTGCTCAAAGGAGATCATGGTGGCGTCGGCGAATCGTCGGGTTGCGGTAGTGGTCCTGCAGGCCTTTGATGTTGCCGCAGAGCAGCGGGGTCAGGCCGAGACCCTTGACGAAGCGGTAGAGGTTCATCTGTACGCCGGGCTGGTCCCCGTCGCACGCCGTCAGGATGACGCCCGCCTGGTCGGCGTAGACCTTGAGAATCGGCCCCAGGGTGCCGTCGAGCTCGGCGTTCATCAAGACGATGTCCTTGCCGTGGGCGATCCCGTCGAGGACGACGCCGGCGGCAAACTCGATGCTGCCGGTGACCTCGATCAAGGCGTCGATGAGGCCGGCCCGGCACAGCAGCGTCGGATCATCCGTAACGGCCGGGCGTCCGGCAGCGATTGCCCGCTCCAGTCCCGGCACACTGTCGACGGTCGCAACGTCGACGACGCCCGCCTCGGCGTAGGCGCGCACCGCCGCCTGCGGATGGCGGTTCGAGATCGCCACGAGCCGCATCCCGGGCACGGCATTGACGATCTGGTTGGTGATCGCTCGACCCATCGCGCCGGCGCCAATCATCCCGACGCGGACCGGCCGGCCGCTCCGTTCGCGTTCCTGCAGCGCGCGATCGACGATGATCACAGCCGTGCCCCAACCGGAAGCGGCTCCAGCAGCGGCCAGGCGGCGTCCTTCTCGGAGATCATGCTGACCGGCAAGGGGAGGGTGATGCGCAGCCTCGGGTCGCTGTAGCGCAGCCCCCGTTCGCGATCCGGTGTATAGAACTCGCTAACCTGGTAGATCGCTTCGGCGTCGTCGGTGAGCGTCTGGTAGCCGTTGGCAAACATCTCGGGAACATAGACGGCCCGCCGGTTTTCCGCCGACAGCGTCACCTGGATGTGGGAAAGGTACGTCGTCGAGTCCGGCCTCAGGTCCACGATGATGCTCCGGATCGCGCCCCGGACGCAGCGGATGAGCTTCGCCTCGGTCGCGGGGGGAAGCTGGTAATGAAGGCCGCGCAGCGTCCCCTTCCGGTGGTTGAAGGACAGGTTGCATTGCGCCACGATCGTCTTCAGACCGTGGTCGGCGAACTCGTGCTGACAGAAGGTCCGCGAGAAGAACCCGCGCGCGTCCGTGCGGGGTTCGAGGTCGATGACAAACGCCCCCTTCAGCTCGGTCTGGGTGAAAATCATGCGACCACCAGGGAGCGCCAGCGGAGCGAGGAATCGAGCCGGCCGGACGCCAGCAGGGCCCTGAGGTGAAGCAGCCGGGTATAGCTTGGGCCCTGGAACGTGTCGGCTGACAGCCCGACGGCGCGGTAGCCCTCGAGCAGCTGACGCGCCCCGCGCGCGGCGTTCCAGGTCGGCTGAAACCCGGGAAGCGAAGCCAGGATTTTCTTGAAGCTGACGCGATAATTCCGCGGATCGGGGTTCTTGCCCACGTATTCGACGGTCGCCTCGGGGAGGAGCTCGTTGACGATGCGGGCGAGGTCGCGGACCTGGTAGTTCTCGCCGTCGGGTCCGACATTGAAGGCCTGGTTGTGGACGGCGGCCTTCGGCGCGGTCAGCGCCTGGGCAAACGCCATCGCGATGTCCTCCACGTGGACGATCGGGCGCCAGGGCGAGCCATCGCTGAGGATCCGGATGTTGCCGGTGGTGAAGGCCCAGCCCATCAGGTTGTTGAGAACGAGGTCGGCGCGGAGGTGAGACGAGATCCCGTAGGCGCTGCCATTGCGCATGTAGACCGGCGTGAAGTCACCATCCGCCAGGGTCGCGATGTCCTCCTCGGAGCGCGCCTTGGACACCGCGTACGGCGTCAGCGGGCGCATCGGCGCGTCCTCCGAAAGCAGCTCGTCCTTCCAACCGTCGCCGTACATGCTGCAGGAGGAAGAGAAGACGAATCGCGTCACGCCCGCCTCCTTCGCCGTCCGGGCGAGATGCACCGAGGCGCGATGGTTGATGTCATAGGTCCAATCCGGGTTCAGGTCGCCCAGTGGGTCGTTGGCCAGTGCCGCCAGGTGGACGACGCCGTCGAAGCCGCGCAGGTCCTCGACCGTGACGTCCCGGACATCCTTATGGATGGAGGGCATCGCCCCGTTGCTGTCGCCGAAGACACAATCGCCGAAGAACCCGGTATCGAGACCGACGACGGTGTGGCCGGCGGCCGCGAGATAGGGAGTCATGACCGAGCCGATGTAGCCCTGGTGACCGGTGACAAGGATGCGCATCAGATTGCTTCCACCTCTCTTCGTATTGGTTGGGTCGAATCGCCGGACAGCATGTCCTGGTAGTAACGGTCCAGCTCGTCCGCCAGCGGACCGATCGCGTGGTGTCGTTCAACGTAGTCGCGCCCGGCCCGGCCCATCTCGCCGGCCGACCGCCGGTCGTCCAGCAGCCAGCAGATCCGCTCCGCGATGGCGATGGCATCGTTGGCGACGAACCCGTGACCGCCCTCTTCGAAGCCCAGGTCGCCAACCGCCGCCGTGGTGGTGACCACCGGGGTGGCGCAGGCCATGGCCTCGAGCACCTTGTTCTGAATGCCGACCGCGTAACGGAGCGGCGCGACCGCCACGGCGGCGCCGGCGATCAGGCGTCCGAGCTCGGGGACGTAGCCCGTAACCTCGATGCCGACGCCGCGGTGGCGGAGCAGCGATGCCGGCGGCCTGGCGCCGGCGATCACCAGCCGGGCCTGGGGATGCCGCGAGCGGACGTGCGGCCAGATCTCGTCGCAGAGCCAGCGGGCGGCGACTCGGTTCGCATGAAAGCTCATCTTTCCGGTGAAGACCACCGTGTTCGGCGATCGCTCCAGCCCCGGCCTGAAGCGGGAGAGGTCGACCGGGTTGCGAAGGACGTGCACCGGTGCATCCGGTTGCAACTTGAGGAGTCCGGCGGCGTCCCGCCGCGAGGCGACCAGCACCCGGGCCGCCGACGCGATGGCCGTCGACTCGAAGCGGGCGAGGCGGCGCGCCTCATGCGCAAAGATGCGCCGCCAGGCGACGCCCTGGTAGGTCGCCGCCTGGGCGAACAGGTCCGACACACAGTCGACCGCATCGAACAGGATGCGCCGGCGATCGGCATGGGGCACGAACTGGAAGGCTCGGACGTGCTCGACATGGATCACGTCGTATTCGCCCTCCGCGACGGCCGCCCGAACCGCTGCCCGCATCGCCAGCGATTCGACAGCGATGGCCTGCAGGGGGTAAGCCGGGTCCGCCAGGTGGCGGAGCGCGACCAGCCGGTCCAGGCCGGTGGGGCGGTGCGGCGTCAGGATGTCGATCGCATGCCGCTCCCGGAGCGCCCCCAGGAAGAGCCATGGCCGAACCGCGATCGGTGAGGGCGGATGCGGCCCTATATATAGGATGCGCAGCCTAGCCACGGACGGCGAGCGCCTCCTTGTAGGTCGCTTCGGTTCGGGCGGCGACCGCCGCCCAGGAGTTGTCGCCACGCGGCGGCGGGGCGGGCGGATAGGGACCCATCAACGCGTGAGCCACGGCCGGCGCCGACCGCTCCGGCACAAGCGCGCCGTAGCCGTAGCGGGCGAACGCTTCGGCGAGTCCCCCCGCGTTGGTCACGACCACCGGTTTGCGAAAGGCCGCCGCGAGCTCGAACGCCCCGCTGTCCGACGTGTCGACATACGGAAGCGCCACCACGTCGGCGGCGGCGAAGAAGGTGGCGATGTCCTCCTTCGGGATGAAGCGCAAATGCCAGGCGACCGGGACCCCGTCCCGCCGGGCGCGCTCCATCCGTTGACCGACGTCGTAAAGCGGACGGCCCGCCACCAGCCCGATCAGGTCGTGGCCCTCGGCCCGCGCCACCTGGAGTGAGTCCAGGAAGAGGTCGAGGCCTTTGTAGCGACGGATGAACCCGAAGAACAGGGCCACGCGACTTCGAGGTGGGAGTTGAAGCTGCTCGCGGGCCGCTGCTCCGTCTGGGAGGGCTGTGGCAAGCGGCGAGTACACGCCATGCGGCACGACGTCGATGCGGGCGCCGGGCAGGGCAACGAGGACCTTTTGCTTGGTCGATTCGGAATGACAGATCAAGCGGTCGAAGCCGCCATAGAAACCGGAAAACGACCCCAACCAGGGCCGGCGTTCGTGGGCGCGGGCGTCGTGCACGGTACACACGGTCGCCGTCGCAAGCCCCCGATAAAGGAAACGCTCAATGACCGGGAGAACGGTACCCTGCGCGTGCACGACATCGGGACGGAATCGCTCCAGGAAGTCACGTGCCGGGTCGAGCGCCCTGGCCAGCTGCATGGCCTTGCGCGGTTTTGGTTGCGCCGAGGTATACACAAAGGGGCGAACGATCTCATAGGGCGGATCGGGGAGCAGCGGTTCGAACAGGCTCGAGGTCACCACCGCCACCTCGATTCCGCGGCCGGCCAGTGCTCGTGCCAGGCAGTCGGTGTAATCCGCGGTGCCACCGATGCCGAAGAATTCCACCAGCGCCACCCGGGCGGGGGTGGCCGGCTCGACGGCTTTACGGGCGGCGCCGGTGAGCATCGCGCTGGTCACCGGCGGATCCTCAACGCATGCAGGGCGAACGCCGCCAGCGGCAGCAGCGCGTCGCCCGGTGGCCGCATGCGCGGCCGCGATTCGCCGACGATCCGCCACTGCGTCCAGTGGTCTCGCAGGTTCACGTTCGCGCTACGCCCGTCGAGAGCGGCGCGTACCGCGATGCGCACGGCGCGCCGCCGGAAGTCCGCACGCAACGCTCCAAGCACGCCCTCGGCCTCGGCCAGTTTGCGGACCGGCTCGAAGTAGGGGTTGTACAGGTACTCGTGGAGCAGGATGAGCTGATCGACGCGGTCCGCACGAAAGCTTCGTAACGCCAGGTTGGCGGCACTGGCGGCGCCATTGTGAATGCTGAAGCAGGACAGCGGCTCGTCGACGTAGGCGATGCCGGTGTGCAGGCCAACCCGAAGCCAGTACTCGAGGTCTGGAATCTGCACGAGGTCTTCGTTGAACGAGCCGAACTCGTCGAAGACCGACCGATGCATCATCACCGCGGTCGGCTCGCCGATGAAGTTGCGGCCCCGGTACTCGAGGGCCAACATGGCGACCTCTTCGGGCTTGATGTACGTGCGCCCTGGCAGCAGCTCGCGAACCTCGTAGCGTCGAACCTCCCGTTCCATCAGGGCCCGCTGGGTCTCGTCGACGCCCTCATAAAAGAAGAGGCGGCGGCAGATGGCCATGCGGTGCTGGCCGCCCGCCGCCTCGAGCAGCCGCTCGATGGCGGTGGGGGCCAGGACGTCATCGACATCCATGAACTTGATCCATTCGCCCCGGGCTAACTCGATGCACCGGTTTCGATTCGGCACCAGGCCGATGTTCGCGTCGTTGGTCACCACCCGAATTCGCGGATCGCGGCCGGCCCAGCCGGCGAGCAGGGCGGCGGAGTCATCCGTCGACTGGTTGTCCACGACCAGGATGTCGAGGTTGTCGTAGGTCTGTTTGACAATCGCCTGCAGACAGCGGTCAAGGAACGCGTGGCCGTTGTAGACCGGGATGCAGACGGTGACCAGGGGCGCGTTCACGCGCTCCGCCCCGCGAGCGCATTGCGCACGAATGGAAGCAGGGGTCGCATTCCGGCAAGCACGATGCCGCCCATCAGGATCAGGTCGATGCCGAAACGGGCCGCGGCCGGAAGCGGCAGGAGCCCGACGACCACCAGCGGCAGGGCGCAGACCAGGTAGAGCGCCGCCACCTGGCGCACGACCTGAAGGACGGTGGGCCAGCCGATCTGGGACGGCAGCACGAAGATGACCAGGCTGTTGATCAGGGTCGCGACGTAGTAGCCGATCACGACGCCGACAACCCCGATGCGGGTGCCAAGGCCGACGCCGATCACGATGAAGGCGATCGAGTTGGCGATCAGGTTCCAGAGCACGAGCCGGGTGCGTCCGGTCATGCGCAGCACCTCCCAACCCACGGTGCCCAATGGCGACAGCAGTGGATAGACGGCGGTCAGGATCACGTAGGGAATGGAGGGTGTCCAGCGGCTGCCGAACAGCTCCTCCACGACGAAGGTGGCGTTGAACATCAGAAGGAAGCACCAGGCCGCCTCCAGGTAGTTGATGGACATGGCGGTCCGCTTGAAGATGACGCCCAGCGCTTCCCGGTCGTCTCGATGCCCGGCGAAGATCGGGAGCATCACACGGAGCAGGGGAATCTCCACCAGGAAGGGGAGCCGCGACGTCAACCAGCTGGCCATGATGTAGAAGCCGGCCGTCGTGGCGCCCGCCACCGATCCGACGAGCAAGCCGTCCACCTGGGTCAGCAGCACGCCGGCGAGGGCCAGCCAGACGAAATCCCTGGCTGAGACCAGCGAGCGCCAGACGTTGTCCAGGCGGGGCCGGAGGAAGACTTCCCGGCGGCTGCGCCACAGTAGGAAGGCGGCATAGGTCGACACCTGCACCACCGAGGCGATACTCAAGGACCAGGCCGTCTTGAACTGCGCCGAGATGACGATGGCGCTCATGACGAAGGCCAGCGCCCCCAGGCCCTGGGGGGCAACCAGCCGAAAGAGCCGCTGGCGGTTGTTGAGCTCGGCTTCGGCGCTGAGGGTCCAGGTCCGGGGGATCAGGGTAAGCGCCAGGATCGCGGTGGTGAGCGGTAACTGGGGTGAGAGGCGGGATAGCAGCGGCATGGCGGCGACCAGCCCCAGCAGGAGCACGACGGTGGTGGAAGCGATCGCCCCCGGCAGATCGCGCCAGTAGCGGGTGGTCCGCCCGCTGGTCGCCCACTGGGTGAGGTTGAGCTCGCGAAGGGTATCGACGATGCCGATGATGACGACCGCTTCCCCGAAGACGCCCCACTCGGTGGGAGCGATGATCCGAGCCAGCGCCACCCTGGTCAGCAAGGTGGTGGCCTGGGCCAGCACCTGGACCAGGTAGCCCGACCCAATCGACAGCGCGAGGTTGCCCGATGGACGGCGCTCGTCGACCGCGGCAGCCTTTGCCGCGGCGAGGGTGGCGTCGGTTTCGTCGACCGGTTGTGGTCTCAGCATTCTGGGATAGGGTTGTGGTGCGCGCCGGTCAAGGAGATTGCGGCGCCTCCTTGAGCAGGCGGGCGCAGACCCGGACGGCGTAGGCGTGGGAGCGGGTCCGCTCGGCGCGCCACCCGACCCGGATGGTGGAGGCCAACCAGAGGCCGGCGTTGATCAGGACCAGCATGGCCGCCAGGGCTGCGGCGCCGAGTCGCGAGCCGTGCAGACGCTGATAGCGGATCTTGCTGCTGCACAGCTGAGCCCGGCGGCGAAGGCTGCCGCTTTTCCCCACGAAATGCACCACGCGGGCGGCCGGGAGACAGGCGATCTGCCAGCCCAGCTTTCTGGCGCGGTAGCACCAGTCGACTTCCTCGTTGTACATGAAGTAGCCGGTGTCCAGGGTGCCCACCTCGCCGACCGCGATAGCCGAGAGCATCATGCAGGCGCCCTCGATCCAGTCCACTTTCGAGCGCACGTCGTCATGGGCGCGAGACCGGCGCAACCCGAGCACATTCGCCACTTCCTGGCGGACGGTCGGAAACCGGTCGTGGCAGCCGGCCCACCGGCCATTGCCGTCGGTCAGGCGCGGCCCGACCGCCGCCACCCAGAGGTGGCTGCCGATGTAACCGTGGAGCATCGTGATCGCGCCGGGCAACGGTCGGGCATCGGTATTGAGCACGAGCAGGTAGCTGGCGGGACACCGCCGCAGGAGTTCATTGACACCCCCGGCGAAGCCGCGGTTCTCGGAACTCTCCACCAGATGCACCTGTGGATAGGCCTCGCGCAGCCGGGCCGCGCTGCCGTCGGTCGATCCGTTGTCGAGGACCCAGACCGTGTACGAGGGGTTTTCCTCAAACAGGTGGCGCAGGCACTCGATGAGCAGCTCGCGCGTATTCCAGTTCACGATGCAAACCGCCATGTCGGTCGGGGTCGCAGTGGATGGCCCTGGCATGCGGCTCATGCGGGCTGCAGGAAGGCGCGTTGGTCGAGGCAGCGGTCGACCGCTTCGATAAACGCGTCCTGGGCGCGTGACCAGCTGTAGCGAGCGGCCGTCGAGCGCGCAGTGTCGATCAGGTTGTGGCGCACCCGATCCTCGGACATCAGTGACACGACCGCGGCGGCGAACGCGGCGGGCGTGTCCGCGACCAGGACGTCATGCCCCGGCGAAACCGTGAGGCCTTCGACCGCTTTGGACGTCGCCACCACCGGACAGCCGAGGGCAAATGCCTCGAGGACCTTGATGCGCGTCCCACCGCCGCGCACCAGCGGAACGGCGAGCACCCCGCTCGAGCTGACGAACCGCTCGTAGTCCGCGACCAGTCCTGCCACGACGACACCGGGGACCGATTGCAGCCGCCGAGCGGTCTGCGGATCGGGGGACTGGCCGGTGATGACGAAGCTCGCGCCCGGCCGCCCCTTGCGGATCAGCGGCCAGATCTCGGAAAC
>VBEW01000255.1 GCA_005889225.1 Chloroflexota bacterium | reverse complement strand
CTTCCGCTGGAGCCGAGGGCCACCCTGAACGTTCACGCGGCGCGCGCAGTCGGCGGGCACAACATCGAAGCAGCTATTGCCGACGCCGTGAGCGGCCGAGCCTGGTTGAGCGAAGGCGCCGTCCCGCTCATCCTCGACCGGGGGGTCGGCGCGGGCACCGTGACGCTGGCGACTTTTGACTGGAACCAGGAGCCGATCGCCGGCTGGAGCGGGACAAAGGACCTGCTGCGGCAGGTCCTGGCTCGTGCCGTGTTTGGAGCTGGGACCTCAGGCGCCAACTATCCCAATGGCATCGCCTTCGGCGGGCCCGGCTCGGCCTTCGGCTCACCGCCGTCGATCGCGTCCAAGAGCAACGCGCTGACGCCCGTGCTGGGCAACCTTCCCGGGCTCAACCTGCCCTCGCTGCAATTAACCGCCGGCCTGGTGTTGCTCTACGTTCTGCTCGTCGGCCCGGTCAACTATCTCGTGCTCGGCGCCATGCGCCGCCGAGCCCTGGCCTGGATCACGGTGCCGCTGATTGCGGTGCTTGCGGCGACCGGAGCCTACGGTGCGGGCGTGCTCACCAAGGGGCGGTCGGTCCAGACCAACCAGGTTGCGATCCTTCACCTGCAGCCTGGATGGGATCGTGCCTACCAGGAGACCTACACCGGCGTCATTCCGCCCAGCCGCGGCGACTACGAGGCGCGCATCGCCGGCGACCGGCTGCTCATCAGCCCGATCGCCACGAACAATGGCGGCTTTCCGAGCAGTTCGGGCAGCAGCATTCGGGTCAACGTAGCCACCAGCGAGGTCACCCTGTCCGGGATGACCGCCTTCTCCCTGGGCGGCTTCGGCACCGAGACGATGACGACCGCACCCCGCTTGACCGCCCGCCTGCAGCTGGTCAACGGCAAGTTCGTCGGCACGATCGAGAACCATTCGGATCTGACCTTCACCGACGCGGTCCTGCTCGCGGGTGACAACTTCCAGACGATCGGCGCCTTGAAGCCCGGCGCGACCGCGGCCATCAACCTGGTCCCGAAGCCCACCAACGCGGCCGCGCAACCTCTGTATACGCGCATCTACGCGAACAACGGGCAAAGCTTTGGCCGGGGCGCCTATGAGGTCAGCGCCAGCGACCGTGACAGCCTGGCCAGGACCCAGATTCTCTCCATCCTTCCCACGGGCGCCAACTTCAAAGGCTTTGTGTCGCTGACTTCCCCGTTACTCGTGGCCTGGACCCATCAATCGTTTCAGGACGTTACGGTGAACGGCAGTCATCCGCGATCGAACACCCAGTCCGCCGTGGTCCTGTCGCTACCGGTGGACCAACTTGGTACGGGGCCGTTGCCCGCCGGCGTCCTCAGCGGCCGCATCGTGGACGTCGTGGGCGACAGCCAGGGGCAGGCACCGCCCGGGATGCTTCAGATGCAGAACGGCAGCGTGACCTACGAATTCGCGCCGGTGCTGGCCGCCGGAGCAAGGTTGAGCGGACTCTCGGTCACCACGCAGAACCCCTACGGGCCGACCTTCGGCCAGCCGGGAACCTCGACACCATCAGGACCGACGGTTACGGGCCAGGTCTGGGACTGGTCACGATCCGCCTGGACCGAGATCGCCTACCAGGCCAACGGCGTTACCGCCCTGCCGGACAGCGCCGTCAATCCGGCCAGCGGGCTTATCCGGCTGCGGATCAGCACGACGACCGGGGGCCTATTGGGTGGCAGCCTCACGCTCTCGGGGACCATCAAATGATCACAGTGCAAGGCCTGACCAAGGTGTATGGGTCTCGGACCGCTCTCGACGCCGTCTCGTTCGAGGTGCCGCGTGGCGAGATCTTCGGCTTCGTCGGCCCGAACGGCGCCGGCAAGACGACGACCTTGCGCATCCTCGCCGCACTGCTCGAACCGACCGCCGGCCACGCCTTCGTAGACGGGGCCGACGTGATCGAGCATCCTGACCTCGTGCACGATCGGCTCGGCTATATGCCGGACTTCTTCGGTGTCTACGATCAGCTGACGGCCACCGAATACCTGGATTTCTACGCCGCCTGCTACCGGATTCCAAGAAGCCGGCGCAAGAAAATCGCATCCGACCTGCTCGAGCTGGTGGGCCTCACCGACCGGCGTGACCAGTCGGTCGATACATTGTCCCGCGGATTGAAGCAACGGCTCTGCCTGGCGCGGGCGCTGGTCCACGACCCGGCGGTACTGCTCCTTGATGAGCCGGCCTCGGGTCTCGACCCGCGTGCCCGGGTCGAGATGCGCGAGATCCTGAAAGAGCTTCAACGAATGGGTAAGACGATCGTCATCTCCAGCCATATCCTTCCCGAGCTGACCGAGCTCTGCACCATGATCGGCATCATCGACCAGGGGCGGATGCGCGCCACCGGGCCGGTACAGGACGTCATCCGGCAGCTGACCAGCGGGCGCCGGCTGCGCATCATGGTCCTCGGCCAACGCGACGAAGCCGTCGCGACCCTGAAAACCCTGCCGTCGATCCGCACCGTCGACATGATCAACGGGGCGATCGAGGCCGAGTACGAGGGCGACGACGCGACGGCGGCCTCGATTCTGCAGGCGCTGACCGCCGCCGCGATTCGTGTCTCAGGCTTCAGCCAGCTCGATGGCGGCCTCGAGGACGCATTCCTCAAAGCCACATCGGAGGACGTGGGATGAATCGCGTTGCCATGGCGCTCTGGAACCCGATTGTCGCCAAGGAGTACCGATCCCGAATGCGCACCTGGCGCTCGCCGGTGGCAATGACTGTCTACATCCTGCTGCTGGGCGGGCTTGGCTGGGCGATCTTCTCCTCAATGTCGTCGTCGGCACGGAGCGGCTTCAACGGCGGCCAGGCTGCGAACTACGGTCAGGCGCTGTTCCTCTTTCTCGTGATCTTTCAAATGGTGCTGCTGGCCTTCATCACCCCCGCTCTAACGGCCGGCGCCATCAGCAGCGAACGCGAGCGGCAAACGATTGACCTGCTCTTTGTCACCAAGCTGCCCTCCTTCTCAATCCTCTGGGGCAAACTGCTCGCCTCGATGTCATT
>VBEW01000099.1 GCA_005889225.1 Chloroflexota bacterium | reverse complement strand
TCGATCTTGATCCGCAGCAGGTACCGGCCCGGATTGCCGAGTTGGGGGCCTGGATGGGAGACGTCGCGCGAGTGACCCGGTCGTTGGATTGGTTCGTCGAAGTCGTCAACCCACAGGTGTCAAAGGCGAGGGCGCTGGCGATGGTGGCCGAACGGCTCGGAATTCGGCAGGCCGACGTCTGCGCCATCGGCGACAACCTCAACGATGAGGATATGGTTAGCTGGGCTGGATTCGGGGTGGCCATGGGCAACGCGCCGGAGGCGCTCAAGCAGCTGGCCAAATACGTAACCGGCAGCATCAGCGAGGCGGGTGTCGCCCAGGTGATCCAGCGCTTCGTAATCGGCAAGCAGGACACGCTGGTCCGCGCCTAATCCGTTATCAACCTTATATATACTGGGCTTCCGCGGCCCCGTGGTGTAGCGGTCTAACATGCCTCCCTGTCACGGAGGAGATCGGCGGTTCGAATCCGCTCGGGGTCGCCAGACATAAGCTGTATAACAACTAATTAGTATTGTCGTACCAACTAGCTCTCTTGGTCTGGCAAACGCCCACAGGGCGTCACGTTCTGGCTCGCCTTTAGCCTAAGCGTTGCGTTTCCGTGAGACTCCGCCGCGGCGTCGCGCAGGTTTGTTCGCGGAGCCTTCGTCGGTCATGGATCGCAGCTCGGTCACGTGACTGACGAAGATCCGTCGGGCCACCTCGAGCAGGTCAACGATCAGGGGATTGCGCAAGCGATAGTAAATGAGGTTGCCGGCTTTTCGCGTGTCGACAACGTTCTTCATCCGTAGGATCGCCAATTGCTGGGAGACCGTGGAGCCTGCGCTTGCCATCTCCTGCTGCAGCTCGCCGACACTCTTTTCGCCATTGCTCAGCAACTCCAGGATCCGGATCCTGGTCGGATGACCCAGCGCCTTGAAGAACTCGGCTTTGAATTGCTGTAACGGCTGATTCACAACCCCACCTTGGCAACGTAGAAGTACTGCCGTCTAGGGTATACTTAAATATGCAAAGAATCAAATATTCAGAAAAGGCGGCAACTACATGATCCAAGGCGTCCACGCCCAACGCGTCGCGTTTGTCGACTACGAGGAGGCCGCCAAGGTCTTCCAACTGCGAGGCTGGGCGTGGCTCGGGGTGCCGGGCCCATTCTCCACGCGCTGGATCCATCTGAATGGGACGCCCGCCCGCGACTGTAGCCTGCGGGTCACCGACATCCACACCGTTAAGCAGGCACTTGCCTGCACGATCCAGCTGGAATCTCGCGAGGGAGTGCCAGGAACGCCGCTCATCCGTGGTGATCTCGGCCTTGCCCCGGCTCCAAATGGCAATAGGGCGACGCGGTGCGTCCTCTCGCTCCAGGGATCGGCGTCCCGCAACCTGGCCGACTCGAGCGGCCCGTCTAACGCGGACGCGAGCAGACATCTTGCGAACGAGTACGTGCGGTCGCTCCTCGAACAGATTTCCGGGAGCCTCGAGCGCGGCGGCACAGAGATCCGCGTGAGCTGAGGCGAAGCACCGCCGAGGCGAGCGGGATGATGAAGGGCGGCAAAAGTCCATCCAATCGGAGTTGGCACCCTCCAAGCCCTTGCTTAGAGGGAGAGGCGTCCGGTGTCTACGCCGAAATCCCTTCCACCTTCGAGAAACTGCGAAGCAGACGTCGGTGGACACATCACGGCCATCAATCGAGTTCTACAGGAGCCGCAACGTAATCGACTTACTGCTGCCTGTCGCCTAGCCGCTGGTTGTTCCTTGTAAGGCTTCGGCGAGATGCCCGCTGCTTGCCCAATCCGATCGACCTGCCCGGCCTGCACAACCTCAACTTTCGGCCTGCCGGTGCTGCGTCGACAGCTCATGCGCGAGGGCGCTTACCCAACCCGCGTCGCGCAGCGGATGAACTTTCACCCAGACTCGATTCTGCCATTCGTTCAATTCGAGCGCCCCCGAGCGGCCAGGAATCCCAAGGTGCCAATGACGGCTGCCGGGACTCTAGCGGCTCTTCTTATTAGCCACCGGCCCGAGCGTTAAGAGCAACTTGCGCGCATGTTTGCTTCGATGGCGCCGGGACGTGGACGGCCTCGATGGTCCAACCGTAGTCAGCAACCCGCCCAACCATGTCGAACCAGGCTGGGTGGTCCGCCGCGTAAGCGAGATAGTCGGCGCGATCCTCGGGCATAACGAAGATGGACGTATTGGTGGTGGACAGCCAGCATTGGAGGAGCGTGCCCGCTGTCACCGGATGATCGGCGTAGCGGTAGCTCGCCGGCAGGTAATAGAACGGGTCGTACAGCTGGCTGACGAAGTGCGAGCCGTCGAGCCCACCATAGTGCACGAGCGCATAGGTCACGGCGGGATGGTCGGGCGGGGGCAGGTTGAGCGCGCCGCTCCGATAGTCAGGCTGACTGAAGATACCGGCGATGTAGCGGCCCGTCGCCACATCGGTATTCCAGGCCGAGGCTGTACTCGTGTACGCCGTCTCGATGGGGATCCAGGTCAGCTGCGTGCCGATAAGCAGGGTCCCGGCGGTCAGCCAAGCGACCGGCCGACTACCCCTTCCCAGATAGCGAGGCACGATCACGAACAGGCCGATCGCCACGAGCAAGGCGGCGAAGTCGTAGGGGAAGGCGAGGATCCACATCATCCACCGCCACGGGTACCACTCGGTGATGAACGCCGTCAGGCCCAGCAAGCCGAAGACCAGCGCGCATGATCCGAATCCATAGAGCAAGAGCAAGTACGATCGCGGGCGGCGCCACAGAGTCGTGAGCATGCCGGCGGTCGCGATCGCCCACAGCGCCACGAACCACGGCCTCGCCGATTGCTGGCTTGCGACCAGCGGCTTCATCCACACGCCGGCCGCATTCGCGAGGTAGTTCCAGTACAGCGGATAGACAGGGTTCCCGGTCCGGGCGTTGAGGAATGCCATCTGCGCGGTCATGACAGTCCCAAACCCGATGAGCATTAGAAACCACGATCGGAGAATCCCGCGCCGCAGGAACGACGCTAGAACGAGCCCGGATGCAGACAACCAGGCCTCGGGTCGGGCGGCGGTGGCCAGCCCCCAGGCGATCCCGCCCCCGAGGGAGCGTTTCGGCAGCAGCCAGATGCCGAGGAGCGACAGGCTGACGCCCATCGGCTCGAGCATCCCAGACGCATCGTTGAAGACGCTCGTGGGCGCCAAGGCGGCAAAAGCCGTCGCGGCAACCGCAACCGAGAGGTTCCAATAGCGCTGGCAGAGATGGAAGATCAGCACCACGCCGAGCGATCCGAAGACAAGACTCTGGATCCGAGCGAGCACGATGTCAGTCGATCCCGTAACAAAGAAGAGGATGACGAGCACGATTGGATGCAGCGTCCCCCAGAAGTACTCCACACCCTTGAGGTCCCAGAGGCGCAGACCGTGGCTCAATCCGATCTCTTTGGTGAGGTAGGCGATCTGCCAGTGCTGGTAGACATCGGTGTACAGTCCGTCGCCGGCGTTTTCGGGATTCGAGATCCCAAACACGTAGATGAGGCGAGGCACCACGGCGACCAGCAGCAACCCGAGGGTCCACCAGCTCCAGAATGCGAAGGGAATGTTGGCGGGCGCGGGGCCGCTACTCTGCCGACGGTCTTCCTCGTCCTCGTCCGCGAGGACCCGGGCCAGGCTCAAAGCCTCCTCACTAACTGGTTGACAACGCCAGAGGATTCAAACTTGCGTGGTTCGGCAGCAACCAGCGAAAGGCGATGAACCAGAAGATAAAGAGCCAGCCAACCAGAAGCAGGGTGCCGCCGTAGTCATGGAACAGGATGGCCGGCAGATAACCGGCCGCCGCGGCCAGCAGGCACACCGTGGCGATGCGCACCAGGTTGACGAGCACGGTGCCCAGAATGCCGAAAACGATGACTTCCACGCGGGAGGCCCACCCCATCGGACCGCGGAGGCCGACGGCAAAGCTCAAGCCAAGCAGGATCAGGCTCTGCCAACCCACGCAGTTCCATGAAATGAAGAGCGTCTGTGGCGCGCCGCTCGAATTCCAGACAACCAGCTGATTACCAGCGGACGCTGCGTGAATTCCGAACACTCCGAGGATCGCCACGGTGACACGCACTTCGACGGGCACGATCGCCTGTAATGGCGCCGCGATACCCAACTGGATGCCGACCGCAGTCAGGGCATCGTCAAAGGTGGAGACGAACGGCAAGACGACGAGAAAGACAGCGCTTAGGGCCAGGAGCATGGCAAACACCGGTGTTGTCCGTGACTGCGTCATCGCATTCTCACCGCCGCAAGGCGCTTCGGGCGCCGGATGAGCCACCGGGCAGCCAGGGGAAGCAGCAGGGCTAGACCGAATAGTGGCATGGCATGCTCAGGCACGACGATCGAGGGCGTCGTGATAGATGTCTCCTGATTGTTGCCGTCGTAGCGAAGGTCAAGACCGCCTTTGCTCACGCTGACCACGGTGATTTGCCAGCACAGGTAGGAGTTGGCGGGAAGGATGACCACCGGCATGCTCGTCGAGGTGGACGATCCGGCGCCGTTCACCAGCGTCGCCGTCCACGCCGCGATGGGGACGATCACCGCGCACGAGGAGGTGGCGCTGTACCCGAAAGTCAATGCCGCCATCACGCTGGCGTTGCCTTCGCCCGAGACCCAGTAGGTGAACGTATAACCGCCGGCCGGGATGGTCTGACCGGTGTAAGCGACGGTCGTTGCCCACGCCTGTGTCACGCCGGGCGTATCCATTTGAAAATGTGCGGGCGTGCCATTCGACGATGGGTTGTTGTCGATGATGTAGCTCCCGAGTGGATCATGGAGGTAGAACGCGTTGGCTGCCAGCACAGTGGGTGCGGTTGCCGCGCCAATGCCGAGGATGGTCAGCACCAGAATGGGCGCTGCGATGCAGACGATCCGAAACGCTCGACGCCGCCGACCGGCGTTGCTCAAGAGCACATTGCTCGGCGCTGGCTTACTCGGCTGAGGACGCAGCCACCGTTTCAGGCTCACCTTCGGTTGGAGGTGCTCGACCCGATCTGTGATGCGCCCGGTCTTGGGCGTTCGAAACCAGGGGCCTTCGTGCCGTTCGAACAGGCCCTTCAGTGATGCCCAGGCCTGGAAGGGGACAAGCAGAAAAGAGAGGACAACCGCGCCAAGGACGCCGGTGTAGTCCTTGCGTGGCGATCCCTCCAGCAGCAGGCCGCCCAGGTTCATGAGCGGTAGCGAGAGGAGGTTTGAGAACAGGAGCGACCAACCAAGCAGGGCGCTCCATTCGGGGATCCGCACATGAAGCACGAGCTCGGAAACCAGCCAGGCGGCGGAGCCAAGCATGAAGAGGGCGGACTGCAGGTAGTACAGGCCGTAGTACACGAACTCGGCCTTTTCCATCAGGCTCAGGTGCGGCGAACGGAGGATGGTGAGAAACCACTTGTTGACGTTGTAGCTGTGACCCTCCGCCCAGCGCATCCGCTGGCGCGCCAGGCGTCCAAAGGTAGCGACGCATTCCGCCGGGGTCTCCGCGTACGGCGTGTAGACGACCTTGTAACCCTTGGCGTAAAGCCGGAGGGTGAGCTCCCAGTCTTCGGTGAGGCTGCGGCCCCAGCCGAGTTCCTTCAAGAGTCCGGCGCGGATCATATAGGCCGTGCCCGCGATCATCTTCATGGAGCTCAGCACCTGCTGGTAGGGGCGTTCCACCATGTAGCTGCCGGCATATTCCGTGCGGACGGCCGCAGTGAGCCAGCTCTCGCTCTTGTTCAGGACATGCCACTGGTAGCTCTGCACGGCGCCGATTTCGGGGAGGGGGCGCGGTGCCTCGTTTCCGTTGCTGTAGAAGTGATACAGGAGGTCGTTGAGGACATCCGGAAACGGCACGGCGTCGGCATCGAAGATGGCCACGTACTCGGTGCGCGGATCCATGGCCCGGAGAGCATGCGTCAGCGCGCCACCCTTGTATCCATCCCTGGTATCCCGGTGAATGATCTTGAAGCGATCGACGTGGCTCCAGGGCTCGAGGACCTCCATGGATCCGTCCGTCGAGTCATCGACGAGGATGACCTCGTAGTTCGGATAGTTCAACCGGGCGCAGGCTTCGAGTAACCGGCCAACCACCCGTTTCTCGTTGTACGTCGCGATATGGATGGAGACAAACGGGTGGTAGCCAAGCTCCGGGTGTTCATCGCCTGTCCCGCCCGGATATCCTCTTCCATTCGAGCCGCGGCGAATGATCCGGGTGAGACCGTTGAAGCCCTTCTGGTGCTGTACTTGAGAGAGTAAGCGAAGAAGAACGCACCCATGCCGAGCGCGACCAGGGCCAGTTCCAGACCGAGCCAACTCAGCAGACTCGCGTTGCCAGCGAGCGCCAGGGCCATGCCTGCGGAGGTGCCCCGAACGATGGCGAAGATCGGCAGCGCGGCGATAAAGATAGAGATGAAGACGAGCACCCCGATCAGCCAGCTCCAGATGTGTTCGCTGAGCGGGCGAGCAATCCGGGTTTGCCGGGATGGATCGCGGTCTGGCTGCGGGCGCCTAAGCGAAAGACTCATCCCGGGCTCAGGCTATTTCGGTCCAGTTACAGGCTCCCTAGCGCGCGTCCCAGAGATGCAACCGCCTTGTTACGGGGGGATGTCGAGGCGGATCCGGACGCGGAGGCAAACTGCCGTCAGGCAGTTACCCCTGGTTGTCGGAACGGCGCCGAACGGGCTGAGCACGCAGCGGTCGCCTATCGATTGGCGGCTTACACCAGCGACGTAGGAGACGTATTTCGCGTGGGCTTGACAGACCAAAAGGCAGCGGCCATAGTAGCGCCGAGGAGGGATCCGGTGGGACCGCGGCGACTGCTCAGCGTGCTGGCATCCATCCTCGCCGTCGTGCCCATCGCGGGATGTGCCACAGGTTCAGCCAGTGACCCCGCTAACGCCCGCTGCGACGATCCTCGACCCAGCTTCGGCGGGCCAGTCGTGCTCCCTACTCACACGCAGGTGGCCGTGCACTTCACGTGCGAGGGCGCGGTCCAGGCGGGAACGATCTATGTGCCCAACGGCCTCGGCCTCCATGCTGGCGCCGTCTGGGTCCACGGAGACGGTCCGATGCGACGGATTGGCTATGGAGACGACAACGTGGTCGCCGGCCTCGTCCGCGCCGGGATTGCCGTCTTGTCTTATGACAAACGGGGCGTCGGCGAATCGCAGGGTGTCTGCTGCCCGGGTGACAGCGGCCACTTCAACCTGCTGGCGGCCGACGCGATTGGTGCCGTGAATGCGCTCAGGTCGATGCCAGGCATCGAGCCGCGGCATGTCGGACTGCTAGGTGCCAGCCAGGCCGGCTGGGTCGTGCCGCCGACGCCCCGACCGTGACCCAGGACGAGGAAAAGCTCTACAGCCTGTTGACCGGCGAGGAAGGCGAGGCTGGCGGAGTCCTTTCCAAGCAAGCGATTGCCTACCGTCTCAAGCAGGCCGGAGCCTCAGGGTACGATCCCCGTCCCTCGCTCGACCGCATGACCACTCCGGGACTGTGGCTCTATGGTGGCGCCGACCGCTCGATTCCTGCCGACCGATCGATCGCGATCTTGAACGCGCTGAAGCAGCAGGGCAAAGACTTCACCGTCGCGGTCCTGCCCGGTGCGGGCCACGGACTCCTCAACGTCCCGCCATCGGACCCACGTGCCCTCCCAATGGTGGTCGATTGGATCAGCAGCCAGGTCCACGCCCCGACGGGATAACGCGTCGATGACCCGACGGAACCCGAACGAGGGCCGCAGGCTATTAAGGGTCGACAGACGCGCAGTGATCTCTTCGGTCCTTGCTGCAGCGCTCTACACGGCGGTCAGCCTCTTGCCCAATCCGATCGACCTGCCCGGCCTGCACAACCTCAACTTTCGGCCGGGCGTCGTCGTGCCCGTTCTCGCTGGCATCTTGCTCGGACCCATCGCCGGATTCGCTGTCGGCGCCGCCGGCACACTCGTCGCCGACGGCTTGACCTTCGGCATCTCCTGGAATTGGGCGATCGGCAACGGGCTGATCGGGCTGATCGCCGGGTTGGTTCCAGCCGCCAGGCTGGCTTCTCGGGCGAGATGGCGAAGCATCGGTGTGGCGACCGTGATCAGCGCGCTCGCCATCATCCTGGGGATCGGGTTCGCGGCGCTCACCGATGTCCTGGTTGCCAACCTAACACCCGATACGGCGATTGGAGTCGAGTGGATCTCGGTGGCGAAGTGGGAACTGGTTTGGGGCGTGCCGCTAACCGTTATCGTGCTTCTCGCCCGGCCGCGTCGGCCGAAGATCACCGGGTGAGCGCGACCTTCCTCGGCCTTCCGTCAGCGAACGTTCTTGAGATCCAGGACGATGCTCTTCACCTGGGTCATCGACTCGAGCGTCGCCCTTCCGCCGAGCCGGCCCACGCCGCTGCCCTTGCCTGAGTAGCCGCCGAAAGGCGTCCGGCCATCCCAGTAGGCAGGCGTCTCGTTAACGTTGACCACCCCGCACTCCAGCCGTTCCGCGCAGGTGAACGCCTTTGCGAGGTTGGAGGTGTACACCGAGGCGCAAAGTCCGTAGCCGCCCTCGTTCGCCAGGCGGATCGCTTCCTCCAGGTCGCCGACTGGAATCAGCGGCGCCACCGGCCCAAAGGTCTCGTCACGGTTGATCAGCGAATCCCGACTGACCCGATCGATCACGGTGGGTTGGTAGTACAGGGCCGTGGGCATGTCCGGCTGTCGCCGGCCGCCGAACACCACCGCGGCCCCATGGGTGACGGCATCCTTGATGTGCTCGTCCATCTTTGAGGCGACCGCTTCGTTGTTCAGTGGCCCCATGGTGATGTCCTGTTCGAGAGGGTTTCCCAGCCGGATGTTTCTGGCGGCCTCGGTGAGCCCCTCCAGCACCGACGCATGCACCCCTTCCTGCACGAGGATTCGCTCACTGGACTGGCAGATCTGGCCCGCATTGCTGAAAGATCCGAAGGCGGCCCCCGCAATGGCGGCCTCGAGGTTGGCGTCATCGAGGATGATGGTGGGACCGTTGCCGCCCAACTCCAAAAGAACCGGCTTGGCGCCGGCGCGCTGGGCAATCAGATTTCCAGTCTTCGTGCTGCCGGTGAAGCCCACGGCATGCGTGCCAGGATTGCTGACGATCTCGTCCCCGACGTCCGCGTCGCCGAAGATCAAGTTCACGACGCCCTCCGGGACGCCGGCCGCCAGGATGCACTCCAGCAGTCGAGCCGCGATCATCGACGTGGTTGGGGCGGGCTTCCAGACGACGGCATTTCCGCCCGCCAGCGCGGCCGAGAGATACTCGCTCGGAATGCCCACCGGATAGTTCCAGGGAGTCAGCACCGCGACCACGCCGTGCGGTTGGCGGAGAGTAATGACCCGCTTGTTTGGATCCACTGAGGGCAGCATCTCCCCCGCCAGCCGGGTGGCGTACTCGCCGGCATCGCGGTAGAGGTCGGCCGCGAACAGGACCTCGGCGCGCGCCTCCGCCCGAGGCTTGCCTTGTTCCAGCGACAACTGCTCGGCCATAACATCGGCTCGATCGGTCAGCGAATCGGCAATCCGCCGGCAGAGCTTAGCCCGCTCGAAGACGGGCATGCCGCTAATCCGTGCACGGGCGCGATTGGCATCGCGTACGGCGTGCCGGGCATCATCGCGGGCAGCTTTCGGAAGGGTTCCGATGACCTGGCCGGTGACCGGGCTCACCCGCTCGAACGTTTCGCCGCTGATGGAGTCGACCCAGCGACCCCCGATGTGCATCTGCAGCCGGGCGGGCGTCGTTAGCGTGGGCATCCAGATCCTCCTTATCCTGTGCTGCGCTCAGGCCAATCGATCCCCTCGCGCTCTCGCTCGGGCCAAGCCGGTCCACGTCCGATGTCATCCCAGGATGGGTAGCCTTGAAAATCGCCAGGGGTGGTGACGGCCGCAGCGCCGACCTGGTTGGCGATCGCCAGCGCTTCCTGTGGACCCATCTCCCGCAAGACGGCAGCGACGAAGCCGGCATTGAATCCATCGCCGGCACCAACAACGTCGACGATTTTTGGCGGGCGATAGCCCGGGTGGGACACCATGCGCCCGCGGACCAGCGCCACCGCTCCGCGTTCGCCTCGATGCGCGACCACTGTCTGCGGTCCCAAGCCATGCGCCTCGATCAGGGCGTCCACCACGCTTGGCTTGTCGAAGAACTGCGTGTACTCCTCTTCGCTGCCGAACAGGACGGAGACCGCTGGTAGCAAGCTGCCAATGACCTGGCGCGCCTTCGCCAGGCTCCACAGCTGCAGCCTGAGATTCAGGTCGAAGCAGATGCGGGCCCGTCGCTCTTGCGCCAGCTCGATGGCGCGACGGACGGTTTCCTCGCAGGTCCGGCTGAGCGCGCAGGTCATCCCGCTGAGTTGCAGCACCCGAATGTTCGCGAAGTAGTCCCGGTTCAGATCGTCGGGGCGCAGGTGACTTGCTGCCGAGCCACGCCTGTAGTAGATAACTCGCGACCCACTGCCCCCACCCTGCCCTCCCGCGGGGTGGGAGGTAGGTGCCGGAGATGGAGATGATTCGTGGTACTTGATGTAGATCCCGGTTGGGTGATCGGGATCGAGCACGACTTGCGAAGTATCGACGCCTTCGCGGCTGATGGTTTTGAGGACGCGTTCGCCGAGCGGATCGGCGCCCACCCGGCTGATCCAGCCGGCCTCAAACCCCAGGCGTGTCATCGCGATGGCGAAGTTTGAGTCAGCGCCGGCCACCTCCACGACGAGTTCCTCAGTCTCGCTGAGCGACGCTTCGACGTTGCGCGGATAGAGCAAGATCATGCTTTCGCCCAGCGTGATCACGGCCGGTGGGGTCATGGATCCACCTCAACAACCAGTTCGATTTCGACCGGGGCCCCGCCTGGAAGCTCGGCGACGCCGATGGCGCTACGGGCGTGCTGCCCATCGGCTCCCCAGATTTCGATCAGTAATTCCGAGGCACCGTTGATGACTGCGGGCTGCTCCGAGAAGCCCGCGGCGGACCGGACGTACCCGGTCAGTCTGATGATCCGCCGCACCTGGTCGAGCGACCCAGCGGCAGTGGCCGCCAGTGCCAGGGCGTTGAGGGTGGCCAGTCGCGCTGCGTCACGCGCCTGGATCACCGAGACTTCGCGTCCAACGTAGCCGGTAACGGTCGGCCGGCCATTCACTGTGGGCGTCTGGCCGGAGACAAAGAGCAGGGTGCCGCTCCGCACACCGGGCAGAAATTTGCCTGCTGGTGCAGAAAGCGGCGGCAGGCTGAGCCCCAGCTCAGCGAGCCGGTCAGTTGGGCGGACCCGGGCGGACATGGCTCTTCAGGGCGGCGACCAGTTCGGTCACGATCAACTCAAACAGCTCGGCGCCGATCTCGGCGGTAGCGAGCGAGGGTTCGCCGATGACACCGTTGCTCGAGTACTTGCCGAAGTCCAGGCCTTCCACGACAGGGTTGCTGCCGAACATGTGCGGACCTGCCTCGCCGCTGCGGTGCGCCGGGATCGCCTCGCGGTCTACGGTCTTGGGGAACAGATGCAGCGCCAGCGAGGTCTCCAGTGCGCAGGCGTGACCGCAAGCCAGCTCCGGGTGCTCGAAGAACTTGCCGATCTCCTGGCTGATCAACTCCCAGTAGGTGATGACCCGGGGACTGCGGCCGTGGACGCGGGTGATCTCGGCGATGACGGTTCGCAGCGGGCCGATGTTGCCGCCATGCCCGTTGAGGATGACGAGGTCCCGTAGGCCGTGCTGGTAAAGGCTCCCGGCGATCTCCGCGATCAGTCGCAGGTAGGTCTGCGCGCTGAGTGTGACGGTCCCCGGAAAGCTCATATGGTGCGGCGAGTAGCCGTACCAGAGGCTGGCCAGAACCAAAAAAGCGTCGCCGAGGCGGGCGGCTGCGGCCGTCGCCAGTTGCTCAGCCATCAACGCATCCATCCCGACCGGCAGATGCGGTCCATGCTGTTCGATCGAGCCCACCGGGAGGATGACCGCGACCTGACCGCTCTTGAATGCGGCGCCGAGCTCGGGGCTGGTGAGGTCGACGTATCGGCCGGCGGTCATGCGCGACCCAGCGAGCTGACGAGTCCGGAGGTGATGAACCGGCGAAAGATGGTGGCCAGGATGATGGGCGCGATGATCGACAGGACGATGCCGACGGCGATCAGGGTATAGCTGGCATCCGGGTTCACCGAGATGGTCGCGATCATGACCGGCACGGTTTTCGAATTGAGCGACGATGTGGTAAGCAGCGCGAACAGAAACTCGTCATAGCTGAACAGAAAGCTAAAGGCGCCTACTGCCGCCAGCCCCGGTGCGGCCAGCGGTAGGACGATGTGGCGCAGCGCCTGGAACCGGGTGCAGCCGTCAACCTGGGCGGCCTCCTCGTAATCCCGGGGCAGGGACCGGAAGTACAACGTCAAGACCCAGATGGTGAAGGGCAACGTGAACGCGCTGTAGATCAGCACCAGGGCGGTCTTGGAGTCCAGCAGTCCCAGCTGACGAATGATCATGTAGGTGGGAATCGCCACCGCCATCCCGGGCAGCAGTCGGCTGGTCAGGATGAAGGAGAAGGCAGCGGCCTGGCCGCGGAAGCGCTCCCGGGCAAAGGTGTAGGCGGCAAGGGTGCCGAGCAGCAGGTTGATCAGGACGACGCTGGTGGCAACCATCACCGAGTTCTGCAAGCCGATCGGCAGATACTGCGCTTCCTGGGTGACGGTGCTCCGCAGTAGGCCGCGCGCGGCGTACGCCTCGGGAATCTTGCCGGTGAACACATAGCCGTAGTTGTCGATGGTTACCGGGTCAGGCAACCAGGAAGGCGGCCGGCGAAAGATGCCGGTCTCCGTCTGCAGGCTGGCGCTCACCACCCAGAGGAAAGGAAGGGCGATGACCAGGCCAAGCAGGATCGCCGCCGCCACCAGGAGCACCCTCGACAACCTGAGCTTTCGCTTCACGTATCGTCCCGTCCGACCCGCAAGAGGCGCAGGTAGATCGCAATGAACAGGAGCAAGACGGCGGCCATGATGAAGGAGAGAGCCGCACCCTGTCCCAGGTTGAGGAAGTGGAAAGTCGCCGCGTACGCATACCAGGAAAAGAGCGTGGTGGCGGAGCCAGGGCCGCCGCCGGTCAGCACGTAGACGAGATCAAAGACGGTTACCGCGATCATCGTCTCGTAGACCAGCACGATCAACAGAGGCGCCTTGAGCAGCGGCAAGATCACGTAGCGAAACCGCTGCCAGGCGCCGGCCCCATCCACGGTGGCGGCATCGACGACGTCAGGGGGGATGACCTGCAAGCCGGCGAGGAAGAGGATGGCCGGCAGCGGAAACTCCCGCCAGACATGCGCCACGATGACGGCGCCCAGGGCGAGCTGCCGGCTCGATAGCCAGGGAATGTAGCTGTGCACGATACCGAGCTGGAGCAGGAGACCGTTGAAGGCTCCGAAGTCGCCGTGGAGGAGCAGACGCCAGATGATGCCGGCCGAGACCAGGGGAATGGCCCAGGGAAGCAGGACGAGAGCTCGCAGGATACCGAAGCCCCGGATGGGTTGATTGAGCAGCAGGGCCACCAAGAGGCCCAAAAGGGTCACCGCGGTAACGGCGACCACCGAGAAGACCACGGCGTTGACGGCGGCCTGACGCGCGCTCGCATCCTGCAACACGTCCAGGTAGTTCTTTAACCCGACGAAGGGTGTCTGGTCGGGGAGCGTCAGGATCATCTGTCGGGTGCTCGTCACCGCCGCGTAGATGAAGGGGAAGATAGTGAAGAGCGCAACCAGCGCCAGCACCGGCGCGACCGTCAGCCACGGGTGTGCCGGTACTCCGTTTGCCCATCGCCTGACCAGATTGGGTCGCAGCCCGATCTCAGCTTGCATCTTGCCCTTCGGACCGAGGGCCGGAAGACCGGCCCTCGGATCTGAACTGGCCTAGCCGCGCCGGCCTAGCTCTTGAGCTGCGACCACTTGGTGTTCATGTTCTGGAGTGCCTGCGAGGGCGTGCTACTGCCGCTCACGGCATTGTCGATTTGCTCCCGAGCGTAGATGTCCCAGGTGCCCCACCAGCGGGTCAGGCCCTCTTTGACATTGGCGGTCTTCGCCTGCTGGCGCTCCAGATCCACGTTGCCCCACGCGTTGATGGATTTGCTGACGTCGCTGTCGTCATACAGCGGTAGGTTGGCAAACCCCAGGCCTTTCTCAACCGCCCAGCGTTTCACTACCTTGTACTGGCCGTCGGTTTTGCCGCCGAAGTACTGGAGGAAGTTGCAGGATGCCTTGACGGCGGCGTCGCCATGACTCACCGCGGCTTTGGTCAGTGAGTAGAAGCGGACGAAGCCCACCGTCGAGTGCTGGCTTCCGGGCATCAGGGCCATCTTGAAGTTGCCCTTCTGCGCGTGCTGGCCCTGGTTGAGCTCGGCCAGGTTGTACTTGGCGAGCACGGTGAAGACATGCTGCCCCGAACCGGTGGTCTTCACCACGTCGGGCTCGGCCGACTCGAAGACGGCCGGGTCCAGGATCTTGCTGGCGTAGGCGCTGCGCAGCCACGACAGGGTCTGCTCCGCCGGACCGCCGGACTCAGCAAAGGTCGGATTCGTGTTGCTGTCGAACATGTGGCCGCCCCGGCCGTACACCATCGAGTAGAAGATCTCGATCGTCCAGGGATCATCCTTCTTCATCGGGATGTCGATTGGGTACTGGCTGATCCCCTTGGACTTTATGGTCTGGGCCTGGCTCGTCAGCTCCTCCCAGGTGGCCGGTGGATGGTCGAAGCCCGCCTGCTTGAGGAGCTTGTCGTTGTAGATGAAGATGACCATGTCGGCGTAGTAGGGGAGACCGTAGACATGGTTGTTGAGGGTCATGCCCTGTAACGCGTACGGTGCCCACTCATCCTTGTAGCTGGCCAGGCTGGGGCAGTACTGATCGATCGGCACGATCCAGCCGGCCGAGACCCATTCCCGCAACCAGTGGTCTGAGGAATAGGCGACATCCGGCGCGCCGCCGGCCGTGAACTTGGTTGCCATCGTGTCGTGATAGTTGAACCACGAGGTGTCGGCCAGGCTGACCGTCACACTCGGATTCGAAGATTGGAACTTCTTGATGTTGTCCTGGATGGTGTCGATGCCATAGGACCAGACCATGAAGTTCAGATGAACCGATCCACTCGACGCACCGCCCTGTGCGCAGCCGGCCGTGAGGACGCTGAGCGCTACCAACATGGCGGCCCATCGCCAGACTCTCAGGCTTTTCCGCGCCATCTCTGCCTCCTTGATCCTTGCTCTTGCGCCCCCAAGGCAAATCTCATCCTTACCGCCGCATGATTTGTGCTCTTTCCTCACCTCCTTGAGCCCGCGGCCCGAGGACCGCTCCAAACGGTCGGACGGCTTCGCGAATCCCCCAGCGTTCGGGAGATCTCGTCCGCCGCCGCGACGACCCTGGAAATCAAGGTGCCGGCGCCCAGTTCAGGCTCCATCCGCTGAGCCGGCCCCGAAACGCTGATTGCCGCAACCGCGTTTCCGGTGTGGTCCCGAATCGGTGCGGCGACACAGCGGACTTCGTTCTCGAACTCGCCCCAGTCGAGCGCGTAGCCGCGCTCTCGGATCTCGGCGAGATGCGCGCGAAGCTTGTCCGGATCGGTAATTGAACGCGAAGTGTGCGGAGCAAGCTTGTCGCGCAGAACCCGTTCGCGATGCGCGTCGTCGCCCATGGCGACCAGCACCTTGCCCAATGCGGTGCAGTGGACCGGAGCGGTGCGGCCAACCCGGGACCCCATCATCCCGATCGCATGAAGGCCCTCGAGCTTTTCTAGATAGATGATGCGGCGGTCGTCGAGGATGGCCAGGTGGACGGTCTCACGCGTCTCATCGCGTAGCCGCCCCATGGCCGGTACCGCCTTCGTGCGGAGATCGAGTTGCGCCAGGGCGGCGCCGGCCAGTCGGAGTGCGGAGCTGCCCAAACGGTATTCGGACCGTTCGTTGGGTGCCAGGTAGCCCACCCTGACCAGGTTGGCGACCAGCCGATAGGCGGTGCTCGGGGTCAACCCCGTCGCACGACAAATCTGGCTGAGCGTCAGGGCGGGACCGCCTTCGACGAAGGCTTCCAGAATGCCGAGCGCCCGTTCCACCGAACGAATGCGGTAGTTCGCTTCTGTTTTCACCACGTGAAAACTCCAACCACGCGATGGAACCCCAACTCATTGAAAGTCGCCGAACGAGGCTTGTCAAGACAACGAACTCGCAAAAACCGGACCGACGGCGGTTATCGGCGAACCGCTACTGGTCTTCGACCCTGCCGTCCAGATGAGCGCGGAATTCGGCGGTACGCTTCGCCACCATGTCGTAGGAGCCTTGCGGCACACGACCAGTCAAAGCGCCACCTACTCCCAGGGCAACAGCGCCGGCTTCCAGGAAGGCGCGCGCGTTTTCCGTCGTGACACCGCCAGTCGGGATGGCCCGGAGGTTCGGGAAGGGACCGAGGAGTTCGCGGATATATGACGGCCCGAGCGAGCCGGCCGGAAAGATCTTGATCTCCCGGAGGCCATGTTCGAATATGGTGATCAACTCGGTCGGCGTCAGTGCGCCGGGAATGTAAGGAATACCGCGCTTAGTTGCCACGCGCAAAATTCTGGGTGAAAAACCTGGAGAGATGAGGAACTGACTCCCTGCGTCGATCGCTGCCTGGCCTTGCCGCTCGTCGAGTACAGTTCCGGCACCGACTACCGCACCTTTGACTTCTGACGCGATCTGACCAATCGCCGCTATTGCTCCAGGACTGGTCAGCGCTACCTCGAGGACGTCGATGCCTCCCTGCACAATTGCCCGGGCGAGGGGAACTATGTCGTCCTGGCTGTGGGTGCGCACGATTGCGATCACTCGGGACGCGAGCAGCCGGTCTAACCGAGCGAGGAGGGGCTTATTCATCGGCTGTCACCCGTGCTTGCCTGCTCGCAGCATAGTGCTCGAGGCCGTCGCTGATGCCCGTAAACAGCCAGACCTTGATTGCGCCGTCGTCTTGCCGCCGTGCGGACCGTGTTGGGTCCCAGGGCGAGGTTGGGTCCGAAGAGGAAGGTCCAGTTATGGATCGCGACCAAGGCCTTGCCGACGAGCACCAGCGACGCGGCGTTCGCGCCCCCGGCTCCGGCGTACCTGGCTGGTGCCCGCCACGACCGCGATCCTCCTAGTGGGATTCATCGCTGACTCCGTTCGCCAGGTGCGCTTCGACGCCGCTTTTGCTAGAGGCCGACACGGATACCACGACCTTCCCGCGGGCGCGCCCGGTTTCGAGGTATCGGATGGCATCCGCCGCCTCGATCAACGGATACGTCCGGTCGATGACCGGGGTGACGCTGCCGGCCTCAATCAGCTCCCGGAGGATCTGCAGGTCATCGCTACTTGGCTTCGCGATAAACGGACGCAGCGTCTGGCTGACGAATGGCGACAAGATGACCGCCTTGATGAGCCGACCGACCGGCCCGATGATGCGACCTGGTGAGTCACCGCTGCTGAGGACGAGCCTGCCCTTAGGGCTGAGGGCGCGCCGGCAAGCAGATGGGGAGGCCGTGCCCGCGAGCTGAAAGATCAAGTCGTACCGTTGACCGCTCCGCGTGAAGTCCTCCCGGGTGTAATCGATGACCCGGTCGGCGCCGATCGAGCGAACCATGTCCAGGTTCTTTGTGCTGCAGACTCCGGTCACATCCGCGCCGTACCACTTCGCGATCTGTACCGCGAACGTCCCAACCCCTCCCGACGCGCCGATGATCAGGACCTTCTGCCCCGGCCGGATCTCTCCGGCATCACGAAGGCCTTGTAGGGCGGTCACCCCGGCAAGAGGAACGCCAGCCGCCTGCTGGAAGGTCAGGTTGGCAGGCTTGAACGCCAGGAGTTTTTCCGGGGCCGACACATACTCGGCGAAGCCACCCGATCCGACAAAACCGAAGACCTCGTCGCCCGGTCGGAACCGGGTCACCGAGTTGCCGACCGCCTCGACCTCCCCCGCCACGTCGGTGCCGAGAACTGACTGCTTCGGCTTGCGCAGTCCGGTTGCCATCAGGCGGGCGATGTAGGGTATGCCCCTCATGAAATGCCAGTCGTAAGGATTCGCCGAAGCAGCGCGAACCCGAACGAGAAGCTGGTCGCCCTCGATGTTGGGTTTGCGAACATCCCTGATCTCGAGAACATCCGCTGAGCCGTACTCCTCGTATGCGATTGCCTTCATGCCATCCTCCTCCTACGGTGCCGCGGTCCATCGGTGTACGCCGTACACCTGTCGCGCACTAGTCTAGGTGTACGTCGTACACTTGTCAAGAGGAAAAGATGGACTTCAGCGGATTGCAAGAGGAAATGGTGGTCCAGTTGGCTCAGCAGATCAAGGCTCCGCGCCGGCCCCCCCTGACCAGGGATCGTTTATTGGGCGCTGCTGTTGCCCTTGCGGACAGGGCTGGGATCGAGGCGGTCAGCATGCGCAAGCTGGCTGACGAGCTTGGGGTCGTGCCGATGGCGCTCTACAAGCATGTGGCCAACAAGGAGCAACTCCTGGCCGGGATGCTCGATGTGGTGGTCGGCGAGATCGATCCTCCAGCCCACGGGGCCGAGTGGAAGAGCGCCGTTCGCCAGAGGATCCTGTCGGCGCGACGAGCGCTCTTACGTCACCCCTGGGCGTCTGGAGTGATGGAGTCGCGGAAGAACCCGACACCGGTCGTGCTCGCCTATATGGACTCGATGATCGGACTGTTTCGGGCCGGCGGCTTCACCGTCAATCTCACCCATCATGTGATGCATACCATCGGCAGCCGGCTCCTCGGGTTCACCCAGGAGCTGTTCAACGACTCACAGAGTGTCGACCCGCAAGTGCAGGCGATCATGATCCGGGAGCTGGGGGGGAAGTTTCCCTACGTGGTCGAGATTGCTACAGCGGCCTCACACGAAGACGAGTCGGTAGTCGGTCAAGGTTGCGACGATCAGTTCGAATTCGAGTTTGCGCTGGATCTGCTCTTGGACGGATTCGAAAGACTCCGGGAGCAGACGTGGACGTCCACCAACAGTCAATCAGGATCCGACGTTACAAGAAGGTAGGCTCAGTCGCGGCCCATCCAGGTGGCCACCGTCAGCCATTTACCGCATCCACACCATCCGGCCGCCTACTGTCGGGCCATGTCGATGTTTGCCAGCTCGATTTGTCGATACAGCGGCTCGCCACGAGCGGCCATTTCAGCCGCCTCGACCGCGTCCTCGAG
>VBEW01000254.1 GCA_005889225.1 Chloroflexota bacterium | reverse complement strand
GATCGGATCCCTTTGCCGATCGGGGTCGTCAGCGGGCCCTTGATCGCCACCTTGTTACGGCGAATCGACTCCAGGACATGCTCCGGCATCGGGGTGCCGTATTGCTCCATCACACCCAGGCCGGCGTTCTGCACGTCCCAATCGAACTCGACTCCCGTCGCCTCCAGCACGCGGCGGGTGGCTTCACTGACTTCAGGACCGACCCCATCGCCAGGGATCAAGGTCACGCGATGCGGCAAAACGCTTCAATCCTACCAGTGGGTGGTTACGTATCCTTACTAATGTGGCGCAGACGGAACTCCAGAGCAGCCCGTTCGAAACGCGGGCGCAGAGTCCGCTGGCCCAGGCCAACTACCGGCTCTGGATCGAGCACGCCCGCGCCGAGAACCGGCGCGAGCTGGAACGGCTGATCGCCACCATCCACGACGATTGCGTATACGAGGTGATTCCACTCGGCCGGCGTTGGCGCGGTAAGGACGAGGTCCGCGACTTCTACCGCGGGCTCTGGCGCGGGATTCCCAACGTTAAGCTGACCTTGCTGAACCGGGTCGATGCGGACGACTGCATCGTGGAGGAGTCGGAGATCTTCGGCCGGATGGAGGGGCCGCTTTTTGGCGTCGAGCCGAGTGGCGCCGACCTGCGCTACCGGGTCGTGATTTTTTTCCCCGTTCGCGACGGCCTGTTCGCCGGCGAGCGGGTCTACTTCGACCTGGCCGAATTCGCCCGCCAGCTCCCCAGTGCGCGCTCGCTCCTGGAGGCGCCGCCTGGATGAGGGTCGGCGTCGTCAAGGAGACCCTGCCGGGCGAGCGGCGGGTGGCGCTGGTTCCTGACACCGTTGCCAAACTGATCGCGGCCAAGCTCGAAGTCGCGGTACAGACAGGAGCCGGCAGCGAGGCCTTCTACACGGACGATGGGTATCAGAAAGCCGGCGCGACGCTGGTGGCGGATGCCCGCGCCGTCCTCAGCCAGGCGGATGCCGTGCTCAAGGTGCAACCGCCCAGCCTTGACGAAGTGGCGGCGCTCAAGAGCGGCGCCATCCTGATCTGTTTTCTCCAGCCGTCGGCGCATGCCGACGTCGTCAAGGCGCTGGCCACGCAGAAAGTGACTGCCTTCAGCCTGGAGCTTGTGCCGCGAATCAGCCGCGCGCAGAGCATGGATGCCCTCTCTTCGCAGGCTGGGGTTGCCGGCTACAAGGCCGTGCTGATCGCGGCCAACCGGCTGGGCAAATTCTTTCCCCTATTGATCACGGCGGCCGGGACGGTCAGGCCATCGAGGGTTCTCGTGCTGGGCGCCGGCGTGGCCGGCTTGCAGGCCATCGCCACGGCTCGGAGGCTGGGCGCCGTGGTCGAGGCCTACGACGTCCGGCCAGCCGTCAAGGATGAGGTGAAGAGCCTCGGGGCGACCTTCGTGGAGCTGCCGCTGGAAGCGCAGGCAGGCCAGGGCGGCTATGCCGCTCAGCAGTCCGAAGAATTCCTGCGGCGTCAGCGTGAGTTGATCGGTGACCATGTCGCCGCGTCTGACGTGGTCATCACGACCGCGGCCGTCCCTGGACGCAAGGCACCGATTCTGGTGACGAAGGACATGGTGGCGCGGATGCGGCCCGGCTCGGTGATCGTCGACCTGGCCGCAGACACGGGTGGAAATGTCGAGCTGACCAAACCCGGTGAGGCGGTGGTAACAAGCGGCGTCACGATCGACGGTCCTCGAAACCTGGCCAGCACGATGCCGGTCCACGCGAGTCAGCTGTACAGTCGCAACGTCAGCACGCTTCTGCTCAGCATCGTGAAGGATGGCCAGCCGAAGATCGACTTCAACGACGAAATCGTCAAGGGAAGCTGCCTGACCAACGCGGGCGAACTGGTCCATCCTCAGGCGAAGGCGTTGCTGGAAACCTCGAAAGCATGAACTCGGAACTCCTTACCGAATTCACCTACTTCATCCTCGCGATTTTCGTCGGGATCGAGGTCATCTCGAAGGTTCCAACCATCCTGCACACGCCGCTGATGTCCGGGACCAACGCCATCCACGGCATCATCCTGATTGGCGCGATCCTGATCGCGGCCAATGCCACGAGTCCGCTCGAAATCATCCTGGGATTCGTCGCCGTCCTGCTGGCGACGCTCAACGTGGTGGGCGGTTTTGTCGTGACCGACCGCATGCTCGAGATGTTCAAAGGCCGCCAGGCCCCCGCCAAGCAGGAAAAGAAGTGAACGTCTGGATTGCGCTCGCCTACCTGCTGGCTGCCGTCTTATTCATCCTCGGCTTGAAGCAGCTCAGCGGTCCGCGCGGCGCTCGTCGCGGCAACCAGACCGCCGCCGTGGGGATGGTGATCGCCTTGCTGGCGACCATCCCGCTGCTGCACTTCACCGTCGCCGGCATCGTCGTCACGCTACTTGGCCTCGCGATCGGGGCGCCGGTCGGAGCCATCTCCGCACGCCGAGTACACATGACCGCCATGCCACAGATGGTCGCCGCCTTCAACGGGGTCGGCGGCGGGGCCGCCGCACTGGTCTCCATTTCCGAACTCCTGCACCAGGGGTTGCACCCCGCGTTCCAGATCGGGTTCCCGAGCATTTTCTCCATGGTGGTCGGCGGCATCTCGTTCGCCGGCAGCGCCATCGCCTTCGCCAAACTGCAGGGGCTGATCACCGGCACGCCGATCACGTATGCCGGTCAGCAGGTCGTCAACGCCTTCATCGCGATCGCGATCGTTGGCCTCGCTATCGCGAACCTCGTGGTGGCGTCGCAACCGATCTTCTTCGTGCCATTGCTCGTACTGGCCCTGGTGTTGGGCGTGGCCTTTGTCCTCCCGATCGGCGGGGCCGATATGCCGGTCGTCATCTCACTCCTCAATGCCTTCACCGGTCTCTCGGTCGCGGCCACCGGCTTCGTGCTGAACAACTTTGCCCTGATCGTGGCGGGGACGCTGGTAGGCGCCTCGGGTACCTTGCTGACCACCCTGATGAGCCAGGCAATGGGCCGCTCCCTCGCCAACGTGCTCTTCGGAGCCTTCGGCCAGATCCAGGCTGGCGCCGGCGCCGCCGCCGCCACGGCCGAAGGCAAGACCGTCCGGGCGGGCAGCCCGGAGGATGTCGGCACCATGCTCGCCTACGCCCGCAAGGTGATCGTCGTCCCCGGCTACGGACTTGCCGTCGCCCAGGGACAGCATGCGTTGAAGGAGCTCGCCGACGAGCTCGAGAAGCGGGGCGTCGAAGTCGAGTACGCCATCCATCCCGTCGCCGGCCGCATGCCCGGCCACATGAACGTGCTGCTGGCCGAAGCCAACGTCCCCTACGAACAACTCAGGGAGATGGATGAGATCAACGGCGAGTTCCCCTCCACTGACGTGGCCCTCGTGGTCGGTGCGAACGATGTGGTCAACCCGGCGGCCCGCAACACGCAAGGCAGCCCCATCTACGGCATGCCGATCCTCAACGTCGACCAGGCCAAGAACATCGTGTTCATGAAGCGGAGCATGCGTCCCGGCTTCGCCGGCATCGACAACGAGCTGCTCTACGATCCCAAGACGATCATGCTCTTCGGCGACGCCAAGGACTCGCTGACGAAGCTGGTCGCCGCCGTGAAGGCCGCCTGAGGCCTAGGACGTCGGCGTCTCTGGCTTCAGCTCCAACGCCACGGAGTTGATGCAGTAGCGCTCGCCGGTCGGCGCCGGGCCGTCGTTAAAGACATGACCAAGGTGCGACCCGCAGTTGCGGCAGAGGACCTCAGTTCGGCGCATGAAGAGGCTGTTGTCGGAGCGCAGCTCCACCGCCTCCAGGTTGGCCGGCTCGTAGAAGCTGGGCCAGCCGGTACCCGACTCGAACTTCGTCTTCGAGCTGAACAGCTGCGCGCCACAGGCGGCGCAACAGTAGGTACCGTCCGCCTTGGTATGAACGTACTCGCCGCTAAACGGCCGCTCCGTCCCCTTCGCGCGCAGGATGTCGTATTGCTCAGGGGTCAGCTCGGCGCGCCATTCGGCATCGGTCTTGGAAATCTTGGTGCTCACGATCGAAGTGTACCCACCTATATTGGAAAGGTAACCCATACACACCGTGCCCTTCACAGACTGGCTCGCGACCCCTGACTACTGGCTGAGCCGTCTCGTGATCACCCGGGCGCTCGGCGTGATCTATCTGATCGCGTTCCTGGTCGCCGTCAATCAGTTTCGGCCGCTGCTCGGCGAGCGAGGGCTCCTGCCCGCCCCCAGGTTCCTCGATCGGGTTCCATTTCGGCGCGCGCCCAGCCTGTTTCATCTCCGCTACTCCGACCGGCTGCTCGCCATCGCGTCCTGGTCTGGCGTCCTCCTGTCGGCCGCGATCGTCGTCGGACTGGTCGAGGCGGCACCCCTCGCCATCTGGATGCTCGTCTGGTTCGTCCTCTGGGCGCTCTACCTATCGATCGTCAATATCGGCCAGACCTTCTACGCCTTCGGCTGGGAGTCGCTACTGCTGGAAGCCGGATTCCTCGCGATCTTCCTCGGGCCTGCGCGGATGGCTACCCCGCTGGCCGTCATCTGGATGTTTCGCTGGCTCCTCTTCCGCGTTGAATTCGGCGCCGGCCTGATCAAGATCCGGGGTGATCCCTGCTGGCGCGATCTCACCTGCCTCGACTACCACCACGAGACCCAGCCGATGCCGAACCCGCTCAGTTGGTTCTTTCACCATCTGCCCCGGCCCCTGCACCGGGTCGAGGTCCTGGGCAATCATTTCGCGCAGCTGGTGGCTCCGCTGGGGCTCGCCTTTCCCCAGCCCATCTCCGACGCCGCCGGCGTGGTCATCATCGTCACCCAGGGGTGGCTTGTCCTGAGTGGCAATTTCTCCTGGCTGAACGCCGTCACCATCGTGTGCGCCGTGGCGGCGTTCAACAACGCCGCGCTGGGCAGCGTATTGCCGGTCCAGGTGCCGTCGCAAGCCGCGCCGTCGGTCTGGTATGAGGACGTCCTGATTGCGCTGACGCTCGGCGTTCTGGTTCTGAGCTACTGGCCGGCACGCAACCTGCTATCGCGTCGTCAGCTCATGAATTTCAGCTTCAACCCCTATCACCTCGTCAACGCGTATGGGGCTTTCGGTTCGATCACGAGGGTCCGCTACGAGATCGTGGTCGAAGGAACCACTGCGTCGGACCTCACCGCCGGCGGGGCGACCTGGAGCGAGTATGAGTTCAAGGGCAAACCCGGCGATCTGCGTCGCATCCCACCACAGGTCGCCCCCTATCACCTGCGACTGGACTGGCTGATGTGGTTTGCGGCCATGTCGTCGCCAGTCGATCATCCCTGGTTCGTCCCGTTCCTTATCAAGCTCCTGCAGAACGACACACCGATGCTCAGGCTGCTGCGCCGAAATCCATTCCCCCACGCTCCGCCGGCGTTCGTGCGCGCTCGGCTGTATCGCTACCGTTTCAGCACGGCCCGGGAGCGGCGCGAAACTGGCCAGTGGTGGATTCGGGAT
>VBEW01000253.1 GCA_005889225.1 Chloroflexota bacterium | reverse complement strand
GTACGTCACGACCCCCCCAGGCGACCACCTGCCAGGTCAACCGTGAACTGGTGCTTGCAGTCCGGGCAGGTGACAGCCGCCTGTGTATGCCCCTCCTGGTTGATCCGCCGATACAGATCTTGAAGAAAGGCCAGGTCGGACGCGAAGAGACCTTCAATGGTCCCGGAGGTCACCTGCGGCACCGAGCCGAGTCTGGTGACCACCCGGGACAGCAGCAGGACCGTCAGGTAAGCCTCGTTCTCGCGCACTCGTGGATCGCGTTGCGGCAGAATCTCGTCGCGCGCCGTCGCCAGCCGCATCACGCCATCGCGATGCACAGTGCCGGTCTCGTCGACGTAGCCGCGTGGCAGGGCGAAAGCGAATTCGGTGTGGAGAGTTTGGGCGGAGGTCGAGCGATCGACCTCCGCCATGCTGGAGACTGGACTCACTTGACTCGCTCGAAGCCCTCCATGACGATGGTGGCCTCCTCGGTGACGACATCGTTGGAGCCGGCCTTGAGGCTGCCGGTCGACAGCTTGGACGGCCAGGCGTTGATGAAGTTCCAGCGGGCGATCTCGCCGGCCTGGTAGTCATAGAGAATCACCGAACCGTTCTTTCGGGCTTCCTTGACCTTGCCGTCGAGCGCCGCCTTGTGCCACTTGTAGAGCTCCATCGAGACGTTCTTCGCTCGCTTGAGCGTGAGCGTGGGCGTCTTGTGCGCACCCGGGATCTTCTTGATGATCAGCTTGCCGTCGGGGCCGTTCTCCTTGAGCTCGGTGACATCCATCTCGGAAGTCAGCCCGCTGAGCTCGGTGAACTGCGCGATCATCGTACCGTCAACCTCAATCGCGAAGTTACGGGCAGCGAACGCGTCGTTGTTGGAGACATTCGGAACGCCAGTTGCCATCTATCCCTCCTTATTCGGTGAGCGAAGTGCCGCCCGAGAACTGGGCGATCTTGAATACGACGAACTCGGCCGGCTTCACAGGGGCGATACCAATCTCGACGATGAGCTGGCCGGCGTCGATCGTCTCCGACGTGTTGTTCTCACCGTCGCACTTGACATAGAACGATTCGCTTGGCGTCGCACCGAAGAGCGCGCCGTCGCGCCAGACTCGAACCAGGAAGGCGCTGATCGTGCGCTTGACCCGTTCCCAGAGCGCCATGTCGTTGGGCTCGAAGACCACCCACTGGGTGCCCAGCAGGATCGATCCTTCGATGTAGTTGAACAGCCGGCGAACGTTGATGTACCGCCAGGCCGGATCGCTCGACAGCGTGCGAGCGCCCCAAACCCGGATACCGCGGCCGGGGAAGGCACGGATCACGTTGATCCCCTGCGGGTTGAGCAGGTCGTGCTCGCTCTTGGTGATCTGCAGCTCCAGGGAGATGGCGCCGCGGACCACTTCATTCGCCGGTGCTTTGTGCACGCCGCGGGTGTCGTCGCTGCGCGCCCAGATGCCGGCCATGTGGCCGCTCGGTGGAACGAAGTTGGCCTGGCCCGCCAGCGGGTCGAAGACCTTGACCCAGGGCCAGTAGAGCGTCGCGTACTTCGAGTCGTAGCCGGCCTTGTCGACCCGCCACTCGCGGATCTGTTGGGCATTCAGGCCGGGCGGGGCGTCCAGGATGGCCACCCGGTCACCCATTAGCTCGCAGTGGGCGATCATCGCCAGCTGAACGGCCTTGACCTGGTCGGCATCGATCATGCCGCGCTGGTAGGCGGCCATCAGGTCGGGAACGCAGAGCATCGTGACCGTGTCGACCGCTTCGAGGCCGGCGAACCCGGTGCGGTCGGCAGAGTTGCCCACGTACTCGTCCGGGGTGACCCGGGCGGGCATGGTTCCGCCGCCGCCCTGAAGCGTAACCTTGCCCGGGGCGGGGACCTTTTCCAGTGCGCCGGCGGTCCCGATCTCCTCGAGCTGGATTAGCTTCGACGCGGCCTTTACAGCAGTAATGACGTTGGACTTGCCTTTGCGCGTCGTGACGTTGTCGTACTCTTCACGATCCTTGCCGCGCGTGATGATCAGCTTGAACGTGTCCTCGGCGGCTTGGGAGGCCTCGGCGACTTCGACCTGGATATCGTTGCCGGGCTGACCACCCTCCAACGCCAGGACGCGATACCCGGCCAGCGACTTGTCCTTGGCGCTGGGCAGCTCGGCCTGCGCGGACGGGGCATGACCGTCGGCGCCGATCCGGACGACGTACGCGGAGCCGCCGCCATTCAAGAAATAGCCGTACACCGAGTGGGCGAGATACGACCCTTCGAGGAATCCACCGAATGTCTGTGAGAACTGGCTCCAGTTGGTGACAAGGGTCGGCGCGTTCACCGGGCCCTTTTCGGCCAGGCCGACGAAGGCCGCGGTCGCGGTCCCGACGCCCTCAATTGGGCGCGAGCCGGCCTCCACCTCCTCGACGTATACACCGGGCGACAAATAATTGGGCATGGGCAATCTCCTCCTGGTTAAGTGCGGTCAGGAACGCTGCGAGCGTCGCATTGCGGCCCGCGTGCCACAAGGGACGAGCGGGCCAGTGAATGGGTAAGCCGGGATGCCCGAAGGGACGCCTGGATGCGCTCCGGACTGCCCGTTCAGGCAGCAGTTTCACCCGAACGACTGCCCCGGGGCGACTTGCTGGCGCGGGCCGCGGCGGCGACCCTAGATGGCGATGATCCAGGACGTGGATGAGTCCCTGCGCGCCCTCGTGAAACGGGATGCCCTGAACGGATCGAAAGCCGATGTCGCCTTTGATGCGCCAACCAAGGAATGGTCCTCGCGTCGCAACACGCCGACGGTTGATTTGTATCTCTACGACATCCGCGAGGATCTCGAGCAACGGGAAGTCATGTGGGAATCCGTCCGCGACGATTCCGGATTCGTTACGGAGCGCCGGCCGCCGGCTCGGCGATTCAAGCTGTCATATCTGGTTACCGCGTGGACGCAGCGACCGGAAGACGAGCATCGGCTGCTGTCCTCGCTGTTGAGCTGTTTCCTGCGCAACCAGACCATGCCGGTCGACCTCATCACCGGATCGCTGGTGGGCGCGCGCTTACCGATCACGCTGAACATCGCCATGCCCCCGCCGCAGGACCGGTCGATCTCCGACGTCTGGTCGGCGTTGGGCGGCGAGCTGAAGGCATCACTCGATCTGGTGGTCAATGCCCCGTTCGAGATCAAAGTCGCTGTCCCCGCCGGTCCGCCAGTTCTCGA
>VBEW01000252.1 GCA_005889225.1 Chloroflexota bacterium | reverse complement strand
CAACTCACGCTGACGCCGCAGGAATTCTTCGGACTGCTGAGCGGCATAGCCGCCCTGGCCTGCCTGCGCTTCCAGCGGCAGCTCCACGAACGTCGCCCCGAGGCTCTTCACCTCATCCTTGACGGCTGGCCGGACGTCGTAGGCCTCGACCACGGCGCCCAGCCTCCGAGCCGTGGCGATGGCCTGCAAGCCGGCCACGCCGGCGCCCAGCACGAGAACCCTCGATGGCCTGACCGTCCCGGCCGCCGTGATCAATAGGGGAAAGAATTTGCCCAGCCGGTTGGCCGCGATCAGCACGGCCTTGTAGCCGGCAACCCCAGCCTGCGAAGAGAGGGCATCCATGCTCTGCGCTCGGCTGATTCGCGGCACAAGCTCCAGGCTGAAGGCAGTCACTTTCTGCGTGGCGAGGGCCTTGACGACGTCGGCATGCGCCGACGGCTGGAGAAAACAGATCAGGATGGCGCCGCTCTTGAGCGCCGCGACTTCGTCCAGGCTGGGCGGCTGCACCTTGAGCACGGCATCTGCCTGGCTGAGGACAGCGCGGGCATCCGGCACCATCGTCGCGCCGGCTTTTTGATATCCATCGTCCGTATAGAACGCCTCGCTGCCGGCGCCTGTCTGTACCGCGACTTCGAGCTTGGCCGCGATCAGTTTGGCAACGGTGTCAGGAACGAGCGCCACCCGCCGCTCGCCCGGCAGGATCTCCTTGACGACGCCGACCTTCATCCGGGCGCCATCAGGAGCGAGCGCGCACTGGGGACCTGGCGGGCGAATTCGGCCAGGTCGAAGTAGACCCGCTCGCCGGCGAACAGGCCGTCGCGAACGGGGAAGAAAATCACAACCCGGTAGCGGAGGTCCGCGCCACTCGGCTCGACCCCAAAAAGCGGACCCTCCATCCGGCCGAAGACCTCCGACTCCTCCACGACACAGTCGTCCGCATCGACCCGGTTCAGCAAGGTCAGCTTGACGTTGGGAATCCCGCGCCAGAGCCCGCGATAGAAGTCGCGGACCTCGTCCTTGCCGCGCCAACGCCGGCCGAGCGGAATCACCTCGTATTCGCAATCATCGTGGAGGGTGGCGATCAGCCGTTCGAGTTCGCGCCGGTTCTCGGCGCGGGCGTGCTCGATCCAGAGCCGGTAGTTGGCCTGGGCCAGCGGACTCTGCGCCCGCGTTTCGAACGGGCTGCTCTGGAGTTCCGTCTGCGCCACATTAGTAAGGATACGTAACCACCCGCTGGTAGGATTGAAGCGTTTTGCCGCATCGCGTGACCTTGATCCCTGGCGATGGGGTCGGTCCCGAAGTCAGTGAGGCCACCCGCCGCGTGCTGGAGGCAACGGGCGTCGAGTTCGACTGGGACGTTCAGAACGCCGGCCTCGGTGTGATGGAGCAATACGGCACCCCGATGCCGGAGCACGTCCTGGAATCGATTCGCCGTAACAAGGTGGCGATCAAGGGCCCGCTGACGACCCCAATCGGGAAGGGGATCCGATCGGTGAACGTCGCGCTACGCAAGGAGCTCGATCTCTACGCCCTGGTTCGCCCCTGCAAGAGCTATCCGGGGGTACGCTCGCGGTACGACAACATCGACCTGATCATCGTCCGCGAGAACACTGAAGACATCTACGCCGGCATCGAGTTCCAGGAAGGAAAATCCGAAACCGGCGACATGATCCAGCGGATCAGTAAAGCGACCGGCAAGCCGATTCGACCGGACTCCGGGCTCAGTATCAAGCCGATCTCGGTGACAGCCAGTGCCCGGATCGTCAACTTCGCGTTCAATTACGCGCGCACCCACGGGCGCCGCAAGGTAACCGCCGTCCACAAGGCGAACATCATGAAGTTCACCGACGGCCTCTTCCTCCAGGTGGCCGAGGAGATCGCCAAGGAGCACCCGGACATTCAGTTCAATGACCGGATCGTGGACAACATGTCGATGCAGCTTGTACAGAACCCGCGCGAGTACGACGTCATCGTCATGCCTAACCTCTACGGGGATATCCTCTCCGACCTGGCCGCGGGACTCGTAGGGGGCCTCGGGCTTGCGCCGGGGGCCAACCTCGGTGACGAGATCGCGCTCTTCGAGGCGACCCACGGCAGTGCGCCGAAGTACGCCGGCTTGAACAAGATCAACCCGATGGCCATGATGTTGTCGGGCGTCATGATGCTGCATCACCTTGGCGAGACTTACGCCGCCAACATGCTCGAAGGGGCGATCGCCGAGACCATCCGGGAAGGCAAGTCGGTGACCTACGACATGAAGGCGGATCGCAGCGACCCGACTGCCGTCGGCACCAGCCAGGTCACCGACGCGATCGTCGCCCGGCTGGAGACGGCCCGCACCCCAACGACGATCTAGGTAGCGGAATAGAACTGGCCAACCGCGGGTAAACTTAAGAGCAGCATGGCGAGCTATCGCGACCTGCTCAAAGGCGTAAAGTCACGAATCCGTGAAGTCGACGTCCGGCAGCTGGACGCGGCGCGTAACGGCACCACCAAGCCGGTCGTGATCGACGTTCGCGAACAGGACGAGGTGGAGCAGGGGATCATCCCCGGCGCCATCCACATCCCTCGCGGCTACCTGGAGTCCCGCGTCGAGCAGTACATCCCGGACTACGAGACCCCTGTGGTGGCCTATTGCGCCTCAGGGAACCGCTCCGCGTTTGCGGCAGAGACGCTGACCCAGATGGGATTCAAGGACGCCGCCTCCCTCAAGGGCGGTTTCGGCGCCTGGAAGGACGCCGGCTTCAAGTTCGTCGTTCCACGCGACCTCACGCCGGCTCAGCAGAAGCGGTACAGCCGCCACGTGCTGATACCAGAAGTGGGGAAGGAAGGCCAGCTGAAGCTTCTCGACTCGAAGGTCCTCATCATCGGCGCCGGCGGGCTTGGATC
>VBEW01000251.1 GCA_005889225.1 Chloroflexota bacterium | reverse complement strand
CGCCAAGCTGATCGCTGCGGTTGCGGAATCTACCGTGCCGAAGATCTCCGTGATCGTGCGCAAGGCGTATGGCGCGGGGCTGTACGCGATGGCCGGCCCGGCCTATGAACCCAATGCCACCCTGGCGCTGCCCACCGCCATGATCGGTGTGATGGGCCCGAGCGCGGCCGTCAATGCCGTGTTCTATAACAAGATCCAGGAATTGCCGGAGGCCGAGCGGCCGGCCTTCGTGACGAAGCTCCAGGAGGAATACAAGGAGGACATCGATCTCTACCGGCTGGCATCGGATCTGATCGTTGACGCGGTCGTTGCGCCCAACGACCTTCGCACCGAGCTGGCGAACCGCTATGCCGCCTACGCGACCAGTCAGCGGCCACGCGTGGACCGCAAGCACGGCGTGTTTCCGGTCTAGCGAAAGCTGACGGTTATATTAGGTCCAGGGTATCGGTGCAGTTCATCCTGGTCGGCCTGAGTCATCAGACCGCCCCTGTCGACATCCGGGAACAGGTATTCATTCCCGAAGCCGCTGAGGGCGAGTGCGTTCGCCGTCTCATAGATCACGACCTGATCGAGGGCGGCGTTTTGCTGTCGACCTGCAACCGGACGGAGCTCTATGCGGTCACCGCGGAGCGGGACACACAAGACCAGCTCCTCGAGTCGTTCGGGTGGTGGCCGCACGCCCTGCCGTTTGCCGCCTGGCGACGCTACGCGTACCAGCTCACCGGCGACGATGCAATGACCCATGTTTTCCGGGTGGCCAGCGGCCTGGACTCGATGATCATCGGTGAGGCCCAGATTCTCGGTCAGATCAAGGCGGCGCTGGCTCGCGCACGGTCAGCCAGGCTCGTTGACGCCGGACTCGAGATCATCCTCCATGGCGCCATCCGGGCGGGAAGGCGCACCCGCCACGAAACCGAACTGGGGCGCACTCCCGTCTCGGTCGGTCATGCAGCGGTAGCCAAGGCCGCAGAACTACTCGGCGACCTTGCCGGCCGGGGCGTGTTGCTCGTGGGCGCCGGGGCCATGAGCGAGGTCGCGCTGCGTCTCCTGCGCAACCAGCGCATCGGACCCGTCTACCTCGCCTCACGGACGGTCGAACGGGCCGATCGGGTTGCCCGACCCCACGGCGCGCAAGCAGTCGGCTTCGATGCCATCGGCGACATCATTGACGAGGTCGACATCATCCTGTCATCGAGCAGCGCCCCACACCACGTGTTCGAGAAAAGCCATGTCGAAGCCTTCCAGTTGCGGCGCGCAGGTCGGCCGTTGCTGATCATCGACATGGCGGTTCCGCGCGATATCGATCCCGACGTCAGCCGGGTCAGCCGCGTCCACCTCCTGAACATCGACGACCTTCAAGCCATTGCGGAGAACAACCTGAAAGGCCGGAGGGCCTGGATTTCTGCGGCCGAGCGAATCATCGAAGAGGAGTTAGGAAAAACTCGCCTCGCGCTTGAGGCCCGGGAATCGGCGCCGACCATTAAAGCGCTGGTGAGCCGCGTGGAAGGTCTTCGCGAGGGCGTTCTGGAACGTCACCTGGCCCAGGTGCCCGCCAGTGATGTGAAAACCCGTGCGGCGATGCGCAGCCTCGCCGACGCGTTAAGCGCCACCTTCCTGCATGGACCAATTCGCGCGCTGCGCGAAAGTCCCGATCCCGCGCTCGAAGCGTCGGTGATCAGCGATGCCTTCGACCTCGACCAGGAGCTGTCGTAGGCACCGAGCGGTCAGCCGCGCTGTTCGAGGAGGCGCAGCGCCTGATCCCAGGCGGCGTCAACAGCCCGGTTCGAGCGTATCGCGCGGTCGGGGGAACGCCGCCCTTCATCGCACGGGCGGAGGGTCCATGGCTCTGGGACGTCGACGGAAACCGGTACCTCGATCTCGTTGGTTCCTGGGGACCGCTGATCCTCGGTCATCGCCCGCCGGCCGTCATCGAAGCGATCCGCGCCCAACTAGAGCGAGGCTGGACCTTCGGCGCTCCGACCGAAGGCGAGGTCCGACTGGCTGCGGACGTTTCCGACCGAATGCCGGCGATCGAGATGCTCCGCCTTGTCAATTCTGGAACCGAAGCCGCCATGTCGGCGGTCCGGCTCGCGCGGGCCGTCACCGGGCGGCGCAAGCTCATCAAGTTC
>VBEW01000128.1 GCA_005889225.1 Chloroflexota bacterium | reverse complement strand
GTCTCCCGAGATTCTCGTGACCGTGCAAGGGCGCCAGCTTCGCTACCGGCCGATCGCGGGCACCCGGCGGCGTGGCCGCGACGATGCAGCCGATCAACGAATGGAGCAGGAACTGCGGTCCAGTGAAAAGGAGCGCGCCGAGCACGTGATGCTCGTCGACCTGGGACGGAATGACCTAGGGCGCGTGTGCGAGATTGGGAGCGTCAAGGTTACCGAGCTGATGACTGTGGAGCGGTACTCCCATGTCATGCACCTGGTCTCGAACATCACCGGAAGGCTGCGGCCCGACTGCACCCCAATGGACGCGCTGCGCGCCTGCTTCCCGGCCGGCACCGTGACGGGAGCGCCCAAGATTCGCGCCATGCAAATCATCGCCGAGCTGGAACGCGAGCGTCGCGGGGTCTACGCCGGCGCGATCGGCTACCTCAGCTTTACGGGTGACCTCGATACCTGCATCGCGATTCGAACCATGGTGGTCAAGGATGGCCAGGCGACGGTGCAGGCCGCGGCCGGCATCGTCGCGGATTCCGTCCCTGCGGAAGAGTTTTTAGAGACCCGCAACAAAGCATCCGCGCTGCTGCAGGCGCTGGCGGGCGCCGGCTGACATGGCGAGCAATCAGGTCGTGCTCGTGATCGACAACTACGACTCGTTCACCTATAACCTCGTCCAATACCTGGGCGAGCTGGGGGAAGACGTCCTCGTTCGACGCAATGACGAGATCACGCTGCCGGAGGTCTTAAGGCTCAACCCGGTCGCCGCGGTTCTGTCTCCGGGACCTGGAACACCGGCGGAGGCCGGCATCTGCAAAGAGCTATTGCTCGAGCTGGGCCCGACGCTTCCAACGCTGGGGGTTTGCCTGGGACACCAATGTCTCGGCGAGGCGTTCGGCGGAACGGTGCGGCGGGCATCCACCGTCATGCATGGCAAGGTGTCGGCGGTCTCGCATAACCAACAATCGGTGTTCCGCGGCATACCCAGTCCGTTTGCGGCAACCCGGTATCACTCGCTGGTGGTAGATGGCGACACGCTCCCCGCCGATCTCGAGGTCACCGCGTCGACAGCGGACGGCACCGTGATGGGTCTGCGTCACCGGCAATACCCGCTTGCGGGAGTCCAGTTTCACCCGGAGGCGATTCTCACCGAACACGGGCACCAGCTGCTGAAGAATTTTCTGCAAGACGCACGCGCCTGGCGGAATACAAGCGCGCTGCGCCGGGTTCCATAATGGTGTGCGCACCGTTCAAACGCGTCGTCACATTTTCGTAGCGACAATCCAATGCTTTCGCAATACGGGACCGGTATGCTAGCCGGCGTGAAATTGACCACTGACCGCGATCGTCCGCGCCTCGCCATCGTTGCCCACGATGGCAAGAAGGCGGACCTGGTTGCGTTTGCGACGTTCAACCGCTCACGCTTGAGCGAATACGAGCTGGTCGCCACCGGCGCCACCGGAGACCTGTTGCGGGAGAAGGTCGGCCTGGAGGTCGAGAGCGTCACTCCTGGTCCACATGGTGGGGATGTGCAGATCGCCAGCCGCGTGGTCGAAGGCGAAGTCGACGCCGTCATCTTCCTCGTCGATCCACTCGATAAGCACCCCCACGACCCGGACATTCAAACGTTGCTGCGGATTTGCAATGTTCGCAACGTGCCGCTGGCGACCAACATCGCGACCGCGGACGTGCTGATCAGCTCGCCGCTGCTCGAAGGCCTGCGTGTCGCCAGCTAGGTAAGCCCGACAGAAAAAAGGCTGGGCCCGTCAAGCGGCCCAGCCTTTATTTTTCGTCGATCGAGCGCGGTTGCGACTAGGGAACGGTCGGACGCTGGCCGGCGTTCTCCTGCGCCTCGCGTGCGGCGCTTTCGCCCGCTTCGTGTGTCGGGTCTTCGTTCGGCGTGAACTTGCCAGACCCGCCGCCCGGTCGCTGCCCTGCATTCTCCTGAGCCTCGACCGCGGCGCTCTCGTTCGCCTCATGGGCCGGGTCCTCGTTGGACTTGAAGGTTCCGGCACTGGCACTCGGACTCGGCGAGGCGGCGGCCAGCTGGGTGTTCGTCCCAGTGTTGGCCGCGGTGGCGACCAGGGGACCGAAGACGGTCGCGCCGATCACCCCTCCGGCGATCATCGATCCGGCGATCCCGGCAACGGTCACGATTCGCTGAACTGGCGTCAAGCTATTCTTCACCTCCGAAGCCAGTCTGGGGCGGCGAACCTTTCAAAAGGATTACAGGCGAGGGCCCCGCGCAACCGCATTCAAGATCAGAATCCGCCCCGGACGCTTGTGCTGCGCCGTTGCCCGGACCATGGCATCACCCACACGCTTGGTATCGCGATCGGCGATCGCGATCACGCTCCCGCCCGCACCACTAAGCGCCGCGCCGAGGGCTCCCGCTTGCTCGGCGGCAGCGATCGCGTCGTCGAGGTAGGGGTAGGCCCGGGCGCGGCCCGGCTGATGCAACCGGTCGTCCATGGCGCTCCGTAGCAACGAACGATCACGCTGCACGCAGGCCAGGACCCATTCGGCAACACGTCCAAGATTGAAGACCGCGTCCTCGCGTCGCGGACGCCGGGGCACAAGCCGGCGAGCCTCGTGGGTGGGGGAGACCTCGTCGGGCACGAAGACCACAGCGCGCCAGCGCTCCGGCCAATCAAGGCGATGCACACGCATACCGCCGTCTTCGACCGCGGCGATGCAAAAGCCGCCGTGCAGCGCCGCCGCCAGGTTGTCACCGTGCCCCTCGAGCGGCATGGCCAGCTCGAGGACGCGCTGCGGCGTCATGCGAAGGCCGCGCAACCTCGCGCCCAGGATGATGCCGGCCACGATCGCCGACGCGCTGCTGCCCAGGCCCCGCCCGATCGGCACCTGGTTATGGACGCGAACCGCGACGCCGTCGAGCGGACGGCTCCATCCGGCAAACGGCTCCTGTGCCGCGCGTACGATCAGGTTCCGGCGGTTCAGCGGGAGCTCGCCCAAGCCCTCACCCGTCCACTCGATGATTGTCTTCGGTGCCTCGCGGGCCCCGACCTCGAGATAGAGATCGAGTGCCAGCGCGAGAACATCAAAACCCGGTCCGAGGTTGGCCGACGAGGCCGGCACCCGGACCGAGGCGGGCTTCGACACTACAGCTTGAAGGCCTCGTGCAGTGCCGCCACCGCGTCTTTCACCCGATCAGCGTCGATGATGCAGGTGATGCGAACTTCGGAGGTCGAGATCATCTCGATGTTGATGCGTCGTTCGGAGAGCGCGCGAAACATCGTCGCCGCGACGCCCGGCTGGCCGCGGATGCCGCTGCCCACCACCGAGACTTTGGCGAGCCCGTTTTGCGACAGCACGGTGCGGGCGCCAATGTCCCTGGCAACCCCTTGTAGGATCCGTTCCGCCTGCGGGCCATCGGCTGAGGACACGGTGAACGACATGTCGGTGACACCTTCGTGGCTGGCGGTCTGCACGATCACATCCGCGGCGATGTCGGCTTCGGCGAGCGGGGCGAAGATGGCGGCGGCGATGCCGGGCCGGTCGGGCACTCCCACGACCGAGAGCCGGGCTACATGCTCCTCGTGCGCGACGCCGCGTACCCGATTTCGGTCCTCCATGATGGCCTCCTCCGAACAGATGATGGTACCGGGACCGGCATGAAAACTCGACCGAACATGGAGTTCCATCGAGAACGCCTCGGCGATTTCCACGGCTCGCGGATGCATGACCCGCGCGCCCGCACTGGCCAGCTCGAGCATCTCGGGGTACGCGATGCGGCGCAGCAGTCTGGCGGACGGTACGAACCGCGGATCGGCGGTGTAGATGCCCCGCACGTCGGTGAAGATTTCGCAAGCCCGCGCCTTGAGCGCCGCCGCGATCGCGACCGCCGTCGTGTCCGATCCGCCCCGCCCGAGCGTGGTGACCTCCATCTCGTCCCCGATGCCCTGGAAGCCGGCCACCACGACGACCCGCCCCGCAGCGAGCTCTCGCTCGATCCGGGCCGGGGTGAGCCCCACGATGCGCGCCTTTGCGTGCCGGCGGTCGGTCTGGATCCCAGCCTGGAATCCCAACAGTGACACCGCCGGCACGCCGAGCTCATGAAGCGCCATGGAGACGAGCGGTGCCGAAACCCCCTCACCCGTGGAGAGCAGCAGGTCGAGCTCGCGCGCCGCAGGCTCCTTCGCGACTCGAGACGCCAGCGTCAGCAGGCGGTCGGTCGAGTCACCCATGGCGCTGACCACGACGACCACGTCGTAGCCGGCGCGCTGGCTGGCAGCGATCCGGCGGCCCACCCGGGTGATCCCGGCCGGCGTGCCGAGGGAGGTGCCGCCGAATTTCTGGACGAGGACCGGCCTGGGCACGGGTTCAGGTTGAGCGCTCAACATAGCCCTCGCGTGTCAACCATTCCGCCAGGAGGACGGCGCCCTTGCCGGCGCCGAGCTTCGTGTTGTGTGAGAGGACGACATACTTCACGCCGTGCAAGGCCGGTTCGTCGCGCACGCGGCCAACGGTCACGGTCATCCCGTCGCCGGCGTCCCGATCGCGGCGGGGCTGCGGCCGAAAGGGATCGGCGTCCACCCGGAGTAGCCGATCGGGGGCCGAGGGCAGTCCCTTCAGACCGTCGACACCGAAACGCTCCATCGCCGCGCTCGCTCTGGCAGCATCGATGGGACGCTCGGTCCCCACGAACACGGACTCCAGGTGACCGTCCGTGACATTGACCCGGGTACAGGTGCACGAGACGGTAAACGGCGCCGGCTCCTGCCAGTGCCCCAGGATTTTCCTGGTCTCGCGCTCAACCTTCTCCTCCTCGCCGGGGATGAAAGGGATGACATTGTCGATCACGTCGAGCGCGAGCACGCCTTCCTGACGGCCGGCACCCGACACCGCCTGGAGCGATGTCATCATCACCGTGCGAACGCCGAAGGCATCGTGCAGCGGCTTGAGCGAAACGACGAGGCCGGTCGTCGTGCAATTGGGGATCGGCGCGATGAACCCGCGCCAACCGCGTTGACGGCGCTGGTCATGCAGCGCCTCAGCATGGGCGTCGTTGATGCCGGGGATCAAGATGGGCACGTCCGGCTCGTAGCGAAAGGCCGATGCCGTGCTGATCACCGGGACGCGTGCCGCAAAGCGGGGCTCCCATTCCAGCGCCACCTCTTTCGAGACGGCGCTGAAGACCAGGTCGACCGGCTGGGCGAGCAGCCCTTCGTCGTCGAGGCAGCGCAGCGACAGCAGCGAAGCATCAGGCTGGCCCTCGGCAAACCAGCGGCTGGCGCCGGACGGCTCACGCAGCGCGTCGCCGAGCGTCTTCCCGGCGGAGGCCTGCGACGCGCCCACCGCGGCGACGGTGAACCAGGGATGACGCTCGAGGGCGGCCAGCACCTGCTGGCCGGCAAGGCCGGTGGCTCCAAGAATGCCTACCCGCATAGGCCCCCACCGTGACGCCTCAAACGCTCGCATCGCACTAAAGCGCGGCTCGCGTGGGCCGGCGGGCCCGGACCCTCCCCCGCGAGCGGGGGAGGGAAAATTTCCGCGCTCATCCCACTGCGGCCGGCGTTTTCTCAACGCCCGCAAGGGCCTTCTCGAACTCGGAGGCACGCGCCTTGCTGAGGTGCAGCCGCCGGCCCTCGCCAGGGTGGAAAAGCTCGGTGGTCTTGAGTCCGTTGCCGGTGATGCAGATCACTACGGTCTCGTGGCGCTCGATCCGTCCCTCTTCGACAAGTTGCCGCAGGCCGGCAACGACAACGCCGCCGGCCGGTTCGCTCAGGATCCCCTCGGTCTCGGCCAGCAGGGTCATGCCTTCCAGCACCGCATCCTCACGACACGCCGTGCCCCAACCTCCGGAGGCGCGCACGGCACGTGCCGCGTAACGACCGTCCGCCGGGTTGCCGATCGCCAGCGACTTGGCAATGCTGTGCGGCCTGACGGGGGTCACCGTATCGAGACCGCGCTGAATCGCCGTACTCACCGGCGCGCAACCCTCCGCCTGGGCGGCGTGAATTCGCGTCGGCACGCCCTCGACCAGGCCCACACCCACCAGTTCGTGAAACGCCTTGGCCGTCTTGGCCAAAAGCGAGCCGGCAGCCACGGGGACCACGATGTGGTCCGGGGCCTGCCAGCCGAGCTGCTCGACGACTTCGAAGGCGAGCGTCTTGCTTCCTTCCGAATAGAACGGGCGAAGGTTGACGTTGACGATCGCCCAGCGATACTGGTCGGCCAGCTCGGCGCAGAGGCGGTTGACGTCGTCGTAGGTGCCCTCGACTTCGACGATCGTCGCGCCGTACGCACTGGCGGCGCCGACCTTACCGGGTTCGAGGTCAGCCGGAATGAAGACGAGCGCGCGCAGGCCGGCGCGCGCCGCATAGGCTGCGACCGACCCGGCGAGATTGCCGGTGGAGGAGCAGGAGAGCGTGTCGAAGCCGTAGGAGAGCGCGAAGTTGGTGGCCACCGCGACATTGCGGTCCTTGAATGACCCGGTCGGATTCAGGGTGTCGTTCTTGACAAAGAGATGATCGAGGCCCAGCGCCTCGCCGAGATTCTTCGCCTCCACGAGTGGCGTGAAGCCGGTTCCCAGGTCGATGGGATTCCCCGCCGGCGCCGGCAGCAGCTCGCGATAGCGCCAGATGCTGGCCGGTCCATCGGCGATCGTGTGGCGCGAAACCCGCTGCCTGATGGCATCGAGGTCATATGCGACCTCGAGAGGTCCGAAACAGTTCTCGCAGACATAGGCGGGCTCGAAGTCACGCAGCCGCCCGCACTCTCGACATCGCAACCGCTTCACCGATTCCTCCTCGATGCTTACTGCCCCCACCCTGCCCTCCCCCGCGAGCGGGGGAGGGAACCTTCCGCCGCCCTCCCCCAGAGCGGGAGGGAATAAAACAAAAGCCCCTGAGTAACAGGGGCCTTAAAGTCCGTGACCATGTCATCTTCCAGACTCTCGTCTGGCGGACTTTCCACCTTGCCGGGGTCTCCGGTAGGTTGGCAGGCTTCTTCGGGCCGGGCCCCTCTGCCACTCTTGATAACCGTCGCTATTCAGTTGTCGGAAAAGACTAACAGCCCCTACCTTCGGCTTGCAACCCGCCTATGTAATTCGAGGCATCCCGCCATAAACCGGGGTGCACCACTGCCGGTAGCGGGGATCGTTGCCACGGACGGCGCGGAAGTACGCATCCTGCAGCCCCAGGGTGATCGACCCCGGCCGGCCGGAGCCGATCGGGCGCCCGTCCACCTCGACGATGGGCGCCACCTGGACGCCGGTACCGCAGAGGAACGCCTCATCGGCCTGGTATACCTCGGTGCGGTCCACGCTTCGCTCGAGGATGTCGAGCTCGAAGTCGAGGGCCAGCCGCATCACCGCCGCCCGGGTGATGCCCACCAGGATGTCGTCGGTGACCGGCGGCGTCACCAGCGTCCGTCCCTGCACCATGAAAAAGTTCGCGGCACTTCCCTCGGCGATATGCCCATCCTCGGTCAGCATCAGACAGTCGTCGTATCCCGCCGCGTTGGCATCTTCGGTCGCGAGCGCGGTGTTGATGTAGGCGCCCGTGATCTTCGCTCGAGCCGGGATGCTGTTGTCGCTGATCCGGCGCCATGACGAGATCGTCACCCGCAATCCGTCGATGCGGGAGTAGCCGCCCATCGGCATGGCGAAGATCGCGACAGCGTCCTTCGGTGAGTGCAGGTCGACCTTGATGATCGGCGAGGCCTTGTAGGCGATCGGCCGCACATAGACATCGGTCCGATAGCCGTCCCGCTGGATCACCTCACGGGTCAGCTCGCACAGTTGCTCGACGGATACGTCGAGCTTCATCTTGAGCAGCGCCGTCGATTTCAGGAATCGCTGGTAATGTTCGGCGAGCTTGAGCAGGTAGATCTCCTTGTGATCCGGGTTCCAGTAGCCCCGGATGCCTTCGAAGCACGCGGTCCCGTAGTTGAGCGCGTGCGTCCCGATGCTCACCTTGGCGTCGTCGAACGGTACGATCGCGCCCTGGAAATAGGCGAATCCGCCATAGATCGATTGCGTGGGCGGTGGCCCAGCGTCGGGGGCGTGGAGCGGCTCGACGGCCATCAGGCGACGACCCCCACCCTGCCCTCCCCCAGAGGGTGAGGGAACAATGCTTGGGTACTTTGCACGATCTCTTCAAGATCTCGATCGAGGATGTCTTTCTTGCGGTCGGCCAGGTCCAGGAATTCCTCCCAGGCCCGGGCGAACGCGGCCTCCGGCAGGTGGTAGCCCAACTCCGCCAGCCGGAACTGAAACGCGTGGCGCCCGGACCTGGGAGAGAGCACGATCCGGCTCTCTCCCATCCCCACCTCCTCGGGCCGCATGATTTCGTAGTTCAGCTTGTCCTTGAGGACGCCGTCCTGATGGATGCCCGAGGCGTGGGCGAACGCGTTGGCCCCGATCACCGCCTTATTGGGCTGGACCGGAATGCCGGTTTCGCGGGCCACCAGGGCGCTGACCTCGGCCAACCGTGTGGTGTCGATGCCGGTGGGCAGGCCGAGCGACTTCTCCCTGGTGCGCAGGATCATCACGACCTCTTCCAGCGAGGCGTTGCCGGCGCGCTCGCCGATGCCGTTGATGGTGCACTCCACCCGCCGGGCGCCGTTCAGTACCGCCGCGACACTGTTGGCCGTCGACAGACCAAGGTCGTTGTGGCAGTGCACGCTGATCAGTGCCCGGTCGATGTTGGGCACGTTAGCCCGGATGGAGGCGATCAGGGCTCCGAACTCGTTCGGCAGGGTATAGCCGGTGGTGTCCGGGATGTTGACCACCGTGGCGCCGGCCTCGATCACCGCCTCCAGAGTTTCGTAGAGGTAATCCGGATCGGCCCGCCCGGCGTCCTCGGGCGAGTATTCGACCTGGTCGCAGAGCGAGCGCGCGTAGGCAACCGCCTCGACGCCGCGGCGGAGCACGTCGCGCCGGTTCGACCGCAGCTTTCGCTCGATGTGGATGTCCGACACCGAGAGCACCATGTGGATCTGCTTGCGCTCGGCATCGCGAACCGCCTGCCAGACCGAATCGATATCCGGACGCGCGGCACGCGCCAGGGCAGTGATCATCGGGCCCTCAACCTGGCGTGCGATCCGCTGCACCGCCTCGAAGTCGCCGGGCGACGACAGCGGGAAGCCGGCCTCGATCACGTCGACTCCGAGTCGTGCCAGCTGCCAGGCGATGGCCAGCTTCTGATCGGAATTCAGCGAGGCGCCCGGCGACTGCTCGCCGTCGCGCAAGGTGGTGTCGAAGATGTAGACCCGTTGCTCCATCAGTTCTTTGCCTTTCCGTTTGGTTTGAGCCAGGGCATCATCGCTCGCAGATTGGCACCGACCTTCTCGACCAGCTCGTCTTTGGCTTGCCGCCGGTAGTTGTTGAAGGCGGGGCGGCCGGCCTGGTTCTCCAGGATCCAAGTCCGGGCGAAGGTCCCGTCCTGGATCTCGCGCAGGATCTGCCGCATCTCGTCGCGAACCGCCGGGCTGATGACGCGCGGCCCGCTGGCGTAGTCACCGAACTCCGCCGTATCGCTGACGCTGTAGCGCATATAGCTCAGGCCGCCCTGGTAGATGAGGTCGACGATCAGCTTCATCTCGTGGATGCACTCGAAGTACGCCAGCTCCGGCTGATAGCCCGCCTCAACCAACGTGTCGAAGCCGGCTTTCATCAGGTGGCTGATGCCGCCGCACAGCACGGTCTGCTCGCCGAAGAGGTCGGTTTCGGTTTCCTCTTTGAAGGTCGTCTCCAGCACCCCCGCCATCGTGGAGCCGATGCCGCGGGCGTAGGCGAGCGTGCGGGCACGGGCCTTGCCGGTGGTGTCCTGGTGGATGGCGAACAGCGCGGGCACCCCGATGCCTTCCTTGAACATCCGCCGCACGATGTGGCCGGGCCCCTTTGGCGCCACCATGGCCACGTCGACATCGTCGGGCGGCAGGATCTGACTGAAATGGATGTTGAACCCGTGGGCAAACATCAGCGCACTGCCCGGCTTCAGGTTCGGCTTGACGGCCTCGTCGTAAAGCCGCTTCTGCGTCTGGTCCGGTACCAGCATCATCACCAGGTTGGCCAGCTCGACCGCCTTTTCGACGGTCTCCACCCGGAGATCCTCCTCCTCCGCCGCGGCCCAGGACTTGCTGCCCTTGTAGAGGCCGACCACGACATCGACGCCGCTGTCCTGGAGGTTCAGGGCATGCGCATGGCCCTGGCTGCCGTAGCCGATGACCGCCACGCGCTGGCCGGCGAGCGCCGACATGTCGGCGTCGTCATCGTGATAGACCTTCGCCATTAGAGGTACGTCTTGGTGGTCAGGTTGTTGAGCCGGGGATTGAGGCCGATCACCTGGTCGGCATCGACCGGCACATCAACCAGGATGGACTGGCCCTGCTGCTCATAGCAGGCATCCATGATTTCGCCCAGGTTGCTGAGGTCCGGCTTGACCCGGAATCCATCCCAGCCATGTGCCTTCGCGGCCCCGACGAAATCAATCGAGGGCAGAGCCGCGTGGTAACGGCGGCGCTCCACGTCGGGGATGACCACCTCCAGCCCCTTGTCAACGATCCCGTAGACGCCGTTGTTGATGATGAAGACGCGCAGGTCGAGGTTGGCCGCGTCGGCGAGTGTCCCTCCGAACAGGCGCCAGCAACCGTCGCCCGTGAAGACGAAGGTGTGCAGGCTGGGATCGGCCATTTTCGCGCCGAGGCCGAGCCCGAAACCGCCGCCCATCGCCGACCCGTCGTGCATGGTGTGGAAGGGGATGAAGGGATGCGGCCGCTGAGTCACGTACTGGCGGTCCTTGTAGGCGATGCAGACGTCGTCGAAGCCGATGCTGTTCGGGCGCCAGGAATGGTGCAGCTGCTCGTAGAAGGCGATGAAGTCGACGGAGCCTTCCCGAACATCTCGCGTGATGTGTCGTGTGTTCAGTCGCTCCGGGACGTCGACCGCCGGCCGCCGACCCACGCCATGAGCCTTCAGCCGGGGAACGATCTGACCCAGGACGAGGTCGAGATCGCCACGAACGACGCGGTAGTTGCCGCGCACGCGATGGCGGAATTCGCCCGCGATGTGGCCGTATGGCTCGGTCCATCCCGTCAAGTGCCAGACATCCCCAGCCGGGATCGCGCCCAGGTTCAGCGAGTACTCGCCCGGGTCAAAGCCCAGCGTGACCACGCAGTCTTCGGGGCCGATGCTCCGCCAAAGCTTCATGGCTTCGTCGTTGCCGCCGAACGAGATGTAGCCAAAGCCGTAGGGGTTGTCGGATGAGACGGCGTTCGCGCCGTTGACCGACCATACGGTGGGCGCCTGCAAGAGGGTCGACAGCTCGGTCGTGATCGCCTGCATGCCTGGCCAGCGAGCTGCCTCGCTGCTCACATAGATGACCACCCGGCGCCCATCGGCGATCCGCGGGAACTCGTCGATGAAACGCTCGACGTCCTGCTGCCGAACGTGGCGCGGCCGGCTGCGCGCCGGTGCGTCGACCTGGAGATCCTTCGAAATAATGTCGGGATAAAAGCAAATCGCAACCGGTTTGGATTCGAGCAGGATCGACTGCGCCCGCTCGAGCTGCTCTTCCATGGTGTCGACGTCGTCGATAACTACGCAGCCGTCGGCCAGCTCAGCCTGCAGCTGCGGCACGACGTTCATCCCGTGGACCGAGACGTCCTGCAGCGGCCCCAGGCCGATCGACATCGTCGAGTTCAGCGCGATCAGATAGACCGCCGGG
>VBEW01000249.1 GCA_005889225.1 Chloroflexota bacterium | reverse complement strand
TCGCAACACGCGATGGCCGGATCCCGCGCCCGATGTCGCCTGGGAGCAGGGCACCGATCTTGGATACCTGAAAGGGCTGCTTGCCTACTGGGCCGACGGATTCGACTGGCGCGCACAGGAGCACCAGCTCAACGCCTTCGCCCATTTCCGGGCCGATCTGGACATCAAGGTCCACTTCATCCACGAGCGAGCGCGTCGCGGAAACGGCATCCCCTTGATCCTGACGCACGGCTGGCCGAGCAGCTTCGTCGAGTTAGTGCCGCTGATCCCGATGCTGACCGATCCACGATCCCACGGTATCGAGGGCGCCGCGTTCGACGTGGTGATCCCGTCATTGCCAGGCTACGGATTCTCTGAGCGGCCGGACCGAACCGGAGTCAACTACCGCTACACCGCTGAGCTCTGGCACCGTTTGATGGGTGGCCTCGGATACGAACAGTACGGGGCTCAGGGTGGCGATTTCGGGGCCGGTGTCGCGACGTTCATGGCGCTCGATCACCCCGGACAGGTCATCGGCGTTCACCTGAACAACCTCGAGATCGCGCCCTATACGGGCCGGGGTTCGCGGCCACTGTCTGAGGAAGAGCAAAGCTATCTAAAACACAACCATGCTTTCTGGGAGAAAGAGGGGGGTTACAAGGCCATCCAGTCCACCAGACCACAGACGCTTGGCTACGCGCTGAACGATTCGCCCGCCGGGTTGGCGGCGTGGATCCTGGAGAAGTGGCGTTCGTGGGCCGATTCCCACGGCGACCTCGATCGCCGCTTCTCTCGTGATTTCCTTCTCACCAACCTGACGATCTACTGGGCGACGCGGACCATCACGTCGTCGATGCGCGATTATGTCGACAACCGCTCGCATGGCATAACGCTCGGGCCAGATGACGTTGTCAAGGTGCCTACCGGAATCGCGCTGTTCGCCAAGCAGTTCGCCGACGAGGGCATGCCGCCCCGAGCGTGGGCCGAACGGCTTTACAACGTGCGGCGCTGGACCCCGATGCCGGCCGGCGGCCACTTCGCGGCAGCGGAAGAGCCCGAGCTCCTGGCGCGCGACATCGCAGTCTTCTTCGCGGAGCTGTGAATCTGGCCGGGCGAGTACTGCCGTCGTTGCACCTGCCAAGCACCGCCGGCGACTCGATGTGCCGCTACCCGACGACTGCGATCTGATTCCCGGTGCGCGGGGTTGTACTCCCGAGGCCTGCTCCTTTCGCGATCGCTCCCAACCTGCACCGCCGGCGGGATGCGTCTCTACAAACGCGAGGTGCTGGCCTGGTTAGAGCGGTGACAGCGGGATGCGGCCGCTGACCGCGACTGCGCCAACCTCGAGCGTGCCGCCGACGGCCGCGATGCGATCCTGACTCGCCTGCATCTCGCCATCGACAACGGCTGCCAGCCCGTCAACCGAGAATCGCAACTGGTCGCGGTCGTCGACCAGCCGGATGACCGTCGATGTGGTCGCCCGGCGGAGCGCCTCAAGGCAGCTGAAGTAGACGGCCGCCTCGATCCCAGGCTCGAACCGTCGGCTCCCCACGTCATCCGCCGCCTGGACGGCGACACCCGCTTCAATCTTGCGGATCTGTGCCTGCAGCGCCGGGATCAGGCCCCTGTCCGCGAGCAGGGGCGGAAAAATGCCCCGAGCTAGCTCTCGAAGTTCGTCGAGCGTTTGTTGTGTCATCGCGGTCAGGTCTTCGAGGCGGCGGATGGCTTGGTGGGGATCCTCCCCGAGCAACCGATCGACATCGGCAAGCTGACCTGCCATCGCCTCCAGCTCCGGCTGGACGCCCGCCCGGATTTCGGCCTCAAGCCGGCGGCGCTCGGTCTCCTGGGCGGTGACGATTCGCTGCCGCGACGCGCGCAGGTCGGTGGCCTGTATCGACAGTTGCTCGAGTTGTGCCTGCAACGCAGCCGTCAGGCGGACGTTGTGCAAGACGAGTCCCGCCTGGGCCGCGAGGTCGGCGAGCAATCGCCGCTCCCCTGGCGTGAGGATCTCGCCTGCGCCTTTGCGGACGGCGATCTCCCCGATCGTCTCCCCCTGATACGGCACGGGCAACGCGTACGGAAGGGTCGTCTCGCCTGCCTGGTCTGGCCACGTCGTCACCCGACGCGAACCGTCGGGTAGGAGCAGCGTCACTCGGGCCGCAGCGGCGCCGACGCCCCGCGCAGCGGCTTCGGCGGTCCTGGGCAGCGCCTCGTCGACGGACAACGTATCCGCCATCCGGTCGGCAAAACCGGCCATCACCTCGTAGGGTGTGGCGCGGCGGCCGTAGACAAGCCGGTTCGCCATCCGCTGGGTTCGCTCGCGTACGGGCTGAAAGGCGACCGCGACCACGGCGGTGGCCACGATGGAGAGCAACAGGTTCGGCCGGGTGCCGCCACCCAGCGCGGCACCGATACCGACGACGATTCCAACGTAGACGACGGTGATGAAGGCGGCGAGCGCGCCATAGACCAGGGCACGGTTGATCACCACGTCGATGTCATAAAGGTGGTAACGAAGCACCGCAATCGCGATGCTGATCGGCAACAACGGGACCGTCAACCCGGTCGCGGTCTGGGCCACGATGTTTGGCACGTTGCCTTGCAGGACGAACGGGACGACCGCGACGATCACCGCCACCAGGAACCAACGGAGCTGCTGCCGCTGGCGGCCATCGCCTCGGCGGTAGCGAACCACGACCGAGGCAATCGATCCGATCATCGCGGCCAGACCAAACAGCAGCGCGATGTCGACCAGGACCCTGAACACCGCATTGAATTGCGGCAGCGCCAACGGGTTCAGGACGCCGGGGTAGAAAAGCGAGGGCGGCGAACACCAAACCACTCGCCACCACGATCCACCAGCGCCGGGATAGCAGCCGGCCGTCAGGAAACAGCATCGGCACAAAGAGCAGAACCATCAGGGCGAATGGAATCCAGAGCCAGCCGCTGATCCAGGCGACCGCGTGGCCGAAGGGCAATGAGCCGGGATGATGCACCAGCGCGAGGTTGGAGTAGTCACCGGCGACAAACGTCAGGTAGATGTCAACGCCGATCGCGAGCAGCAGCCAACCGATGAGGTGGTTGGGCCGGTGACGCAGGATCAGTACGCCCATCGCCGGAAAAGCAAGGAAGGTGATCAGCGACAGGCCGCTCAGGTCCACGGGGGTCTGGTTTGCGATACCGACCAGCACGGTGGCGACCGCAAGCGCGATGGTCAGCACCGCCAGGCCGAGCGCTGTTGCGGGAACGGCAGGTCGTCGGGTCATCCGGCCGCTCCGACCACCGAGCGCTCACGCACCGGCACGACGCCGGTGACGATCGTACCCTCGCCGGGGCGTGATTGGACCGTCAGGGTGCCGCCGAGCGATGCCAGGCGGTCCTTCATGTTCTGGACTCCGGCTCCGGTCACGGCACGCTCGGGATCGAAGCCAATCCCGTTGTCGGTGACGGCGAAGCGGAGATGGCCTTCGCGCTGCTCGAGGTGAATGGTGGTCCGGGAGGCGTGCGCATGCTTGGCCGCATTCTGGAGGGCCTCGAGGCAGCAGAAATAGACGGCCGCCTCGACGTCGGGGTCGTAGCGGCCGACGCCGTCGGCGGTCACCGCGGCATGCGCGCTCAGGGCGTCCAGCAGGCCGCGCTCGTGGAGGCCCGGTGGATAGATGCCCTGGGCAAGATCACGCAGGGTTTGCAACGCCTCCGCGGTCTGCGCCTTGAGTTCGATGATCGAACGTCGGGCTTTTTCGGGATCGCGTTTGGCCAGGGTCGCGGCCAGCCTGAGCTTGACGGCGAGGGCTACCAGGTGCTGCTGCGCGCCGTCATGGATGTTGCGTTCGAGGCGCCGCCGCTCGGCATCCTGCGCTGCGACAATGCGTTGGCGGGATTCGCGGAGCGCGCCCGCTTGACTCGAGATTTCCTGGAGGCGGGCCTGCAGCTCCGCCGTCAGGCGAATGTTGCGGAGCACCTGCCCAGCCTGGGCGGCAAGATCCGTCAGCAGGCTCTCCTCCACCGGGGTAAACGGCTCACCAGCCCCCTTCTTCAGCGTCAAAACACCAAGCAGCTCGCCCTCGTGTCGGACCTGGACAACCCGGTCAGCTACCTCAGCGCGTAATGGCGGCTCGCCTTCCGGCCAGCTGGCAGCCGCAATCGGATCGCTGGCTCGATAGATCCAGACCGTCGCCATCGTGGCACCGGTGCCTTCCACCAGCACGCGCGCCAGCCGCGACAGGACTTCCTCATCGGCATAGGCGCCCGCAATCCGGTGCGAGAATCCCGTGAGCGCTTCGTAGGGCGTCGACCGGCTTCCGTAGACCACCTGGTTGGCCCATCGCTCGACCCGCTGCCTCACCGGCTGAAAAGCAACCGCGACCAGCGCCGTCGCCAAGATCGAGAGCGCCAGGTTGAACTGCCCGCGTGAACGAACGAGCGTGCCGATGCCCACCACGACGCCGACATAGACGATAGTGATGAACGCGGCGAGTCCGCCGTAAACGAGCGCGCGGTTGATGACCAGGTCGATTTCATAGAGCCGGTACTTGAAGACGGCGATCGCGATCGAAGCTGGGATGGCCAGCAGCACGAGGGAGACGATCAGGTCGTTGAGCGGAAGCTGGGTCTCGAGGACCGCCATGACGCTCTGCACTGCCGCGAGCAGGCCGACGAGGGTGATCGCGGCAATGAACCATTTCAACTGCAGCCGCTGCTGGGAACCTGATCTTCGGTATCGCACAACTAGCGAGGCAAGGGCCGCAATCACCGCCAGCAGCAGAACCAGGCCGGAGGCATTCTGCAGCACGTCGCCAGCGGTCTTCAATCCCGGCTCCAGGTCGGACAGCCAACTCCCGACTACGGCGAGCGCGATGCCGGATCCGCTCAGCCAGAGAACCGGTTTCCAGCGAGCCGAGATCAGCCTGCCATCCGGAAAGAGCAAGGGAAGAAAGGTCAGCATCACCCCGAGGGCAAGACTCCAACCGAGATCGCCGGCCAGGAACGCCAGCGTCGCGGCTGGGAACTGGCCTGGCCGGCTGTACTCCGCGACGAGCTGGTAATAGAGGCCGAAGCCCGACAAGCTGATGCCGAGTCCGATGGCGCAGGCCATCCAGGCCACCCGGTTGGTTTCCCGGCGTAACGCCAGGAAGGCGCCGAGTGTCGAGAAAGCGATAGCGAGAAGCATGAACGTGAAGTTTTCCGACGCTGGTCGCCTGCTCGCGGGGACGGTTGCGGGCATGATCGAGCTCAGGTAGAGCGCCGCCGCCAGCAGCCCGACCGACAGGGCGAGAGAACCCCATGCCAGGGTCTGCCCCAACCGCGCGCTCATTCCACCGGGTGTGGAGCCCATACCGCGATGGTGCCCTAGTTAGCGCCCGGCGTCGAGGGGGCTGGCATCAGCCCCCAGTTCGGTTTTTCGCACCGGCCGTGGGGTGCTGGAGGCTTACTCTCGATCGGCCAGCAGCAATTCGGCCGTAACGGCAACACCGGCGCCGTAGGCGAGGTGACCCAGCAAGCCTCGCAAATGCGTTGTCAGGGGGTATTGATTGTTGGGCGCACTCAGGCCCAGCGTTGGGGTCAATCCTTCGTCGACGAAGAGAAAGAGGGCCATCCCGGAGAACACCGCGGCGAGCACGGGGTTCATGCGGGCGACCCGTCGCAACGCCACGTAGAGCAGCCC
>VBEW01000250.1 GCA_005889225.1 Chloroflexota bacterium | reverse complement strand
CGAGATCGACATCCTGCGGCAGGCTTCGGGGGTCGGGAACGCGTCGGCTACGTCTTGAACCAGGCCTCGATTTTCGAGGGCTGATCGAAATAACCCGTCGGAAACTTACCTGGCGGCTCTGGAGTGGGTGAGGCGCCAGCTCCCGGCGAGCCCTGGGGGAGCAAGAACGCGAACTTGCTCACGCCGGCACGGTTGTAGCGGGGAATAACGTGCTCATCGCGCCAGGGGCCGACCTCGGGCCCGGGCCGATGGCGAAACTCGCGGACGTTGATGACGAGATGCGGCTGACGACGCGCTTCGGCTTCCGTCGAAAACCGATCGAGCCAGGCCTTGAAGTCTTCATCGGTCATCGCGGAGCTGCCGTCGAGCCATTTCAGCTCAAGCATGTGGTTGCTCAGGTCCTCCAGGAGAATCCCGAACTGATCGCGATACAACTCAGTACGCACGCCGGTGTTCGATGCCATCACGCTCCCTCCTCTATGTCCGGGTGGTGCGTCAACGATACGCGGCCTGGCCCTGGCGTTGCTCGTGGTGTAGGTTTTGTGCAGATGCCGACGCGCTTTCAACACCACTGTCTGGGTCGCGGTCGATCAGCGACAGGAGCGGTGTACGTCCGCGGAGTCTGATGGCTGGGCCGGAGACGTTTCCAGCGCCGGGCATGGAGCTGACCCACATCCTGGTCGTTCGCGACCTCGCCCGATCGCGGGACTGGTACCGAGACGTCCTGGGGGCGACGTTGACGGGAGAGTACGGCGGCACCTCGGCGGTCTTCAACTTCCAGGGCGCCTGGCTGCTGGTGGTTACGCCGGGAGGTGAGACGCCCGACAAGCCCGGCACCGCATTTGTCGCGCCGGCGGATCCTTCGAAGATCAGCCACAGCATCACGATTCGCGTCCCGAATTGCCGGGCTGCCTATGATCTGTTGCGCGGCCGGGGCGCCGAGTTCCTGACCGAGCCCCACGACTCGGCGTGGGAAGTCCGCTGTTTCTTCCGCGACCCGGACGGTCACCTCTTCGAGATCAGTGAGCGCAAAGGCTAGAACGTGCGACGCTAAGTAGCGGAGCTCAACAATTGGAGATCCCCCGCAAACAGTTCCGCATCTCGGCACATTGACACAAGTGGTAGCGGCGTGGTGTGGATAAGTGATGGGGAAGCTTCCAGGCGACGCCTGTCCATTTCCGCGCCCCTTCCCCCAAGGCTTCAGCGAATGCGCCGTCTTCGAAGAGGTGGCGCTTCGTCATCGCCGGTCGGTCGCGGTGCGGGAGGTGAAGATGGTGTCATGCCGCAGCCTGACGGTCGGAACGTTCTGGGACGGCGGTAACCACCACTACGGAAAATGCCGGCTCGGCGATAGCGCCGCCCGGCTGGAGCTGGCAAAGAATCAGATCGTCGAACGCCATACCTATATCACCAGCCTTGCCGACTCCGACCGCGAGGATCCCGGGCTGACGCCCATCATTCCCCAATAAGGTCTGGTCGACGGCAGCGGCGATCCCTAAGATTTCTCTGAGCGCTCATGCCTGTCACTCACGGCGTTCCCACCATCACCATCAACCACGACCATCAGTTCCTGGTTTGCGATACGAACGCCACCATGGTGCCGACCGCCGGTGTCGGGTTCTTCGCGCGTGATACCCGCTTCGTGTCCGGCTACTCCCTCACGATCAACGGCCGGGTGCCGCTCTTGCTCGACGCCAGCCCGTTCGACCACTTCTCCGCGCGCTGGGAGTTCACCAGCCCGGAGCTGACCCTGGCGGGCACCCGCAATGGAGCCGAGGACGACGTGATCCTCGAGGAACGCGCCATCGGTCTCCGGTTGGACCGCACGATTTTTGAGGGCATCCACGAGGACTACGACCTGGTCAACTACGCCGCCCAGCCGGTGCGGCTGATCCTCGAGGTCGCGATCGAATCGGACTTTGCGGATATCTTCGACGTGCGGCGGCGACGGCTGGTCCGGCGAGGCAACCTGCAAAGTTCCTGGCACGAAAAGGCGGGCGAGCTGCGTACCTCCTATGTCAACGGGTCGTTCAAGCGAGACCTGGTCATCACGGTCGAGCGCTCCTCCTCACACGCGGAGTTCGCTAACGGCCGGATGCAGTTTGTGATCACGCTCGCGCCCAAAGAGACCTGGCATACGTGTGTCGAATGGCTGCCCGTGATCGACGGGCATCGGGCGCGAGTGCTTCCCTGTAGTGCGGTGCACCCCCGGCGGCCGGAGATGGCGACCGGCGAGCTGCCAGCGGTCGACGTCGAAGCCAGCCACCCGACGCTCCCCATCATCTGGCGCCAGGCCGTCGCCGACATGGAAGCGCTCCGGATGGCGGACTTTGCCGTCCGGCGGAGCGTCTTCATCCCGGCCGCCGGCATCCCCTGGTACGTCACCCTGTTCGGTCGCGACACTCTCGTCGTCGCGATGGAGAGCATCAG
>VBEW01000127.1 GCA_005889225.1 Chloroflexota bacterium | reverse complement strand
GGCGTCGGTTTCGACCGCCCCCTGGAGATAGCAGCATCGCAACTCATCGCTGCCTTGCGGAGGTCCGTACTCGCCGCTGGCATTCGCCTGCCACAGCTCGATTCGGGAACCGGCGAGTGGCCGGCACCGTCGGTCGTATACCACCCCGGTAATCTCGAGCGGTTCGCCCCGGGTGCTGGCGACCAGGTCAGGTGAAGGCGTGAGGGACAGGCCGGGGCCGAGCGTGACCCGGCCGGCAGCCACCGGGCCCATCCCGGGGGAACTATCGCCGCGATGTCCTGGGGTCGGCTGGCAGCGTGGCTGGGCAGCCGTGGACGCCTTTGGACTTGTGGCCTGTTGACGGGGCTGCGCACATCCCGCCAGGATGATGCCGGCAAAGAGGAGGCCGCCTAGCCTTCCGGCTCGGCCGGCGCGTCGCGACCCAGGTGCCATGCCATGACTACCCCGCCGACGCCGCCCGGGTTCCCAGCTCGGGGCGACCGGGGCTAGTAGACGTCTTCTTTGCGGGTGTCTTCGTCGGCCTCCGGAACCTCGACGTCGTCCTCGGCCGAATCGACAGTATGCATCCCGTCGAGTTCCTCGGCGGGCTCCTCCCCCTCCTCGTCGGCCTCCTCGACGTCGGCCGTCCGGGTGAGTAACGAATCCTTGGCGTAGGGGCGGAACTCCTCGCGGCCCTTCTTGATCGTGAACGACGGCCGGCCGAAGAACTTCGGGTCCTGGTAGGCCTCCCGGACGATGATCTTGATGGCGCCACCCTCACAGGTCGCCACCGCCCCGGAGTAGCGGTTGCCACCATCCAGGAACTTGATCAGGCGCCGCCCCAGCGCGTGCTCGAGGTGGCCGAGGTAGACGCCGCGGGCGGTCTCGACGTTCATTGTGTCGCCGTCCACGATCAGCCTGACCGGGTCGCCGCCGGAAACCTTGCTACAGGGATCGCCTTCGCCGTGCACGTGCAGGGCGGTGAGGGTGGTCTTGCCGGTTTCCTCGATGAAGGCATCGACGTCGACTTTCGCCTTTGAGGCCGGCACCAGCTGGCCGCCGCGAAGCGCCTGGAGCTTGGCCAGGTTCTTGACGGCGATCGGGTTGACCGGATTCATCTTCAGGGTGCTCCTGTAGGCCTCGATCGCGTCATCGAGCTGGCCGAGTTCGGTGTAGGCCTTCCCCAGCCGGTTGAGGGTGTCCTCGTCCGGGCCAAAGCGGTCGATGATGCCGCGGTTGACCTGGACCGCTTCGGTCCATCTGTTCGCCAGGGCCAGCTCGATCGCCTCATCGACGTACTGGGCCCGCGGTTTGATCCGTTCTGCGAATTCCGCCAAGGAATGCCCTCCTGAGATGCGTCGTATACCCTACGCGCGCCCCAAAACCATTGTCAAGCCTGCATAGCGGGTTGCTCGGCATCACAACGACGGGGGCTCAGGATGCTTGTGCCAGCCCCGGGAACATTATTAGTAGGTATTAGAAGAGTTGCCCAACCAGTTGCGCCCGGTTGGGCAAGGTTGTATAAAGAGCTACGCCTTCGGGCACGCAAAGTTAAACCAGCGCGAGACACCTAAAACCGTTATTTGGAAGGAGGACGTTGTATGAGATTGCCGAAATTGCTTGCCGGGCTAGCCCTAGCGAGCCTGGTGCTGGCCGCCTGCGGCACCTCAACCGGTGGCACCTCAAACAAGGGAGCGATCAAGATCGGCGTCGAACTGCCGGAGTCGGGCGGCGAAACCTCGAACGGTATCCCGACCCTCAACGGCGTCAAATTCGCGGTCGACCAAACCAAGACCGTCGAGGGCTTCACCCTGTCCGTCGCGAACTTTGACGATGCCGTCAATGGCGTTCACGACCCTCAAAAGGGCGCGCAGAACGTCCAGCAGCTGGTCGACGACTCGAAGGTTCTCGGCATGATCGGCCCGTTCAACTCGAGCGTGGCGCGCGCCGAGATCCCGATCAGCAACCGGGCCCACCTCGTCCAGATCAGCCCAGCCAACACGAACCAGTGCCTGACCAAGGACATCTACATCCCGCAGTCCCTGAGCGGCGTCGCTGACGTCGACTGCAAGGCGGCCGGCGTACCGTTCCCGAAGGATCTGCGCCCAACCGGGACGAACAATTACTTCCGGGTCGCCACCACCGACGACTACCAGGGCCCGGCCATGTCGGACTACGCCTACAAGACCCTGAACATCAAGAAAGTCGGTGTGGCGTCCGACGCTGAGGCCTACGGAAAGGGCATCGCCGACACGTTCACGATCCGTTTCCAGAAGGATGGCGGGACGGTCGTCAAGCGCCAGGACTTCCCCAACGCCTCCAAGGTCAGCGACTTCAAACCATTCCTGCGGGCGGCACAGAAGGCCGGCGCGGAGGCGATCTATTTCGGCGGCACAGACAGCAACAACGCGTGCGTGGTCCGCAACCAGATGAAGGCGGCCGGCTTTGCCGACACTGCGCCCTTCTTCGGTGGTGACGGTATCGTCACCGACAAGTGCAAATCGGATGCCGCCGCAGCGGCCGTCGGGATGGCCGGCACCGTGGCAACCGTCGCGGCCGAAAAAGTCTCGGGATCGCAGGCGACGATCGATGCCTTCAAGAAGGCCTACCCGAACTCGAGCGATTACGGCGCGTACACCATGCCCGCCTACGACGCCACCAAGCTCCTGATCGCCGCGATCGGCCGGGCCATCAAGGCCAACGGCGGCAACATGCCCAAACGGCAGCAGGTGCTCGACCAGATGTATAAGACCGATTACACAGGCGTGCTCGGCCACACCAGCTTCGACGACAAGGGTGACACCACCAACAAGGTGATCACCATCTACGGGATCAAGGACGCCAGCAAGGGTTGGGACGTAATCAGCAGCGTCGACTTGTCGAAAGGCCTCTAAAGCGCGTATAAGAGGGAGCGGGCGGGCGACCGCCCCTCCCTTTTTTTGACCAGTGGCAACATTAGCTGCAGCGCTGAAGGGGACCCGGACCGCGTTGAGCGGCACGCTGGGTACGCAACTGTTCCTCGGTGGGATTGCCCTGGCTCTGGCGGTTCTGCTTCTCCCCAAGGCCATTGACGATCCGGGATTTTTCCTCCAGATCGTGATCTACGGAACTGCTGACGGGGCCATCTTCGCGCTGATCGCCCTCGGCTACACGATGGTGTACGGCATCATCGAATTGATCAACTTCGCACACGGCGACATCTTTACGCTCGGATACTTCCTCGCCATTCCGCTGATCGGCGCCTTCGGTCTCACCGAGGGTTCTCCAGTCTCGATCGGAATGGTCGTCGTCCTGCTGGTGGTCACGGCAATTGTGATGGTGATCGACGGCGGCATCAACGTCGTCATCGAGCGGGTCGCGTACCGGCCATTGCGTAGTGCCCCCCGACTCGCGATCCTGATCACGGCGGTCGGTGTGTCGTTCATCCTCGAAGGTGTCATGTATGTCTGGCAGGGCGCGAACAACGTGCACTTCCCCGATCTGTTGCCCGATACCCGCATCCCGCTCTTCGGTGCCTCGCTCGGGGTCAAGGATGTGATCGTCATCGCCAGCGCCCTTGTCCTCGTCGTCTTACTCAACGTCTTCATCAACGGCTCGAAGCTCGGGAAGGCGATGCGGGCGACAGCCCAGGACCGCGAAGCGGCCCAGCTGATGGGCATCAATATCAATCGAACCATCGCCGCCACGTTTTTCATTGGCGCAGCGCTGGCAGCGGCGGGTGGCATCATCTTCGGCCTGTACTTCAACAACATCCGGTTCGACGAGGGCTTCGTCGCCGGTCTCTTCGCCTTTACGGCGGCGGTCTTCGGCGGCATCGGCAACATTCAGGGCGCCGCCCTGGGCGGGCTGTTCATCGGGCTGGTCCAGGCGTTCTCCAACGCGTATTTCCAGGCCGCGTTGACGGACGTCTGGATCTTCGCCATTCTCATCCTGGTACTCGTCTTCCGGCCTACCGGCCTGCTCGGCATGCAGGTGCCTGAGAAATGAGCCGGCCGTCGCCCCGCAGTGACCTGGCCATGCGCTGGGCCATGGGGACGTTCAAGGACCGCAATCGCACGATTTACACGCTGCTCATCATCGGCGTCCTTCTGTGGCCAAGCATCGCCGACGTGACGACAGGCGGCTCGGGTAATCACCTGGTCAGCACAGCCGCGGACGCTGGTGTCTACGTCCTCCTGGCGATTGGGCTCAACGTCGTAGTGGGCTTCGCCGGGCTTCTCGATCTTGGATACGCAGCGTTCTTCGCCATCGGCGCCTACACCTATGGGTTGCTCGCCTCTGGCCAGCTCTCCGGCAGCCCATTACATCACGAATTCCACTTACCGTTCTGGGTGCTGATCCTGGTCGCCATGTTTGTCGCGGCGGCCTTCGGCGCGATCCTGGGCGCTCCGACCCTGCGCCTGCGGGGTGACTACCTGGCGATCGTCACGCTTGGATTTGGCGAGATCGTCCCTCGCGTCTTCCGCTTCCTGGGAGCCGGCTCGCCGATCGGCAACTGGACCGGTGGCGTGAACGGCATCTCGGCCATCGATCCGCCTCATCTGCCGGCGTTCATCAGCGGGCCGTGGTTTGGCACCCCGATCCAGGTTGTCTCGCCCTTCGACTTCAGCGACTCGAACTGGGCGCCGATGGACTACTACTGGTTGATTATTCTTCTGGTCGCTATCTGCATCGTGCTCGTGACCAACCTCTACAACTCCCGGCTGGGTCGGGCCTGGATGGCGGTCCGAGAAGACGAGGTGGCCGCCGCGGCCAGCGGGATCAACACGGTAGCGATCAAGCTGCTGGCGTTCTCGATCGGTGCGTCGTTCGCCGGATTTGCCGGCTGCTTCTATGGCGCAAAACTCTCCCTCGTCAGCTCCGAAAACTTCGAGTTCATCGTCTCGGTGAGCATTCTGATCATGGTGGTGCTCGGTGGCATGGGTAACATTCCGGGCGTCATCGTGGGTGCGCTAACGATCTACATCGTGCAGTTCTTCGTTCTGACCAACCTGCCGGACTATGCCGTCGCCTTCAGCAACCTCGTCGGCCTTGGCTTCCTGAACCAGTCCGGCCCCGGCTGGGTCGGCCTGCACGACGAGGTCCAGCGCCTGAACTACATCGTTTTCGGGCTCATCCTCGTAGTTGTCATGCTCATCCGGCCACAGGGCCTCTTCCCCAGCCGCATCCGGGAGCAGGAGCTGGAGAAGGGGACGGCTGAAGAGGCGGTGTTCGATGTACGCGAGGCGAGCGATTGACCGAGGGCGAGGCGACTCCGGAAATCATTCTCGACGTTGATCATGTTACCAAGCGGTTCGGCGGTCTGACTGCGGTCGATGACATCAGCTTCAGCATTCGAACCGGTGAGATCTTTGCCTTGATCGGTCCCAACGGCGCCGGGAAGACGACTCTCTTCAACACCATCACCGGCCTCTACAAGCCGACGGCCGGCATGATCCGCTTTCAGGACCGTGACATCACCGGGCTCAAGCCATACAAGATTGCCGAAATGGGCATCGCTCGCACCTTTCAACAGATCCGACTGTTCGCGTACATGTCGGCCCTGGATAACGTGCGGATTGGGGAACATCCACGCATGCATGCCAAGCTCTGGGATGCGCTCTTCAAGACGCCGAAGGCGAACCGAGAAGAGGCGCGGGTCACCGAACGGGCGAACGAGCTGCTCGATTTCGTCGGCATCCGGCAGCAGGCCCACAACTACGCCCGCAACCTTCCCTACGGCTCTCAGCGGCGGCTGGAGATTGCGCGAGCTCTGGCCAACGATCCGAAACTGCTCCTGCTGGACGAGCCGGCGGCGGGCGCCAACCCGCAGGAAAAGCGCGAACTCATGGAACTGGTGCAACGGATCCGCGCCCAGGGCGTCACTGTGCTGCTGATCGAGCACGACATGAAGGTCGTCATGGGCATCTCCGAGCGGATCGTTGTCCTGGATTACGGCGAAAAGATCGCCGAAGGAAAGCCACAGGAAGTCCGGACCGACCCTCGCGTCATCGAAGCCTACCTTGGCAAGAGCGCCTGAAGGGCTGAGGATGGCGCTGCTTGAACTTCAGGGTGTCGACACCTATTACGGCCGGGTTCAAGCGCTGCACCAGGTCAGCATGACGATCGACGAGGGCGAGATCGTCACGCTGATCGGGAGCAACGGCGCCGGGAAGACCACGACGCTTCGCACCATCTCCGGTCTGACCCATCCGGCAAAGGGTCACGTCCGGCTTCGCGGCAAGGAGATTTCCTGGCTGCCGCCCGACCGGATCGTGACGCTTGGAATCGGCCACGCCCCCGAAGGGCGCCGGATCTTTCATCGCATGACGGTACGAGACAACCTGTTTCTGGGCGCCTACTCCCGGAACGATGGCCCGGCGATTCACGCCGATCAGGAAAGGGTATTTGAGCTGTTTCCCCGCCTCCGGGAGCGGCGCCAGCAGATCGGCGGGACATTGTCCGGAGGCGAACAGCAGATGCTTGCCATCGGGAGGGCGATGATGTCGCGTCCCAAGCTGCTGCTGCTCGACGAGCCATCGCTGGGGCTCGCGCCCATCCTGGTTGACACCATTTTCCAGGTCATTCGCGACATCAACAAGCAGGGCACGACGATCCTGTTGATCGAGCAGAATGCGGCCAAGGCGCTGCAGGTGGCAAACCGCGGATACGTTCTTGAGACGGGTCGGGTCGTCAAAGAGGGGACGGCCAAGGCGTTGCTCGAAAGTCCCGACGTCCAGCGGGCATACCTGGGGATCTGACCGCGATTTCGATGCAGCGCATCCTCTGCGCTGCGGCCGCGGCGACGCTGGCAGCATGCAGCAACGCCACCTCACCGACAGGCCCTGTGCTGGCCACGATTGCCGTCGGAGCCCGGCCGGGCACCCCGGTGATCGGGGCCGGAGCTGTCTGGGTGCCCAACACGGGAGACGGCACCGTTTCCAGGATCGACCCATCCACCAACAGAAACGTCGCCACGCTTCGCATCGGTGATGCCCCGTCGTTCTACCACAGCACCTGCGAAGCCAGCGGCTCGGTCCATAGCTTCATGGGCACCACGTTCAACGTGCGGCGCTGCGACCTGCCCAGCGCCCTTGCGGTAGCGGGGCAGGTGCTCTGGGCGGCGGCCAACGACCAGCAGGCGCTCGTCGGATTCGACACCGCGACAGGGAGGCGGGTCGCCACCATCCCTCTCGGCCAGACCCCGTTCGAGCTCGCGGCGGATCACGACAGCGTCTGGGTGACGAGCTACTGGGACGATACGATCCAACGCGTCGAGCTTGCCACCAAACGCGTCGTCCTCACGTTGCACGAGCCTGGTCAGGGACCTTCCGGCATCGCCATCGGCCCGGACGCCGTTTGGATCGCCAACAGCCGTGCGGGAACCGTGGTCAGAATCGATCCCCGGACAAACCAGGTGGCGGCAACCATTTCGCTCCCATGTCGTGAACCGTGTCCGATTGGCCCCACCCCGCTTCCAATCGTGGTCACGAGCACAGGCGTCTGGGTCCGGAACGAGGCCAGCGGCACGTTATCGCGCATCGATCCAGACAACAACACGGTGAGCGCAACCGTCGATGTGCAAGCTGCCTACGGGCGAGCCGGGCTCGATGCCATCGCCGCCACGCCATCAGCAATCTGGTTGAGCGGGATCAAGGTGCAACGGGTCGATCCCACGAGCGCGACGCTGACGGGGAACGTGGACGTGACGGGCATCAGCCTCGCCTATGGATACGGGTCGTTATGGGTCACCGACATCCTCGGACGCGTGCTGCGCATCGACACCGCACGACTCGACAACGGATGACGCGGGCCGCCGTCATCATACTGATCGCGGCGATGACGCTCGCCGGCTGCACGCTCGGAGGGGACGGCGCGCCGCACGTCGTTGGAACAGTGAAGCTCGGCGCCGACCTGCCGCTGAGCGGCGACGACGCGCCGGACGGCATCCCGGTGAAGAACGCGATCGAGCTCGCCATCAAGCAGGCGGGCCTCGTCTGTGGCGCCGCGGCGCATCGGGATGCGTGCGTGCACCTGGAGGCCGTCATCGAGGACGATGTCAGCCAGGGGATCCACGATGCCGCGAAAGGCGCGCAGAATGTTCAGCGACTGGCTGCGGACGGTCGCGTGATCGGCATGGTCGGCCCCCTCTACGACAGCCTGGCAAAGAGCGAGCTGCCGGTGGCGAACCCGGCACAGCTGGCCATGGTGAGCCCGGCGGTAACCGACGAGTGCTTGACCCAGGAGCCGGCGGACGGCCACTGCGGCGGGCTGGCAGCGCGGTTACGACCGGGCGGCGGCAACACCTTCTTTCGAGTGGTCACCACCCAGCTGGACGAAGGCGCAGCCGGGGCGGACCTCGCCTTCCGCACCCTGGGAAAACGACAGGCCGTTGTCATGAATGACCAGAGTGCGTTCGGCCAGGCCGTGGCTCGCGCGTTCGCCGATCGGTTCGCCCGGGACGGCGGAACCGTCATCGACCCCTCGGACCTGGGGGCCTTTGACCCGGGGCAACCGCCTGCCTTCGGAACTCGGGTCGATCGGGCGCGGGCGTCGGGGGCCGATGTCGTGTACTTCGCCGGCTCGGCGATCCTCGCGGCCGCGGCGCTTCGGCGGGAGATGGCGGCCAGGATGCCGCAGGTGCCGCTGATTGGCACGGATCGACTGGCGAACTCACAATTCGCCAAGGCGGCCGGCGCCTCCGCCCGCGGCTGTTACTACACGGTCGTGGGTCCCTTTCCGCCACGGATTCATGAGGCCGCCTCCGTGAGCCGCGCCTTCAAGCAGGCCTATGGCGCCGACCTCGCACCCACGAGCCTGGCAGCCTTCGACGCCACCACTCTGCTGATCGATGCCCTGCGCAGGGCCATCGATGATGCGGGCGGGAAACTCCCGAGCCGGTTGCAGGTGCTCCGCGAAGTGGCAAAGACGACGAATTACGCGGGGGCGATGGGCATGATGAGCTTCGACTCGCACGGCGACACCAGTCTCAAGCTGGTCACCGTGTACCAGTGGCTGGCCGCCACCGAACCGAGCGGACAGGTCGTCGCGCAGCTTACCGTGAACTGATCAGCCGATCGGCCGACCGGTCACCAGCGCCAGCGCGATCAGATAGACGCAGATCACGGCGAAGAGCCCGTACTCAAACATGATCCGCCGGGTCAGCGAATCGTCGAGCGCGTGCACGGTCAGTCCCTGCCAGGCATACCAGGCAAAGGCGAGGATCACCGCGACGTACTGGCTTCCCTGGTTGAGGTAGGTCACCATGCCGAAGGCGCCAAAGGTAACGGTTCCCGCCGTCAGAAAGGCGGACAGCAAGGCGAGACCCTCGCGCCGGGTGGCAAAGCGAAAGCTGCGATAGCCGCTCAGCAGCGCCACGACGAAAATCGCACTGAACTTGATGACGTTCGGCAGGTCCGCCGACTGCAGGATGAGAAAGAACAGCGCGAGCAAGACGCAAAACGTCGTGGCATCGCGGAGAAACCGGTGGAGCGGGCGCTCGCGTCCCATGCCACGCGAGAGGTCGACGAAGCTGCTGGCAAAGATGAAGGCGCCCATCGTCAGCATGGCCAGCGAATGCACCCGGTAGTCGGGCGCCAGGATCGAGAAGGCGGCGGCCGCCACGATGACGAGCACGGGCGTGATGTAGTGATCGAGGCTGAGCCACGCGGGCGTGCGGTTGCGAGCGTGGAGGAAGGTCAGCCCCAGTGTGACGAGCAGTGCCAGGACGGCGGTCGCCTGCCAGACCTGGTCGGGGGTCAACAGCTCGGACTTGAAGGTAAGGCCGATGGCGACCGCCCAGGCCGCCAGCAGCCCCAGGTAGCGGGTGCCAAGCTGGATCGGGCGCGGCGCCGGCCGAGGCCGCACACGCGACCGCTGTTGCCCTGGCGGAAGGGTCGCGGAAGAGCTCGCCAGGGCTTCCGACATGGCGGCTAGTCTAGCAGGGAAACGTCCGTTTGGGGCCTGGGGAAATCACCGGCTGGCGGCCCCGAATTTGTATTCGAAAACAAATGTTCGACGTAGCCGGGCCCTTTTGTGGAAACTGTGGAAAGCGACGGTCAGGCGATGCTGGTACCTTGCCGTCCATATTTGTCTTCCAGCCTCACCACATCATCGATCTCCGGCGACGATACCTCGAAAAATTCGCACTCCTCGACCCCGATCATCCGGTGCTTGCGTCCGGGGATGATCCGCTGCGACATTCCGGGGGTCAGCCGCTGCGTTTGCAGGCGCCCGCCATCGTCCTCGAGCTGAAGGTCCATCGTCCCCTTCACCACCAGCAACGTCTCGTCTTTCTGCCGGTGGTATTGCAGGCTGAGCATCTCGCCGGCGTTGATATGGATCACCTTGCCGAGGTACTTCTCGGTGACCGCGAAGCGGTTTTCCCAGCCCCAGGGTTTTAAGACCAGGGCGGAGGGGGATTGATCAGACAAGCTGGCGCAGCCCGAGCTTCTCTTCGAGCGCGGCGAGCAACTGTTCGACGCGTTCCTTCGAGGATGCCTCGCTGTAGACGCGGATCAGCGGCTCGGTCCCGCTGAAACGGACCAGCACCCAGCTGCCATCCTCCAGGTAGTACTTGAATCCATCGTCGGTACGGGACCGCGTGACGCGGCCGCCGGCAACTTCGGTAGGTGGCTCCTTTTCCAGCCGGCCGTAGAGCTCGGCGCGGCGGGCCGCGTACTCCTCCCGTTCCAGGTGGAGATCGTGCCGGGCGTAGAAGTGCGGCCCAACCAGCTCGGTGAGGTGGGCCATGATCCGCGAGAGCGGCTGGCCGTACTTCACGATCATGTCCGCGAACGATATCCCCGAGAGGATGCCGTCACGCTCGGGAATGTGGCCGCGGAAGGCGAAACCGCCGCTCTCCTCGCCGCCGAGCATGGCATTGGTCTCGGCCATCTTCGGCCCGATGTACTTGAATCCCACCTTCAGTTCGTGCACCTTGACGCCAAAGCGCTCGCCCAGCTTGTCGACCATCGAGGTCGATGTCAGCGACCGGACGACGTCCCCCTTCTGGCCGCGCTTCTCGACGAGATACATCATCAACAGAGCCATCACCTGCAGCTGGTTGATGAAGGTGCCCTTTTCGTCGATGATGCCCACCCGATCCGCGTCGCCGTCGTTCGCGATGCAGAGGTCGAACCCGCCGGCCTTCATCCGCTCCATCGCCTCCGGCATGTACTGCGCGATCGGCTCGGGGTGCATGCCGCCGAAGCCGGGGTTGCGTTCGGCGTGGATCTCCTCGACCGTCGTCTTGCCACCGCTCAAGAGCGCCCTGACGTAGCCCTGGCTGGCGCCGTACATCGGCTCGTGCAGGATGCGCAGGCCGGCGGCCTTGATCGCATTCAGGTCGACGAGCCGATTCAGCTGGGCGGCATAGGCGGGTTGCGGATCGAAGAGCTCGATCAAGCCCTCCCGCTGGGCATCGTCGAACCGCACCTGGCGAACCCGGCCCCCGCGCTGGACCCGCTGAATCTCCTCCTCGAGCCGGTTGGTGACCTCGGGGGACGCCGAGCCGGCATACTCCGGTTTGTATTTCAGGCCACTGAAGTGGTAGGGGTTGTGGCTGGCCGTGATGACCAGGCCACCACTCGCCTTCTTGTCGAGGATCGCGTAGGTGGAGACCTGGGTCGGCGCCGGGGCATTGATGACAAAGACTTTGACCCCGTTGGCCGCCAGTACCTGGGCGACCTCGCGGGCGAACAGGTCGGAGGCAAACCGGGTGTCGTAACCGACGATGGCCGACGGCTGCGACCGGGTGATGAGGTACTGGGCAATCCCCTGGGTGGCGACCCGAACCGACTCATAGGTGAAGTCGTCGGCGATGATGCCCCGCCAGCCGTCCGTCCCGAACTTGATCTCGAGGCTCAACTTATGCGTTCTCCACGGTCGTGATTAATCCTAGCG
>VBEW01000126.1 GCA_005889225.1 Chloroflexota bacterium | reverse complement strand
CCGCGCACCCACGGTCCGGTCGGCGTTCTCGATGCGGTAGCTGCGCTCGATCCGGTCGCCGGCGAGCACCGGCCAGAGGGCATCGAGACAGACCCGGTCACCCAGCGCCGAGGTGGGCCGCTGCATCGTCACGGCTTTCCGGAAGCGGCGCGGTGCCGGACCGTCATCCACCAGCAAGTTGGACAGGTCCAGTCGATCGGCGCGCGCGTCCCCCGTGGTTCGCTGCGTCAGGAGATCGACCCGGCCGATGGCATCGTCAAGGGTGCGCAGGCCCAACCCGGCAAGGATGTGCCGGATCTCCTGCGCGACGTGGGTCAGGTAGGCCTCGAGCATTTCGGGTGTGCCGGCGAATTTGGCGCGCAGCTCCGGCCGCTGGGTCGCGATCCCAGCCGGACAGGTGTCGAGGTGACAGGTGCGCACCATGATGCAGCCTTCAGCCAGCAGCGCCGCGGTACCGAAGCTGTACTCGTCGGCGCCGAGCAACGCGGCGATCACCACGTCACGGCCGGACTTGATGCCACCGTCGACGCGAAGCCGGACGCGCCCCCGCAGCCCGCTGCGCCGCAGCGTTTGCTGGGTCTCGGCCAGTCCGATCTCCCAGGGGATGCCGGCGTTCTTGATCGACGACAGCGGGCTGGCGCCCGTGCCTCCATCGGATCCAGAAACGTGGACGACATCGGCCAGGCCTTTGACGACGCCCGCCGCGATGGTGCCGACACCAGCTCCGGCGACCAGCTTGACGGAGACGGCGGCGAGCGGATTGACTTGCTTGAGGTCGAAGATCAGCTGGGCCAGGTCCTCGATCGAATAGATGTCGTGATGCGGCGGCGGCGAGATGAGGGCGATCCCGGCCTGGGTGTGGCGAAGGCGTGCGATTTCCTCCGTGGCCTTGTGGCCGGGCAATTGACCGCCCTCACCCGGCTTGGATCCCTGGGCCATCTTGATCTGCAGCTCGTCGGCGAAGACGCAGTATTCGGGAGTCACGCCGAAGCGGCCGGAGGCGACCTGCTTGATGCGCGAGTTGCGGTCGATCGGCAGTCCTCTCGTGCGAAAGCGCGCCGGGTCCTCCCCTCCTTCGCCGGTGTTACTTTTGCCGCCCAGCCGATTCATCGCGATCGCGATGGTCTCGTGCGCCTCAGCGGCGATGGAACCGTGCGACATGGCGCCGGTGGAAAACCGCCGCAGGATGCTGTCCACCGGTTCGACCGCCTCCACCGGCAGCGGCGTGCCGGCCGGTCGCATCGCCAGCAGGTCGCGCGGATAGGTTGGTGGCCGGTCGGCGATCAGGCGGGTGAACCGCTCGTACGATGCCGCCGCCTCGTCCCGAGGTCCGTCCGCCACGGCCCGCCTCAGCGCGTGTGCCGCGGCGAGTTCCTTGACCGACGCCGACGCGTGCAGCGCATCGACGACATCCGGGTTGGTCGCGTGGTACTCGGTCCCATTCTTGTGGTGCTTGAAGTAGCCGGGACTCGTAAGCGCGGGCGCCGTCTGCCTGAAGCCGGCAGCATGCCGTGTCAGCACCTCCTCCCCGAGGTCGGCAAAGGTCGCGCCACCAATCGGCGACGGCGTCCCCGCAAAACAGGTGTCGACGACTCCGGCATCGAGCCCGATGATCTCGAAGATCTGCGCGCCCTGGTAGCTGTCGACAGTCGAAATGCCCATCTTGGCGAGGACTTTCAAGGTGCCGTCTTCGATGGCTTTCACGTAGCGCTCCTGGGTGGCCGGCGGCGAAAGGGACGCGATCGACTGGAGGGCCAGCCGCGGACAGATCGCCTGGGCTCCATAGCCGAGCAGCGCGACGACATGATGCACGTCGCGCGCTTCGTCGGTCTCCACGATCAGGCTGGTCCGGCTGCGCAGGCCGGCCCGCATCAGGTGGTGGTGCACGCTGCCGACGGCGAGCAATGCGGGCACCGGGGCGCGATCGTGATCGGCGGCAGTGTCGCTGATGATCAGGATGGCGGCCCCGGCCTCGATCGCCGATTCGGCATCGCGGGCCAGCCGCCGGCAGGCGCCTTCGAGACCGGCCGCCCCGTCGACCACCGCAAAGCTGGCGTCGAGATCCACCGCCTGGAAGGGGGCGGGCAGCGACCGCACGCCACTAACGCCGGATGGGAAAAGGAGGAAGCTGTCGAGCTGGAGCAACCGGCCGGCGTCGGGACCATCCCGAAGAAGCGGGGCGGGTGGCCCCAGCGTGGTGCGCAGTGACATCACCAGGCGCTCGCGCAGGTGATCGATCGGTGGGTTCGTGACCTGTGCGAACCGCTGCTTGACATAGCTGTAGGGCAGCCGCGACTGGTGGGCCAGGACCGAGGGCGCCGTGTCGTCGCCCATGGAGAAGACCGGTTCGTGGCCCTGTGTCGCCATCGGGCGCAGCACGTAGGTGAACTCTTCCTTCGTGTAGCCGAAGGCGGCCTGGCGGGCGACGAGGTCGGCCGGCCGGTCGTCCTCCGCCGGCCCGCCGGCGCTCAGTGATTGCAATTGGTCATTCAGCCAGGCGCCATACGGCCGCTGGGCCGCCAGCCACGACTTGATGGTCTCGTCGTCCTCGACGCCGCCGCGCTCCGGGTCGATGCACAGCATCTGGCCGGGCCCGAGCTTCCCCCGCCGAACCGCGCCATGACCGCGGACGTCCACCACGCCCGCCTCCGATGCGCAGGCGATCAGACCGTCCTCGCAGATCGCGTAGCGCAGCGGTCGCAGCCCGTTGCGGTCCAGCGCCGCGCCGACCCGGACGCCGTCCGTAAACACCAGACCAGCCGGCCCATCCCAGGGTTCCATCAGGCATGCGTGGTAACGATAGAAATCGCGGACCGCGGGATCGACGTCGAAGCCCTCCCAGGCCTCGGGGATCAGCATCGCCAGCGCATGGCGAATGTCGCGTCCGCCCCGGACCAGCAGCTCCAGCGCGTTGTCGAGCATCGCCGAGTCGGAACCCTCCTCGTCGATGACCGGCCGGATGAGGTCTTCGTCGCCGAGGCGATCCGCCCCCAGCCGCCCTTCCCTCGCCCGCATCCGGTTGACATTGCCCTGAATGGTGTTGATCTCGCCGTTGTGACCGAGCAGACGGAACGGCTGGGCTCGCTCCCAGGACGGCGTGGTGTTCGTGCTGTAGCGCTGATGGAAGATCACGAACGGAGCGGTGAATCCCGGATCGCACAGGTCCGGGTAGAAGCTTGCCAGTTGATCGGCGGCGCACATGGCCTTGTAGGTCACGGTCCTAAACGACATCGAGGCGAGATAGCCGCGCAGTCCGGCGGCAGCAATCCCGCGCTCGGCGCGCTTGCGGGCGCGGTAACATCGCGCCTCGACCTCCGTATCAGTTGGGGCCGCATCCGCGCTGAGGATGGCCTGGTCGATCCAAGGAGCGGTCGCTCGCGCCTCATCCCCGAGCGCATTCGGCTCGACCGGGACGCGGCGCCAGCCGATGATCCCGAGCTGCTCAACGTGGCACGCCTCTTCGAGGACGAGCCGAGCGCTGCGCCGCTCCGCATCCCCATCGCCTCCGGCGACGTTCGAGAGAAAAACCATGGCGACGCCAATCGGGGTTGCGGAATGCCCGCCCTGTCCGGACCGCGTCAGCCAGTCGCGGTAAAAGGCGTGCGGCAACGGCAGCAGGATCCCCGCCCCATCGCCTGAGAGGGCATCGGCGGCAACAGCACCGCGATGACGAACTCGATTCAGTGCGGCCAGGGCTGCATCGACGATCTCCCGGCTAGCTCGCCCTCCGGCGTCGGCGACGAAGCCGATTCCGCACGCGTCGTGCTCGAATCGGGGGTCGTATAGGCCCGCGCGTCGCAAGGTTGGTCGATACCGTATCGACTATCGCCTCGTCATGCCACGGACGATCGCACCAAAAGGACACGCGACGCTTGTATGCTCCGCACAACTGACGTGGCGCCCGGCGGAGCGGCGTTACGGCGCCGTCTGCGCCGACACCGCATCGCCGCCCCCCTCCCCACCGTGGACGCCAGCGCTTCCTGGAGCCAAGCCTAGACCTCGAGACCGGGCAAGTCAAACGTTTGCCCAGGTATGAAAGTCCCGACCGGTTAGACCGTGAGAAAATCAACCTCATGACTCCGGTTACCGAACTGATCTCCGTCCGCCATACCGATCTCTATATCGATGGAGGGTGGCGACCGGCCTCGGATGGGCAGCGGATCGACGTCACCGATCCGGCCACTGCTGAAGTGATCGCCACGGTGGCCAGCGCCTCCGTGGAGGATGCGCTCCTGGCCGTCGAGGCCGCCGAGAAAGCGTTCCGGTCCTGGTCCGCGCGGCCGCCGCGCGAGCGCGCCGAGATTCTCCGCAAGACGTTCGATCTGATGATGCGTGACCGCGACAAGCTCGCCGAGCTGATGGTGCGGGAGAATGGAAAGACGCTGGCCGAGGCCCGCGGTGAGGTTGCTTACGCGGCCGAGTTCTTCCGCTGGTTCTCTGAAGAAGCGGTTCGCAATATCGGTTCGCTCTCCATCGCGCCGAGCGGCGCCAACCGGATCCTGGTTGAGCACCAGCCGATCGGCGTCTCGGTGCTGGTCACCCCGTGGAATTTTCCGGCGGCGATGGCCACCCGGAAGATTGGGCCGGCAATGGCGGCCGGCTGCACCGTGGTTCTGAAGCCCGCCTCCGAAACCCCGCTCTCGGCGCTGGCCGTGGCCGACCTGCTGGAGCAAGCGGGCGTCCCCAAGGGGGTCGTCAACGTCATCCCGTCGAAGCGATCGTCCGAGGTCGTCAAGGCGATGCTCAAGGATTCTCGAGTGCGCAAGCTCTCCTTCACCGGATCCACCGAGGTTGGCCGCCTCCTGCTGGCGCAGGCGGCCGAGAACGTGATCAGCTGCTCGATGGAGCTTGGCGGCAATGCGCCGTTCATCGTGCTGGCGGACGCCGACCTCGACGCGGCGCTGGAAGGCGCGCTCGTCGCCAAGATGCGCAACACCGGGCAGTCGTGCATCGCGGCCAACCGCTTCTATGTCGAGGCTCCAGTGTCAGAGAAATTCTCCGGCATGCTCGCGCGTGCCATGGGCGAGATGCCGGTGGGGTCCGGCCTCGAGCCAAACGTCAAGGTCGGCCCGGTCATCAATGATCCGGCGCGCCAGAAGATGCTGGGATTGGTCCAGGAGGCGGCCGGACACGGCGCCCGCGTGCTGACCGGGGGCAAAGCCCCGAATCGTCCCGGGTACTTCGTCCCGCCGACCGTGCTCACCGAGGTGCCGCCGGACGAGCACATCCTCAAAGAAGAGATCTTCGGGCCGATTGCACCGGTCGTGACGTTTCGCGATGTCAACGAGGCGATCGCCTTTGCGAACCGGACGGATCGTGGGCTCGCCTCCTACGTCTACACGCGCGACCTGGCCAAGGGCCTGGCGGTCGCTGAGGCGATCGAGTCGGGCATGGTTGGACTGAACCGCGGTTTCATCTCCGATCCGGCGGCACCGTTCGGTGGTGTCAAGCAGAGCGGAGTCGGCCGTGAGGGAAGCCACGACGGGCTGCTGGAGTTTCTCGAGACGAAATACATCGCCACGAACTGGTAAACGCTGACAGTAGCGAATGATCGCCCGCCTGCGCCGGAGGCTTGGATACGGCGGCACTTCGTGGCTCACTCAGCCGATCGTTCAAGCTGCCCTGGGCCTGCTGGCGGTCTGGATTCTTGGAACGATGGCGAATTCCCTGTGGCGCGCGGCGACGACCGATCAGCCGACCGGGGACCAGATTGACTCGTATCTCGCTGGTCTGTTGATACCCGGCGCGGTATTACCGGCGGTGGTCCTCGCGATGCTCGGCTCGCGGCTGGCCTGGGCATTGATCGCTGCGGTTGCGGCGCTCGACATTCTCAACAATTTGGCCGAGCCAGGTTCCCTCGTTGCACACCTGGTGCTGGCGATCGTAGTGGGGCTTGCGGCAACGGTTGTCTGGAGATTTCGTGGCCAATCGCCGGTCGAAGAGGCTGAAGCGCGAGTCCCCGTTTGGAAACGGATCAACCTCTGGCTCGCTACTGCCGCGGCCCTTTTCGCCTATGTCGCATTCGCGAGCACCGCGGGCTACGCGGCACACCACGGAAACCTTCCGCTGGTTACACCGGCGGCATCGATGCTGGTGGCCGCAGTTGCCTGGACCGCCAACGTCGTACTGGCGATCTATTTCTGGAGACGGCTACCCCTTGTCTTATGGGCTTTCGTTCCATTCGTCTTTCTCATCGGCTACGCGACCATGAGCGTGGCCTGTCCCGGTTGCTCCTGGGCATCCCATTAGTCTCGCCAGGCCACGTCGGCCGGACGCGCTGAGGGAGCGGCCCTTGCGACCGCTCCCTCTCTCAAGCGATGACTGACCGCTTGTCGTCTAGCAGCTGGATCCGCTGGCGTCAACCGTCGCCGGCACCTGGTAGAAGCGCAACTGCAACAGCTTCAGACCGGTGTTGTCGTATTGCCAGAGGTAGTTTTGCAGCGATGAATCGAAAAGCGGAGTACGCGTCAACTTACCGTCGATGCACTGGCTGACGAAGAGCAGGTCGCCCGTTACATTGCTGAACACGCTTTGGCCGTTTTTACGCGTCTCGACCATGACGTATTGCGATGTCGAGCAGATCAGCTCGCCGGTCGTGGGATCGGTCGCGCAGGTCGTCGTGTTAGAGCTGCCGCCCGGCTTGGCGAGTGCCCGCGCCCACACCGAATAGATTGTGGTCACTGTGGTGGTCGTGGTGCTGGCGACCGGATTGGGCAGCTGGAACCCCGCACTGCCGTCAAGACAGTTCGGATCGAGAACCTGGTAGGTTCCCGGCGACAGAGCAATCTTGCACTGTCCCTGGAGTGGCACGAAGATGTCGTGACCGTTCGACCCGGTCGACGCGCTGCCGCCCTTTGCAACCCCGTGAATATTGAGGTTGTAATGTGGCCCGCTGGGTGCGCCGTTGCCGGTCACCGCCTGTCCCCCCGTCGAGGTCGTAGTCGTCGTCGACGCGGTCTGCGCCTTGATCATCGCCGCTGGATGTGAACGAAACAGGGTGTTGGCGATGGTCGGTGCCGAGCCGATCGCTGCGAGAGCGAACAGAAAAATGCTCGCGAGAATAATGACTGTCGAGCGCCGCAATACATAGGTCGCCATTGTTCGTCTGTCCTCCTCCTCGAAAGCTCGCTCAGTCGGTGCGCCGCGGGTCGCGGCACTTTCTCTCGACCACCTCCCTGAGATCCACAATGAATCCGTCGCATCCGGCTCGCAAGGCGATTCACCACCTCGGTACTCGAAGTCCGGGCGATCGCAACACCCTTACGGGATCCGTTACGATCGTGAGCCTCCCGTAGCGGCCAGTGCCCGTACGGAAAGAACGCGTTATGCGTTTATGACAACCGGGAAGCGGACCGCTTGGCCTCGAAGCGCGCGATATCGGCCTCGTGGCGCAACGTCAGGGCAATTTCATCCCAGCCGTTGAGGAGGCACTCGCGGAAGAAGGGGTCGACGGCAAAGCCGGCCTCGAAGCCGCTGGCCGAGATACGCTCGGCGGCCAGGTCGACGGTGATCTCCATTCCCGGCTCCTGCAACGACAGCGTGATCAGCTCGCGCACGGCAGGCTCGGGCAGCTCGGCCGGAAGGAGCCCGCAGCGGAAGCTGTTGCTCTTGAAGATCTCGCCGAATGAAGGGGCGATGACGACCCTGAACCCCGCATCGAGCAGTGACCAGGGCGCGTGCTCCCGCGACGAGCCACATCCGAAATTCGCGCCCGTCACCAGGACGCTCGCGCCACGGTATGCCGGCCGGTCGAGGATGAAGTCGCCGTTTCGCCGCCAGTCGTAGAACAAAAACGGACCGAAGCCGGTCCGCTCGATCCGCTTGAGGAATTGCTTGGGGATGATCTGGTCTGTGTCGACGTTGACCCGGTCGAGCGGAGCGAGAATGCCGGTGATGCGGGTGAACGGTTCCATCAGTTGAATTCCCGAACGTCGACCAGATGACCGGCGATGGCGGCCGCGGCCGCCATCGGCGGACTGACGAGGTGGGTGCGGCCGCCACGTCCCTGCCGTCCCTCGAAGTTCCGGTTGCTGGTCGAGGCGCACCGTTCGCCCGGCCCAAGGATGTCCGGATTCATGCCGAGGCACATCGAGCAGCCGGCGTCGCGCCACTCGAAGCCGGCTTCGCGAAACAGCGCATCGAGACCCTCCGCCTCGGCCTGCCGCTTCACGCTCGCCGACCCCGGGACGACCATGGCGCGCACCTTCGGATGCACGCGGTGACCGCGGACGACTGAGGCGGCGACCCGCAGGTCCTCCAAGCGCGCATTGGTGCACGACCCGATGAACACGCGGTCGATGGTGATCGCCTCGATCGCCGTGCCAGGCTCGAGCGCCATGTACCGGAGGGCCCGCTCGTCGGTCTCGGTCGACGGCGCGGGAACGCTGCCGGTGACCGGCACGGACTGCCCCGGGTTGGTGCCCCAGGTGACGTACGGCTCCAGGCGCGCGGCGTCGATCGATACCTCCCGATCGAAGATCGCGCCGGGATCGGTTGCAAGGGCCCGCCAGCGCTCAACGGCCGCATCCCAGTGATCGTCCGCCGGCGCATATTCGCGTCCTTTGAGGTAGGCGAACGTGGCGTCGTCTGGCGCGATCATGCCGGCCCGTCCGCCGCCCTCGATCGTCATGTTGCAGACCGTCAGCCGGCCTTCCATCGACAGGCCCCTGATCGTCGCGCCGCGGTACTCCAGGACGTGCCCGCGGCCGCCCTCGACACCAATGGAGGCGATGATGCCGAGCGCCACGTCCTTCGCCGTCACGCCCAGCGGCAGCGCGCCCTCGACCGTTACCGCCATCGACTTCGGCCGGCGCTGACGCAGACACTGGGTGGCGAGCACGTGCTCAAGCTCCGAGGTGCCGACCCCAAAGGCGAGCGCCCCAAATGCACCGTTGGTCGAGGTGTGCGAGTCGCCACAGACGATCAGCATCCCCGGCTGCGTGAGGCCGAGCTCCGGGCCGATGACGTGCACGATGCCCTGGCGGGCGTTGCCCATACCGTACAGCCGGATGCCCTCCCGGCGACAATTCTCCTCGAGCGCCGACATCTGGCGCTCGGCCACCTCATCGGCGGCGGCCCGGCCGCCGATGGTTGGAACGTCGTGATCCATGGTGGCGAGCGTCAGGTCAGGCCGGCGGACGCGTCGCTTACTGAGCCGCAGACCCTCGAATGCCTGCGGCGACGTCACCTCGTGAACGAGGTGGAGGTCGACATAGAGCAGGTCCGGTTCGCCCTCCCCGGCGGCCACCACATGGTCATCCCAGATCTTCGCCGCCATCGTCCGAGCCATTACTTGCTCTCTGCCAGGGCCCGGACCCGCAGCGCGAGGAGCAGATCGAGGCGCGCATCGGCGTCCTTGAGGTCCACGCCGGTCACCTCACCGATCCGGCGCAGCCGGTAATGGAGCGTGTTGAGGTGGATATGCAGGTCCCGAGCCGATTGCCGCAGGTTGCCATGCCGCTGCAGGTAGACCTCCAGGGTCTTGAGCAACGGTGTGCCGCGGGCCCGGTCGTAGTCGATCAGCGGGGCCAGCATTCGGCCGGCAAAGGCATCCAGTCCAGCGCGATCCTCGACCTGGGCCAGCAGGCGGTAAACGCCGAGCCGGTCGTAGTTGATGACCTGTTCGCGCTTGCCGAAGCGCACCATCAGGTCCAGCGCGCGCTGGGCTTCGGTGAAGGCTGGCTTGAAGTCCTCGGGCTTGAGGCACAGTCGGCCGATCGAGACCGACACCGTGATGCCGAGCTCCGACTCGGCGACCGCCTCGCGGATCCGCGCGGCCAGGGCCTCGGCCTCTGGATCCTTGCCGTCGGCAGGCCGGGGTACGAGCACGATGACACTGTCGCTATGCGCGCTGACCAGGTGTCGCGGATGCTGCCGGCGAACCGCACCGGTCACCACCTGGAAAAGCTGATGCTTGAGCGCGATGACGCGCCCTTCTTCGTAGTGCCGCTCCCTGATGAACCGCCCGAAGTGGTCGACGTCCACCACCAGCAGTCGGTGCGGCACCGAGAGGTCGTAACGAAGATGTCGCGCGCGACGCTGGACGTTGGCCTCGTCGCCGAAAGTCCCGTTCAGCAGGTCATCGACCAGTTCGCCGCGGACCCGGTCCTCGGCTTCGGCGACTTCGCGCTGCTTGATCATCTCCAGCGCGATCACGGTGGCGGCGTGCTCGATCGCCATCATCGCGAGCTCTTCGTGATGCTGCGGGAGATCGATGATGGACAGATACCCGAGGCATTCTCGGCCCGCCAGCACCGGTGAGATGATCCGTTGCGCGGTCAGGCCGAGGTCGGGGAACGGCGGGACTTTGTGTGGGATCCGCCCCTGGACCACCTCATGCAGCATGGCCTTGATGGCGGCCGCCTGCTGCACCTTGGGCGGGGTCCCGTGATGGGCGAGCGTCTGCTGCCGGTGCTTGTCCGTCACGCCGGGGACGACGTGGCTGGCCAGCAGGTGGAAATTGATGTCCTCCAGGGAGATGGAGCTCTCCACCAGCTCACCCAGCGTCTTGACGATCGCGTTCAATCCCTGACCGTCGAGCGCCAGGTCGGTGAACTCGCGGTGAATCTCGATGGAACGCCGGAGCTCCGCATTCTGCGCGTTGATGATCCGCTCCAGGATCGGGTTCATGATCTCGAGGTAGGAGACGTCGGGCGGGATCCGGATCAATGGGATGCCGAACTCGTCAGCCTGCCCGAGCATATCGGCCGGGATCTCGGGTAGGTAGCGCTCCGGTTTGATCACCAGGCCGGACGACTTGACAGCGGCCAGGTTGCGCATCAGGTCTTTCTGGGCCGCCCGGTCGTCCTTGATGGCAAACGCCACCGTCAGCAGCAGCTCGCCCTCGGCAAGCCAGCTGATGGTTTCGGGGGATTCGAGGACCTTGACCCAGGTGATGGTCCGGTCGAGGCCGCCGGCCCCGGCCAGCACCTCTCCCCTCCTCAATCCCCCCAGCGCCATCGCTTCCCGGACGGTCAGCGCCATGGGAGTGATTAGTATGCCTTACCGGAAGGCTCGCGTAAAGGACCAAAGGAACCAAGGACTTTTGGTTCCTTCACACAATGGACGCTCGCGGCTGAGACTGCTAGCGTCTCAACCTGAGTCAACCGGGCGTTGATGGGGCTTACTCACCCCCGGAGCTGGGTGGCTCGGCAAGAGGGGCGGCACAGGCCGCAAGCAGGGTGGTACCGCCGGGAGCCATCTCGGTCCCTGCAAAGCGTCGAGCAGGAGGCAACCCGCAAGGAGGTACCAAATGGCCACTTATACGATCGAGATCCCTGACAACCTGCACCACGAGCTCCAGGAGCGGCGGCATCAGATTGACGTCGCTGGGATCTGTACCGAAGCGCTGACCGCCGCTGTCACCCACCGACCCGGGGCCCACGCGTTCGGCCAGGGGCACGAGGAGACCGAGGCGATCAACCGGATGTTCAGCGGCTGACAGGCGACCGGGGAAGCATGAGCACGGAAATGCTGGATCGTATCGAACAGGAACTCACCCCATTCGAACCTGCGCCGCTGGAGCGGAGCAGCGGCAATTACTGGCTGATCGAGACCCTGCGGCGCTGGGGCATTACCACCTATGCGGGCGTTAACGGCGGCGGGCTGATCCATGTCACCAAACATCTGCAGCCCTTTTCGGATCTCTCAGAAGCCCGAGACGGCGTGCCCCGGATGCTGACCATGGGCGAGTACGTCGCCGGCTTCATGCCGCTGGGCCATTACCTGGCCTCCGGCCGGGTGGCGGGCTGCGTCACCACGACCGGCGCCGCGACCAAGCTCGGCGGCAGCGGCATGACCGACGCCAAGCTCCACAACATCCCGGCGGTCTATCTGATCGCGCTGAACTCGACG
>VBEW01000125.1 GCA_005889225.1 Chloroflexota bacterium | reverse complement strand
TTTACGCTGGATGCGACGATCTCGTTACGGTTGGCCGGGCGCCAACGTCGATTGGGGCAAAAGAAGTGAGTCCGCCGTAAGCCGAGTTCTGTTCCCCGCTTCAGCCGGTCTAGCCGGCGCGCCGTGGGGTAGCAGTCATCCGTCTCGGTCGCCGGTTACCCGGCGACTCTAGCGACCTTACCCGAGGACCGGCCGAGCCAGCCGTATCGTCCTCCTATTCGGTCTTGCTCCGGGTGGGGTTTACCGAGCCAACCGGTCTCCCGGCTGCTGGTGGGCTCTTACCCGCACCATTTCACCTTCGCCGTCGCTTGCGCGGCGGCTGTGTCTTTTCTGTGGCACTCTCCTTCGGGTCACCCCGACCGGGCGTTACCCGGCACCCTGCTCTGCGGAGCTCGGACTTTCCTCGACGGGACGATCCCGGCGCGACTGCCTGGCGGACTCGGGCACCATTGTACCCGCGTACCCGGGCGGAATAACCAGGGGCACAAGTACGGCCGCCAGCAGGAGGAAGCCGGCGGAGACGGCAATGGCGAACGTGAGGCCGAGGTGTATCAGCGGACCCGATATCGCCGATCCCAGCGGCGTCCCGGCGAAGTTGAGGGACATGGATACCGCAAAGGCCCGTCCATACCACGCTGGATCAGTGCGGCGCTGCCGCATCGAGAACAGGGCGATGTCGGCGGGTCCGTTGGCCAGCCCGATAAACGCCATGGCAGCAGCCGCCAGCACCACGTTGCCTGTGACCGCGAGCACGGCCACGCCAAGAGCGCCGGCCAGCGTGGCGAGCCCGATCATCTGCCGCTCGCGACCCTCGCTGCCCTGGCGTCCGAAGAAGAAGACAGAAACGGCCGACCCGAGCCCCAGCAGCGCCCACAACCCGCCGACCAGCGCCGCGTCACCGCGAACGCGTTCAAAGATCATGACGGGCAGAGCCACGATCAGGATGCCAAAGCCGACATTCACCAGGCCGATGACGATGGCCAGGCCTCGCAGCGATGCGTTTCGTACCACGACGTAGAGCAGTCCTTCCCGCGCGTCGGCCAGGACTGACGTCGTCCCGCCCCGCGCCTGGGGTTCCGAAAGCCCGGCCATCGCAAGGGCGCCGGCCACGAAGAACGCCGCGGAGGTGAGCAGCGCGACCCGCGGTCCGAAGCCTGCTGTGAGTGCCCCGGCCAGCGCCGGGCCGGCCGACCCGGTCACTGCGTAGGCCATGCTGTCCAGGGCGTTGGCCCGATCCCAGAGGCGGGCCGGAACGATCAGCGGTAGCAACGATCGGGCGCCACTGTTGCTCAACGAATAGGTCAGCGCGCCGAGTGTCACGATCGGCAGCAGCACCGCCGGGGTCAGCCGACCGGCCGCGTCGAGGCCGGCGATGAGCAACAGGCTCAGTGCCCCGACGGCATAGTCGAGCATGATCAGCCGCACCCGCCCGTTCCGGTCGAGCAGGGCCCCAGCGATCGGGCTCACCGCGATCCCGGGCGCGATCGCCAGGAAGACCGTGACGCCGGCGAGCGTTGGGGAGTGGAAGCGCTGCAGGACAAAGAGCACCAGCGCCAGCTGCATCATCGCGTTGGCGGTCCGCGCCAGGACCACGCTGCTCGCCAGCCGAGGGAAGGTGGGGATTCGAAAGAGGTCGGGGTAGGTCGTGCTTTCCGCGGGCACGACTCTAAAGCTTACGGAGCCAGGACTTTCTGCATCGTCTTGAAGGAGACTTTCGCGTATTCCTTGAGGATGTCGGCCCCGGCGCGGCTCTTAAGCGACCTCGCGGTCTCGATGACTTTCGGTGAGGCGCCCTTCGGCAACGTGACGCCGAGCGTCTTCGACGCCTGGTCCAGCCATCGCAGGAAGCCGTCGCGTGCGAGGATCGATGCCGCGGCGACCCCGACGTCGGCTTCGGCACGATGCACCTGAACCACGGGAACGCCGCTGAGCCGGGTATCCATCAGCAGCCGGCTCTCGATGTAGCGCTTGTCACCGAACTGGTCGCTGAGGATGAAACTCGGCCGCAGCCCTGACTTGATCAGATCTTCGATGACGCGCGTGTGCGTCCAGGCCAGCAGGGTATTGAGGTTCTTGCCCTCGCTGCGCATCTGCTTGTAGAGGTCGTTGTAGCGTTTCGGCGCCAGCACGAGCACGGCACGCTGCCCTTCTGGGACGACCTGACGGATATTGGCTGCCAGGCCACGGAGCTCGCGGTCGCTCACGGTCTTGCTGTCGCGGACGCCGAGCGTCCGCAGGATCTGGGCCGTCCTGGCATCGACGTACACGCCGCCGGTCACCATCGGCCCAAAGAAATCGCCCTTTCCAGCTTCGTCCGTTCCGATGTGCGGTTCGGTCTCCGGGGGCCTCGCGGTCTCGTCCGCGGCGGTCGGGCTGCTGGCGCGGCTTTTCGGCGCGGCTCGCTTCCCTACGGCCGCGACCCTGGCCATCGCCGTGTCGAAAGCCGGCGCGTGTCCGGAGATCACCAGCTTGCCCGACTGATAGAGGATGGCGCGAGCCTGGCTGCCGCCGTCCGACAGCCGGGTGCGCCACGCCTCGTATGGACCTGGTTTCTCGTCAACAGCGCCCAGGCCGTGCAGCTGCTCATGCAGCGGTTCGCGGTCGGCTGGAGCAATCGCATAGGTCGTCGTTGGCCGAGTTTCTGGCGCTGGCAATCGGTCGGCAGTATAACGCCGGTATACGATAGTTTCCCAATGGCGGACGTGGTGCAGGTCGTCGGGACCGACGACCCGGTTCGCCCCTTGTTCTCCGAAGCCGGCGAGCTGAGGGCTGACGCGAGAAGCGGCCTCGGCCTCGATGCCGCGGCGCTTCGCGACCTTTATCAAAAGATGGTCCTGATCCGGCGCGCCGACAAGGAAGCCCTCAACCTGCAGCGGCAGGGCGAGCTCGGCTTATGGGGCCAGTACCTTGGCCAGGAAGCGATTCACGTGGGCGCCGTCGCCGCGCTCGAGCCGACGGACTGGATCTTTCCGAGCTACCGGGAGTTTGGGATGGCGATGTGCCGGGGCGTCGACCCGGCCGAGATGCTGACCTGGTTTCGCGGCCTCTCGCACGGTCCCTGGGACCCACGCAAATATGCCTTCGCCCCGCTGGCCGTACCGGTCGCCACCCAGGTGCCGCATGCCGTCGGTTTTGCCATGGGCTCAAAGTTGCGCGGTGACGACGACGTCGTGCTGGGGACCTTCGGCGACGGCGCGACGTCGAAGGGCGATTGGCACGAGGCGATGAACTTCGCCGGCGTCTTCAGGGCACCGGTCATCCTCCTCTGCCAGAACAACCACTGGGCGATCTCCGTGCCGCTCGCCAAACAAACCGCGGGATCCATCGCCGAGCGGGCTCCCGGGTATGGCTTCCCCGGCATTCGCATCGACGGCAACGATGTCCTCGGCGTGTTTGCCGCTGTCCGGGCCGCCGCGGAGCGGGCGCGCCGGGGCGATGGTCCGTACCTGATCGAAGCCATGACCTACCGCATGGGAGCGCACACGAGTTCCGATGATCCGACCCGCTACCGCTTGGACAGCGAGTTGCAAGCCTGGAGCGCCAAAGATCCGATCGCGCGCTACCAGAGCTGGTTGCAGGGGCAGGGACTCCTCGATGAGGCTGCGGCGGCGGCCATCGATGGCGAGGCCGAGACGATGGCCGAGCAGATGCGGACCCGGCTGCGGGCGGCCGTCCCGGCGCCTGCGGGCGAGGCCATTTTCGGTCGCGTCTACGAGCGGCCGCCGGATCCGTTCACCGAGGAGCGCGAGGAATTCGAGGCTTCGCTCGAAGGCACCTGATGGAACCCGTCACGATGGCCAGAGCTCTCAACCTGTCTCTCCGCGACGCCCTGGCGGGCGACGAACAGGTCCTGGTGTTTGGTGAGGACGTCGGCACCCTCGGTGGCGTCTTTCGCATTACCGACGGCCTGCAGAAGACATTCGGGGCCGACCGGGTGTTTGACACGCCGCTGGCCGAGTCGACGATCGTCGGCATCGCCGTCGGCCTGGCGCTGCGTGGCTTCAGGCCGGTGCCCGAGATCCAGTTCGACGGGTTCGTCTACTCGGCGTTCGACCAGATCGTCAGCCACGTGGCGAAATATCGAAATCGGTCGGGGATCTCGCTGCCGATCACCATCCGCATCCCGTTTGGCGGCCATATCGGCGCCGTGGAACATCATTCGGAGAGTCCGGAAGCGTACTTCACGCATACCGCCGGCTTGAAGGTCGTGGCCCCAGCGACCCCGGGAGACGCCTATGGCTTGCTGCGATCAGCGATCGCCGACCCCGACCCGGTGATCTTTTTCGAACCCAAAGCTCGCTACTACATGAAAGAGGAGATCAACCCGGAGCTCGAGGTGCCGATCGGCAGCGCCCGGGTGGCACGCGAAGGATCGGGTGCAACGATCATCGCCTACGGGCCGACCGTCAGCCTGGCGCTGGATGCGGCCGGGGCTGCCGAAAAGGAGAACATCTCGCTCGAGGTCATCGACCTGCGCAGCCTCTCGCCCCTCGACATGCCCACCATCCTGACGTCGCTGCAGAAGACGCATCGCGCGGTGGTGGTTCACGAAGCGCCGGTCTTCGGCGGGTTCGGCGGTGAAATCGCCGCCCGGATCAGCGACGACGGCTTCGACCTACTGGAGGCGCCGGTGGCCCGCGTCGGCGGGATGGATGCGCCCTATCCGCCCTCGCGCTACGAAAAGCTCTACCTGCCGGATGTCGATCGGATTCTCGAAGCCGTCGACATCGCCCTCGCCTATGGCTGAGCAGACCTTCCGCCTCCCGGACCTCGGTGAAGGCTTGACCGAGGCACAGTTGGTGACCTGGCGGGTCGAGGAAGGCGGCCAGGTCGAGGTGAACGAGCCATTGTGTGATGTCGAGACGGCGAAGGCGGTCGTCGTCATTCCCTCGCCGTGGGCGGGCACGATTCAGAAACTCCATGCCCGTCCGGGCGAATCCGTCGCCGTCGGATCGGCGCTGGTCACCATCGCGGCGCAGGGCGCGCCGGCCCCGGTTGAGCCGCTGCCCGCGGAAAGCGTCGAGGCAACGCCGAGCACGCTCGTCGGCTACGGACCTGGAGCCGGGCCCCCGGCCGGCATTCGACGCCGGGCACGCGTGGCGCCGTCGACGCCGCAGATGGGCAGCGACGTCCGGGCCGCCCCCTTCGTGCGTCAGCTGGCGAAAGAAAGAGGCGTCGATCTCGCGGCGCTGACCGGCTCCGGACCGGGTGGCCGGATCACGCGCGCCGACGTGGAGGGGGCCGCCTCGCCAGTAGCTGCGACGAGCGCTGCGGCGGCCGCCAGCACAACGGACGGCGAGCGCCGCATCAGTGTCGTCGGCATCCGCAAAGCGATCGCCCGCCAGATGGTGCGCTCGGTCACCACGATTCCCCAGTTCACCGAATTTGCGGTCTTCGATGCCACGAAGCTCCTGGCCGCGCGCGAGCGGCAAAAGCAGAGCGGCCGATCGATGACCCCTCTTCCCTACTTCATCCTCGCGCTGGTCAAAGCGGTTCGCGCCTTCCCGTTGATGAATAGCTCCTGGGATGAAGCGCACGACGAGATCGTCGTGAAGCAGCCGATCAATGTCGGGATCGCCGTCAACACCAGCCAGGGGTTGCTGGTGCCGGTGCTGCGTGGCGCGGAACGGCTCGATCTGATGGCGATCGCGGATCAGGCCGCCCGGCTCATCGAGGGGGCCCGCGCCGGCACGCTGAAACCCGTCGAGATGAGCGGCGGCACCATCACCATCACGAATGTCGGGGCCAGCGGACCGGTGGAAACCGGGACCCCTATCATCAGTCCGACCGAATGCTGCGTCGGGGCATTCGGCGCCATCAAGCCGCGCCCGATGGTGATCGACGGCAAGGTGGTCGCCCGCAGCGGCGCCTGGATCTCGATCTCGGTCGACCACCGGATCGTCGACGGGGCCCTGGCGACCGAATTTCTGACCGCGCTGGTCGGCGAGCTGGAGACCAGCCGTGCCTGAACCGGAGCAGCTGATCTACGACTGGAACACGGTCGAGGTGCCGGACAGGCCGCTTCGCCCGGTCGCGATCCACGATGAGACCCTTCGTGATGGAATCCAGGGGCCTTCCGTCCGCGACCCTGACATCGATCACAAGCTGCGCTTCATGCATCTCGCCGACGAGCTTGGGGTCGCGTCACTGGACCTCGGACTGCCTGGCTCGGGTCCGCGCGCAATGGCCGACGTCGAACGCCTCGCCGAAGAGATCCGCGACCAACGCCTTCACATCAAACCGTTGTGCGCGGCTCGTACGCTCGAGGTGGACATTCGTCCGGTGGTGGAGATTTCGCAGCGGGTCGGCATTCCGATCGAGGTTGCGGCCTTCATCGGCTCCAGCCCGATCCGGCAGTACGCCGAGGGATGGACCATCGAGCAGATGATCGACAACACGCGCAACGCCGTCCGCTTCGCCCGCCAGAACCAGCTGCCGGTGATGTACGTCACGGAAGACACGACCCGAGCGCAGCCGGAGACGCTTCGCCGGCTTTTCGGCACCGCCATCGAGGAGGGAGCGCAGCGCGTCGCGGTCTGCGACACCGTCGGTCACTCCACCCCGGACGGCGCGCGCGCGGTGGTGGGTTACGTCCGGCAGATGCTCGACGGGATGAAGCCCGACATCGGCCTCGACTGGCACGGGCACAGCGACCGGGGCTTCGGGTTGATCAACGCCATCGTGGCGGCGGTCGCCGGCGCCGACCGCATCCACGGCTGTGCGCTCGGCCTTGGGGAGCGGGTCGGCAACACGCACCTGGATCTCTTGCTCGTCAACTTCCGCCTGCTGGGTTGGATCGACACCGACCTCAGCAAGCTACGCGAGATGGGCGACGTCATCGCCGAAGGCACCGGGATGGCGATACCGGCAAACTATCCCGTCCTTGGCAGGGATGCCTTTCGCACGGCGACCGGCGTGCATGCCGCCGCCGTCATCAAGGCGAAGCGCAAAGGGGATAACTGGCTCGCAAATCGCGTCTATTCGGGCGTCCCGGCCGAGCTCTTTGGCTGCGAGCAGGTCATCGAGATCGGTCCGATGAGCGGTGAATCCAACGTCGTTTTCTGGCTGGAACAGCGCGGAATCGCGCCCCATCCTGAGCTCGTCAGAGCCGTAATCGACGCGGCCAAACGCAGCGACGGCCTGCTCTCAGAGGCTGAGGTTCTGCACATCATCGAGCAGGCGTCGCCACGAACCGCTCATGCCTAGGCGCCCGCTCACAACTTCGTGACCGGAATACATATTTCGCACTCAAAAGCCCCGGTCTTGGGATCAACCGTGAAATCCGGCGGATAGTACTCGAACAACGGCCGTGAGTCGAGCTGCAAACCACTCCCCGGCAGCCAATTCCGCATCAGGTCCATCCAGGCATCACCAATTTCGGCCGCGGTTCCTCGAAAGCCGGCTGCGGCGTACTTGCCGCCGGGAATGGTCGTCTTCAGGTAATGACCCGCGCCGACAAACTCCGGCTCGACCTCCACGGCGGCGTCGTAGCGGCATTTCTCCGGCGCAGTGATGCCCGGGTCATCGTGGCTGATTCCGTATAGCGGACGGCCCATCAGGTTATTCGTTTGCAGCCACGGGTAGACGGTCGCTTCCCAGAACTGCGATATGGGCGGCCCGTACGGGCCCACGTGGCGAAGATAGGCGACGGCGGCGGGTTGCCGGTCGATGAGCTTGACGTCCATGGAAGCCTCCCGTGAATGGATTCCTGAGACTTCATCATGGCGTCCATCGGCTGTGAAAGCCTGACCCGGCTTGCGATCCAGCTGATTTCGATTGCGACGTTTGGCCAGCCGCCAGGACGATGGGGTTGACCCGAACCTCGCCTTGAAGGCGCGCGCGAAGGCCTCACTCGATCCAAAGCCAACCGACAGCGCCACCCGCAGCACTGGAATCCGTGGTTGGGTGGCCAATCGTTGGGCGCCGATTTCCAGTCGCCGACGTCGGAGGTATTCGCCGAGCGTCTCCCCCATCCATGCCGAGAAGAGGCGATGAAAGTGAAAGGACGAGAAATTCGCCACCCCGGCCAGCGTTTCCAGGTCGAGCGGTTCATCGAGATGGCGATCGATATGCTCCACAACTCGGTGCATCCGCGCGACATACTCGAAGCGGCTATCCATCACGGCCATCGATCACCAACTTGACGGTCGCCTGGCTCAGATCGAAACGTCGAAGCGCTCGGGATCCCAGGTGATCCCGAGCTGACTGGGGCCGCCCATGTAGCCGAGCAGCGCCGATGACGCCACCACGGCGGGGCTGGCCAGGTATCCGAGACCGCCCACGCCCATCCGGTTCTGCCAGTTGCGATTGAACGATGTGATCGCGATCTCGCCCTTCTTGAGCGCATCCGGCCCCTGACCGAAACAGGGCCCACACCATGACTCGCGGATCTCCGCCCCGACGGACCGCAGCACTGACGCGATCGACTCGCCGCCGAGCCGCGGCTCCGGATTTTCGATGTCGCGCTTGACGCCACCGGAACCCGGGAAGACGACAAACGTTTTCGGCGCTTTCTCGTAGCCACGCTCCCGACCAGCCCGGATCACGAGCGCCGCCTCGAGCAGGTCGTCGTAACCGCCGTTGGTACATGAGCCGATCAGCGCCTTGTCGAAGGCAAGTTTTTCGCCGGCGACCTCGTCGGCGGGGAACGCATTTCCTGGAGCAAAAGGCTTGGCGATGAACGGCACCAGCTCGGATAGATCCAGCGATTCATCGATGTCCCAGGCAACCCGGTCGCCGGGCGCAAAGGCCGGATACGGCAGGTCATCGATGCCCTTGCGGCGATACCAGTCGAGAGTGACGTCATCCGGCGCGAAGATCCCGTTCTGCGCCTCAGCTTCGGCCATCATGTTCGCGATCGTGTTGCGGTACGGGATCGGCAGCTGCGCCGCCGCATCGACGAATTCAACGCTCATGCCCTGGGCCTGCGACTTCCCCCAGCGGCGGAGCAACGCCAGGACGACGTCTTTCCCGCTGACCCACGGCCGTAACTCGCCGGTGAACACCACGCGCCGACGCTTTGCCGGCGTGACATAGATGTATCCCGTCGACCAGCCAAAGCCAAGCTGGGTGCTCCCGACCCCGATACCGACCGCTCCGTAGGCGCCGTAGGCGCGGCTGTGGGAATCGGCGCCGGGGATGAACGCGCCAGGCACGACCAGGCCCTGCTCGGGAAAATAAAAGTGAAAGATCCCGTCGCCCGGTGTCGCGTAGTACGGCTTGCCAATGCCGTGCAGTTGCGCGAACTCTCGTCCGATTGAGGTTTGCCGGTCATCGGCATTGCGCCCGGAGAACACGAAGTGGTCATTGGCGATCGCGGCCTGCCGGGGAAAGATCGCGTCGCCACCCGTAATCTGGTTGAAGGTGTGGATGGAAAACGGCGCCGTCCCATCAGATGCGGGTAGCAGATCGCACCAGACCCGGAGAGTCCCGCCCGGCCGCACGTCGGCGTCCTTGTCGACCCGGTGGGCCCAGATGACCTGCTCGGTGCTGCTGAGCCCGCTGGCCGTATCCCGATCGGGCCACTCGACCCGTGGCGGGCGCTCGACCGACTCGGCGAACTCGCGCCGCCCGACCGAGATGATGCCGCCGGACCGTCGGATCTCTTCTTCTTTCGGGGTCAGCGGCACGGGCTGATAGCTCTTTTTGCGGGTCTCGTTTGTCAGCTGACGCGTCGACGGATCGAAGGCCAACACGTCTCCTTCCTGTGCGTCCTCCGATGCGGCCCGGCTCTGCACCACGTGCAGGCCGAGGTTAAGTGCGTTGCGCCGGAAGATATCACCGATGCCCTCGCCGCACACGATCACCATCTCCAGTCCCGCCTCTTCCGCGACCGCCTTCAGCCCGGCGGGGCTCATCTCGCGCGATGAGCCGATGCCAAAACGCTCGCCGGCAATCAGGAACGTCTCGCCGCCGTGGACGCGCTCCCGGAAGCCGGGCATGAGATAACGGAAGGCGCCCAGCTTCCAGCGCTCGTCGAGCCGCTCCAAACTTTCCGAGACGCAGTCGTCGGCCGGCGTGATCTGATCCGTGTCGATGGCGTCGAGCTTCTTTCCGGGGACCTTCGGATCCCAGAAGATCAGGGCACGGCCCCGGACGAGATGGCCGTCGGCAGCAAGTGAAGCGACCGCCGTCGCCGGGTTGGCAGGCAGCGCGGCACCACGCTTGCGGCGCGCCGGCTGGATCGTGTTCACAAGGCGCTCGATGATTCGATTCTCTCAAGTCGCTCCAGCACGGCATCGGCCGCCGCAGTCGTGGTCAGGTCGCCGCCCAGATCCTTCGTCGTCCGGCGCTCGCGTGCGGAGGCCATGACGGCCCCCTCGATCTGGTTCGCGCCCGCATCGTCCCCAAGGTGACGCAACATCATGGCGCCGGCGAGGATCGCCCCGACCGGGTTCGCGATCCCTTTGCCGGCGTGCTTGGGCGCCGATCCGTGCACGGGCTCGAACAGCCCGCGCCGGGTATCCGGATTGATGTTGGCCGAAGGCGCCTGGCCGAGGCCGCCAACGAGCTCCGACGCGAGATCGCTCAGGATGTCGCCGAACATGTTGGACGTGACGACGACGTCGAACCGTGCCGGATCCTTAACCAGCTGCATGGCGGCTGCGTCGACGAAGAGATGCTCCGCGTCGACCTCGGGAGCACGCTGCCGCTCCAGGGCGAAGACCCGCTGCCAGAGACCGTGCGCGTGATAGAGCGCATTGCTCTTGTCGACCATGGTGACCCGACCGCGATGCCCGGCCCGCCGTCGTTTAAGGGCGAGCTCGAACGCGTGTCGCTGGATACGCTCCACGCCTTTGCGCGTGTTGACGTCCTCCTGGATCGCGATCTCGTCCGGGGTTCCGCGCTTGAACTCGCCGCCGATGCCCACATAGGCTCCTTCGGTGTTTTCCCGAACCACGACCAGATCGATGGACGAGGCATCGCGTAAGGGGGTGAGCCCGGGCGCCAGAAGACGCGAGGGCCGCAGGTTGACCCAGAGGTCCAGCTCGAACCGCAGGCGAAGGAGAAGACGGGCGGCATATTGCGGATCTTTGACTCGAGGGTCTCCGACGGCGCCCAGATAGATCGCATCGGCCGACTGGAGCTCGGCAAAAACCGTGTCGGGAATGATCTCGCCGGTTCGCAGGTAGCGCTCCGCGCCCAGGTCATAGGTCTCGAACACCAGCCGGGAGCCGGAGTGCTGAATGACCCCTTCAAGGACGCGGATTCCCTGGGCGATGACCTCGGGGCCGATGCCATCGCCGGGGATGACCGCGATCCGAAACGGCATCGCCTCAGCATATCGGGAGCCCGGGGAAGAAAGTTTTGGAGGCCGTCGCCGATACCACTACATAGTGCTGACCGAGGAGACTGCGCTGAGCGTGGCGCTGGGCAAGATGCGCCGCCTCCGCCGCGTCCGCCGCTTATCTCGCCTCACCTACTGGGCGACCTGGGGATTCGTCGGGCTGGTCTGCCTCGTTTTACTCGCCGGCGGCATCGCCGGTCTGGCGTCGGGCTAAGAGCCCCCACCCTGCCCTCCCCCAGAGGGGGAGGGAGTCTTTGAGCCACCTCCGCCAGCGGGGGAAGGAGCCTTTGAGGTCTCGACCAGACGGTCCAGCACCTGCCGGGCGCGGCCGCTGTCGAGGGACTCCCGGGCGACCTCCAGGGCCCGGGGCCAATCGTCGGCTCGACCGGCGGCCAGGACCGCCGCTGCCGCATTCAGGAGAACCACGTCGCGGCGAGGCCCGGTCTCACCCTTCAGCACCTGGATCAGCATGGCCGCGTTCTCCGGCGGCGTGCCACCCTTCAACGCATCGGCGCCGGCGCGCGGGATGCCAAGATCCCGGGGGTCGAGCTCAAAGTCTTCCACCGTGCCGTCCCTCAACTGAAAGACGCGTGACGGACCGGTTGTGGTGAGCTCGTCGAGGCCGTCTTCGCCATAGAACACCAGGGCGCGCTCGTGGCCGAGGTCCCCGAGCACGCGGATCATCAGCGGGGCCAGCGCGGGCGCCCCCACCCCCAGCGCCTGCTTGCGAACCCGTCCGGGGTTGGCCAGCGGCCCCAGCACGTTGAAGATCGTGCGCACGCCGAGCTCCCTTCTGGCAGGACCGGCGTGTCGCATCGCGGGATGGAAGGTTGGCGCGAAACAGAATCCCATGCCGGCGACATCGATGCACCGGCGGACACCGGCGGCATC
>VBEW01000246.1 GCA_005889225.1 Chloroflexota bacterium | reverse complement strand
CCACTGGAGCCCGCCACCGTCTGAGCCACTGAGGGCGGCGATCAGCTTCGGGTCCAGGTTCAGGAACCCGAAGTGCGCGATCTGGCCAGCTGACTTTGCGATCGCTTCCTTTGTGGCGCTTTTGGACTCGATCCACCGGACGTAGATCGAGATCAGCACCCCAGCCACCGCCTGCTGGTCAGCCGGCTTCGGCCCGATCGCTCCCGCAGGCAATGGCCCCTGCTCGATGAAGATCGATTTCGTCAGAGCCGGGACGCTGGCGGTGTTGTTGGCAGCAGCTTTGGCCTTCGCGAAGAGATCGTCGCCGGACGCGACCCCAGGCAGGGCGAAGTTGTGCGATGTCGCATAGCCGCTGGCATAGTCTGCCATCGCCTTCTTGACACTGGCTTCGTCTTTGAAGGCGTGCTTGAACGCGTCGCTCGCCCCCCGCAAGCGCTCTGCCTCGACTTGCGCCTGAGCTGCCGTCAGGCCCAGCATGAAGTTGTTCCCCGCGCCCTTGCCACCCTTCGTGTCGACGAATACGTCCGTGCCGGTCATCGCTTTGACGAGCGGATAGAGCGGCTTCGCCACCTTCCCGGGGATGTTGGGATTCATCTCGGCGTCGATGTCGATGGCGAACCCGAAGGAATGGTCGCTCAGTTGGGTGACGTTATTTCGGTTCTCACGGATACTGAAGCCGTAGGCGGTGATGCCGGCCGCCGCGCTCATGGTCGGGTCGATAGCCGCAAGCTTGGCCGTCGCCGCAGCCAGCCGGCTTTGCATGATGGGGTGCACCAGCGTCCCGAACGTCTTCCCGGCGAACTGTGCGGTCACAAGCTGGTCGTAGTAGGCGTTGGCGTCCTCGAAGCTGCCGAACTCTTTCAGCAGCGCACCCCTCACCGAAACGTAGCCGGCCCGGCCATTCTCGATGTTGCTCTGTACCCGGGAGGTTAGCTGACGCCACTCGTTTTCGACCGTTTCCGCTGTTTGGGTGTCGTCGGTCGCATAGCGCACGAGGTTGTCGAACACTTTCGCCTTCAGCGCTTCCCGATCGGCCGGGGCGACCAGGAGCAACTGCTCCGCCACGGTGCCCGTGAAGAGCACATGAAGCAGTGGGTCGGTACTCGAGGCCGCCACCACGGGCTTACGAATCTGTTTCTCAATACCGGGCCAGTGTTGCTTGAACCAGAGCGCAGGCGGAACACCAGCCTCTGCGGGAATGGCCACATGCTTCGGCGCCGATGCCTTGCCCGCCGCGGCCGCTACGTAACTCGCGTGGAAACTGTCGGCGATATCGGTGGCGAGGACGTCGACGTCCGCGTGGGTTCCGGTCAGATGCGCGTCGCTTGCCCAGCTGATGAGTAGGGAATTGAGGCCGGCCGCGAGCTCGCTGCGATCTGCCTTCGTCAGGGCGGCGAGGCTGTGCACGCCGGCCGAGGTATACAGCAAGGCCAACACATCCATCGGTGCGCGCCCGGCCGCCGGCTTGAGGATCTGTTTTTCGACCTTGGGCCAGGAGGTCGCGACGCCCGCCGGGCCTCCCACGACGACATGCTTGCTGATTCCCAACGCGCGTGGCGCGCCACCAGGCGCACCCGCGTCGGTAGCCGTGCCGGTGTCCGCCGCGGCGGAGGTCGTGTGAGCGGTGGCCGCGGTCAGTGCCGTATACCGGTCGGTCAGCGCCTGCGCAACGTCAGCCAGGAGCTCCGGCCCGGTCTGAAGCGGCGCTGTCGGAGCGGCCGTCGCGGGATGTGCCGTAACCGGTGGCGCGGCCGGCGCTCGCTGGATGAGCTCGGCGACCGCGGCGTTGCCGGCGGACGCTTGCAGGACGAGCAACCTTCCGGGATCAAAGAGCAGCTCAGGCGGCGAGGCAGCGGGGTGTCTGGGCTTCCGGGCGGCGGTTTGGCGCTCGGTCGCCGGCAGCGCCAGGCGTCTGGAGGACCCTAGCCCCATCGCATCAGCGTCGCACCGCCGGCGGCAGGTGTCGCCGGTCGGCCGGCCAAGCTTTCGGGCAAAGGTCGGCCCCAGCCTATCCGCAGCCGAGTAGCGGAGTGCTGAGCCCGAGCTTGACAATGCCGAGGGGCCGGCAGATAGTCGTTCGCAGGAGGGGGCACGTGGGGAGATTTCCCGACCGCGTTCAGACGTCCTTCGCGTTGTTGCAAGCGGACTGGGACGTTGACAAGGGTCGCCACCTGCTCGAACGACTCAAGCCCACCCACGCGATCGTCCATCGAGGCGGCACTGACTATTACTACCTCTATCCCGTCGCCGCGATAAGAAGGGAGATTGACAGCAAATTAGGAACTCTCAAACTGTGGAGCGCGCTCGACCTCCGGGAGGATAGGGCGACTCCGCTCATCAATATCATTGCTGCCCGGTACGCGCCGGGACCGTCAGTGGTCCATGCCGGCGGGCGAGTCGTCGGTTTCCTCGAGGCCCGCCCGGAATGGCAGCGTTCCGAGACGTTGGCGAAGCGCGCTGCACCGGCCGGTGAACCTGGTTTCGCTCCGGCGACCGGGAACGGAGGCGGCGGTCGAGAAGCCGCAGCTGCTCGCGCTGCCACCGCCGTGGCTGCTGCCGACACCACGGAACGCACCCTGACGGCAGAGTTGCCGCAACGCATCGTTAAGGACACCGTCGCATCGTTGCTGGTTTCCCTGACGGCGGCTGAAGTCGCCGGCGGTCTTCCGATTTCCCTTCCGGTCGGAACCGTTATCGACCTTCTCGTTCAACCGCGCCGCGGCCTCGTCGTTGAAGGAGACCCACAAGGAAGCCTGGCCGTTGCGGCCGGGGACAGCCTTCCCTTCCAGTTCAAGCTGCGCGCGGTCGAGCTAGGAGCTGCCCAGGTTCGCGTTCTCGCTTTCCATCGAGGCCAGGCGCTTGGCGCCCTCGACCTCGCGCCGCTGGTCATCGAGCCAACCGCAGCCGACGCTGCGACGGCAGCCGCAAGCCGGAAGGAAAATGAGACCCTGGCTCCAATCGCCGTCCAGACTCCGGATTTATCTCTGCTGATCGAAGAGAATCCCAACGCCGGTGCCTATGAGTACTTCATCCGGCTCACGGTCCCGTCGATGGGCCTCAACCTAAAGCAGTACGGCCCACTGGAGCTCAAAGTGGATCCCACTAAGNNGCAACCGTCGCTCGAAAGCTGGCGGGGCGTGGGGCGTACCTCTTTCAGACCATCTTCCCGAAGAATCTCCAGGAGCAGCTGTGGGCGCTTCGGGCCAGCATCAAGTCGGTGATCATCCAGTCGGATGAGCCCTGGATTCCGTGGGAGATCTTCAAGTTATGCGGAGCCGAAAATGGCCGGATCGTCGAAGGATCGTTTCTCTGCGAGGCGTACGAAGTGACGCGCTGGGTACCGGGACTGAACTTTCAGAAACCACTCACGATGAAAAACGTCGCGGTTGTGGTGCCGGATGATACGAAACTTCCCAAAGCAGCAGACGAGCGCGACTACATGCTCTCGCTGCAAGGGGACGGACGCAAGGTGACACGAGTACCGGCAACCTCCGCTGCCGTGACGGAAGCTCTTGCGTCGGGCGAATACGACTGCTGGCACTTTACTGGTCACGGCCTGGCCCGCGATCAGAACCCGGATCGTTCGCCGATGGCGCTCCAGGGTGGGGACTCACTGTTGCCCGAAG
>VBEW01000124.1 GCA_005889225.1 Chloroflexota bacterium | reverse complement strand
GCCGGCTTTCCGGTCGTCGGAGTGCCGAAGACGATCGACAACGACCTATCAGTGACCCAGTTCTGCATCGGCTTCGATACCGCAGATGGCGTCGTGGTCGAGGCACTCGATCGGCTCCACACTACCGCCTCCGCCCATCACCGGGTCATGGTGGTTGAGGTGATGGGACGGGACACCGGCTGGGTGGCGATGGTCGGTGGGCTGGCGGGCGGCGCGGACATGATCATCATTCCGGAGTTCGAGACGAAGCTCGAGGCCGTGGTCGCTCATCTGCACCGGCGGCGCGCCGAGGGGAAGGACTTCAGCATCATCGTGGTGGCGGAGGGGGTACGGATGGGCGCGCTCGAGCCGGCGATGGCGGTGGCGGCCAGCGCGGAGAAGCGCGACGCGTTCGGACACGTTCGGCTGGCGAAACAGGGGGTGGGCGACGCGCTGAGCAACCGGATCGAGGAGGCGACGGGCTTCGAGACGAGGGTGACCGTGCTCGGGCACCTGCAGCGTGGCGGGTCGCCGTCGCCTGTCGATCGCATCTGGGCCACGCGCCTGGGCGTGGCGGCCACCGACCTGTTGGCCGACAAGAAGGCGGGGGTGATCCCGATTCGTCAGGATGGGCAGATCGCCGTGGTCCCGCTTCGCGACGTGATCGCCAAGACTCAAAAGGTCCCGCGCGAGCTCTACGAGCTGCAGCAGGTCTTCGGGTAGGCCTAACCGGCCTTTCGCTTCTCCCGGTAGAGCGTGGCGTCCGCCGAGGCCAGCAGCTCTTCGGCGCTAACCCCGTCGCGGGGAAACGTGGCGACCCCGAGACTGACGCCCGGGATCTGCAGCAGCTCGCGGCCGGCCATGAACCGGTGCCGTGCGATGCCATCCGAGATCCGCTGCGCGACAATGGCGGCCGCGGGGGCCGGTGTGGCCGGCAGGAGGACCACGAACTCATCGCCGCCGTAGCGCGCCACAACGTCCTCGCCGCGAACCGCATCCACCAGGGCATTGGATACCTCGCGAAGGAGAGCGTCCCCCGCCAGGTGGCCATAGGTGTCATTGATCCGCTTGAGCTCGTTCACGTCGAGGAAGAGGATGGAAAAGCTCTCACCCGCCTCACCGGCGCGAATCACTTCCTGCTGGATCCGTTCCAGGAAGAGGCGTCGATTATTGAGGCGCGTCAGCGGATCGTGACTCGCTTCGCGCTTCAGCGTGTCGTGTAGCTGCGCCACCTCGAGGTACGACGCGAGCTGTGACCCCACCGCCGACATCAACGCGACATCTGCCTCGGAGAAGGCGTCGGCGTGCTGGCTCTCGGCGTTGAGCACGCCGACCACGCGACCACGGCTGATCAGTGGAAAGGCGAGTTCCGAGTGAACTTCCTCATCGAGTCCGATGTATCGCGGCTCGGCCTTCACGTCCGGGATGATCTGGGGCGCGCCATGGGTAAAGACCCACCCCGTGATCCCCTGCCCGGTGGGAATCGTCAGCCCGGTGATGTCGATCGAATAGCCGCTGTGCGCCCCGACGCGCAGCTCATTCGCCTTATCTCCGGGCAAGAGGATCGACACCATGTAATAGCCCATCACGTCGCGGATGATATTTACGATGCGGGTCAGCAAGGTACCGAGGTCGAGCACCGCGTTGGTCTCTTGCGCGATGCGATAGATGATGCGGAGCTCGCGGGAATCGGCGACGCTGAGGATGTCTCTCGGGCCGGCCGGAACGCCGGGCGGTTTGGAGCCAAAAAGGGAGTCGAGCATCCGCTGATACCAGGGCGCCTTGCCGGACGCCGCCTCGCGACACATCGTCGTGAAGGATTCGGTGAGCTCCGGGTCGAGGGTGATCCCCGCAAATCGGGTGAGCTCCCCCAAGCCGTCGTCCACCATGGTTTCCGTTTTGATCGGGAGATCGAAGCTGACGTTGAAGAAGGCATTGATGATCGAGATGATCCGGGCCTCGACCGAAATCGCCTCCCCCTTGAGCCCATCCGGGTACCCTTCACCGTTGAACCACTCATGGTGGGCCCGCACCAACGGCGCCAGGCCGGCGAGCGGAGCGAATCGTCCCAGCAGGTCCGCCGCGACGCCCGGGTGGGTCATCATCAAGGCCCGCTCCTCGGGGTCCAGGCGGCCCCGCTTCTTGAGGATGCTGTCCGGCAAGCTCAACTTGCCCAGGTCCTGCACCAGCGCCGCGTAGCGCACTCGTCGCTGGCTCGCCGGGTCGAGCCCGATGTGCTGGGCGAACCGCTCGGCTAGTTCAGCGTGTTCACCGGCCCGGCTATGCAGCGCCTCCCGGAGCTCGATGGCGCCGGCAAGCGCCAACACGGCGGCCTCCTCCGCCTGGCGCGACTCGTCGAGCAGGCGTGCGGTCTCGAGCGCCGCCGCTGTCTGGTTGGCGAAGGCCATGACGGCCGGCAGGTCAGCCTGACGCAATCGAGAGCCGACGACCACGATGGCGCCGATCGCCTTGTCGCCAACCACCAGGGGGGCGGCGATCATGGTGCTCATGTGGAGCAGCTCGCTTACGCGGCGGGCGTTGGCGGCGACGATTGGAATGGCGACGGCCATCCGCCCGACAAGCTCGTCGGCGTCAGCGATGTAGTGCGGCCGGAGCGTGGTGCAGACACTGTGGAGGATAGGAGCCCGGTCGAAGGGAATGATCGTGCCGACGGCTGACTGCCCGGCCACCTTTTCAAAATCGGTGTCAGGCTCTGCGACCTGCCGAAATGCACAGCGCAGTCCGTTGCCGTCCGCAAGCAATAAGACGAACGTCGAGAATCCGGCTTCTGCCAGACGCCGGCCGACCACGGCGAAAATGGCGTTCTGCTCGGGTCGCCGGAGTGCCTCGAGGCCGGCCTCCCCCAGGGCTCGGACCAGGCTCTCCGTCGGCGGATCCGTGGCCGGTATGGTGGGAGCTTCGCTCGGCGTCACGGTAGACAGGAACTGGGTAAACCCGGCCTCGGCCAGCCGCTCCGGGCGAAAGAACCACACGCGGCCGATCTTCTCGCCCGGCAGTCGTCCGCTCCGCGCCTGACGCCGAACCACCTCCGGGTGCCGGCGAATGGCAGCCGCGACCTCCTCCACGGAGAGCAGCCGAGGTAGCTTCATGGCGAGCGGCACAGATGGTTGTGTGACGCGACGCTTCACTGCACCCTGCAACGAAGGAAGGTCGTTCTTCCTACGTCTTATAGCCGTGGATGCCCCGCCCTCCGGACCGATGCCGGAACGCCGGACCATCCTGGTCACGGATGACAGCGGGGCGAACCGTGACCTGCTCTGTGGACAGCTCTCCACGCTCGGCTTCTGGACGGAAGCCGCCACCAACGGTGAGGAGGCCGTCCGCGCGGCCCGGCGCCTGAAGCCGGACCTGATCTTGATGGACGTCGAGATGCCGGTCATGAATGGCCACGACGCCTGCAAGCGCCTGAAGGCCGACCCCGCCACCGCCGAGATCCCGGTGCTGATGATGACCGGGTTCGACCCGCGGCCAGAGCGCTCGAAGATGGTGGAAGCGGGCGGCGATGACCTGATCGTGAAGCCGATCCCGATGCGCGACCTACAGGTGCGGGTGCGCGCGCTCCTCCGACTCAAGGAACTGCGGCGCGACCTTCGCAGTACGCAGGAGAGCCTGCGGGAGTTGGTGAAGCGGGAGAACCCGACCGAGTCCAAGACGCCCTTCGACGACAGCGTCGCGCTCACGGCCCAGGCGCTAGCGCGCCTGATCGGCCTCGACGCCGAGGACCAGGAGGTCGCATACCACGCCGGTCTGCTGCATGACATCGGCCAGATCGGGCTTTCCGAGGAACTCCTGAACAAGCAGGGCAGCCTGACACCCGAGGAGTTTGCGCAGATCAAGCAGCACACCATCCTGGGCGCGGAAATCGCCGGCCCGTTCCGCCCGGCCTCGGTGCTGGCACCGGCCATCCGGCATCACCACGAGCGCTGGGACGGCACTGGCTACCCCGATAAGCTCCAGGGGCCGGCGATCCCGATGATGGCCCGCATCGTCGCCGTCGCCGACGCCTTCCACGCGATGATCACCGACCGTCCCTACCGGCCGCGACATACCGTCGCCAGGGCGCTCGAGATCCTGGCCGCCGGTTCCGGCGCGCAGTGGGACCCGCGGCTGACTGCCGCCTTCGCCACGTCGTCGTTGCCGCAGCGAATTGCTGGCACCCAGGGCGAAGAAGCCAAAATCGCCTAGCCCTCGCGGTCCCACCGCCACACGTTCAGCTGACTGTACGATCGAGTCCGGACAATGCCTCGCGGATGGTATGCAGAAAAAACTGTCCAAAGTCGTCGGCTACCCGCACCAGGCGCCGGTTTGACATCGATGAACCTGGAGTCCACGAAACCACTGGGGATTCGCCCTGGCTGTCAACCTCCGACGTATCCAGCGCGAACCATGTTCCATCGCCGGTGGCATACACAATGACAAGCGGAGATGGCAATCCACCTTTTCGCTCCTCGAGCGTGAGCCAAATTCCGTTGGGAACAGAGGAGCTAACGAACGTGTTGGTGGTAACGCCGTAAAATTCTTCTCCGGCAATATCCCCGGCGCCCAGTTCCGTTAGAAATTTCCTGTACGTTGGTGGAAACCTGATCCCGAGTGCCGATTCGGCATGCGCCACCATTTCGGTCGACCGTTTCCCTACGAAATGGGCCTGGCGGTCATTCCTGGCGACCAGCTGCAGCGCAGCGTCCATGTCTTTCATTGCCATGGCGTCACCGTGCCTGGTTCGATCGCGGATTCCTCACGGCGATCGCTGATGTGCAGAACCCGCCCAGTGTAGCCCCGGCGCTGGGCCCGCAAGCGAGATGGATGTTCCTCAGAAAACGATTCGGCCGGCCCGGAGGCCGGCCGAACTCTTGAATGAATCAGCGGACTAGTTGTAGATGCAGGTGGCGTTGCCCTGGATCGTGCCGTGCACGGTGCCCTGGGGCGGCGCCGCCTTGTAGGTGAACAGCTCGGTACCGGTCGGGATCGGAGCCGCGGCGTTCCAGTTATTGGTCGAGCTGTGCAGCAGGTTGGCCATCAGCAGTTCAGCCTGGTTGATGGTCGTACCGGCGGCCGGGGTGGCGACATCGCTGGCGCCCGGCAAGCTGGCCGGCGTGACGGTGCCGACTGGGTAGACACCGTAGGTATTCCAGTACAGGTCGGCGGCGCCCTGAATCGTGGCGCCGTCGGTCTTCATCCCGTTGCAGGCCGCGTTGGCGTTGACACCCGAGATGTTGAAGAGAACAATCGCCGCCAGGATGCCGAGGATCGCGATGACCACCAGCAGCTCGACAAGGGTGAAGCCTTCCTGCCCGCGATGCGAGCGGCGACGCGAATCTTTGAGTATGGAGAGCAGCATGTTCGTCGTATTACCTCCTTAGTCTCTGTCGAGATTAGAGTCGCTTTCTTGCGAGATTCGTGAAAGTTTGCTCAGCGCAGTAGCAGTTGGGAAACGGCGACCGACACAGCCCCCAGGCTCAGCACGATGACCACGAGTGCCACCAGCGGCCGGGTGCGCCCCGGCCGCCGTGGCGGCGCGAAGTCGACGGTGACGTGAGGGGGTTGCTCAGGCCGCGACACGGATGTCACCTCCCTGTGACGGACTGAGCCGGTTCTCCCATTGGTTCTGCCGGATCAGCCCAATCCCGGCAAGGTGGGCTTGCCAGGGAAACCCTGGGGAAACGCTGAACCGCGGCGCGGGCAGGACAACCCTGAACTCGAAGCGCTCCTCGGCCCGTTGGGGACCGTCGGGGAGGAAGCTGAAACGCCCCCCGAGAAAGAGTGGCGTCGCCGGCGTGATCGGAACGTCCGAGGCGGTCCCCCGCATGAATTTGACCAGCGCGTTCAGTGACAGGGCCAGCTCGTCAAGCTGAGCGTCAATGTCATCGGCCGGCGCGTCGAGCAGGAAGGTGCGAAAGAACCGCGGTCGACCCTGCGCCATGAGTACCAGGGTGGCCTCCGCTGCGCCCCACTCCAGCAAAAGGCCGTCGGAGACGGCCATGCCGCGTGCCAGGGCCAGCGGCTTCAAGTCCATGTGCTCGACCTGCAGGCCGGCTGCGCTGACGGCGCTGACCAGGGCGTCGATCATTTCTCGCCTCGCGGCCACCAGGTACACGGCGTAGCCGTTCGCATCGCGGACCGCGTGCCAGGCGAAATAGACGTCGGCGGCGGCCATCGGCACCTGCCGGCGACCTTCGAACGCGACAGCACGGCTGAGCTCGCTCTGGCGAAGTGCGGGCAATCGGAAATCGCGGAACGCGGTGCCGGTCTCCGCGATGGCGAGCCGGGCACGGGTCGCGCGCACGCCCCCCGCCTCGAGCGCGCTTCGGACGGCAGTGGTCAGCAGCGGCGAGGGCATGCCCTCCACGAGGGCGCCGTCCGGGAGGAGGACTTCGGCATGACCGGTGAGGCGCCGGCCGTCGGCCTCCAGCAGCTTCAGCTCGCGGGCTCCGATATCAAGTCCAAGCCGGGCGGTCACTGGAAGGTTTCCCAGCTCACGACTGACGACGCGCCCACTTGCGTCACCAGTGCCGTCAGGGTGCGGCTGGTGCCGGACGCGGTGACGGTCACGTTCCAGGTCGCCCCGTTTCCGTGGCAGGGGTTGCCCTTCTGAATGCCGACGTTGACCGTGATCGTCCCCGTCGGGTAGTTCAAGGTCAGCGTGCTGGTCTTCGGGGCGTTGCAGCCGTTGCCATTCTTGTCATCGATGACTTGCATGGCGTAGGCCAGTCCGGCATCGAGCGCGTAAGAGGAGCGAGTGTCCGCCCGAACGGTCCCCAACCCCAGGAAGGCGCTGCTGGCTAGCGTCAGGCCGGCCCAGAGGATGAGGAGGAAGGCGGCGACAAATGCCAACACGATGAGGAGCGCCTGCCCACGCTGACCAGGGCGACGTCGGGACATCAGAGGCAGCCTCCCGGACGGTTGCTGACGTTGAGTAACACTGCCGACGCGCCCGTGGCCGATGGAAGGATGCTGACGGTGCCATAACAACCAGCCCAGCTGACGATGACCCGCGTCATGCCGCGGGCAGCCACCTGGGAGGTGGCGTTGGCCATGCGGATCAGGTTGGCATTGCCGTCGACGCTGTAGACGACGGTGACCGGGGGGACACCATAGGTCAGGGTCATCGGAGTGCCGGTCTGGATGGTGCCGGCCACCGTGGCGGTCTCGCTCTGTAAGTCGCGGGTCAGCCACAGGCTCGCGTTGCTGACCGCGGAATCGGCGGCGATCACCCGGGCCTCGTTGTTGATGGCCCGGTAGCCCACGAGGAAGGTGCCGGCCATCGCCAGGGTAAGCACCGTCAGGATCGTTACGCCAACCATGGCTTCGACGAGGGTGAAACCGAGCTGCCGCCGCTTCATGGCAACTCCTTGAGAAAATCGAGTTGCTCCCGAATCCCGTTGGGCCCGCTGACCGTGAGGATGATCTCCTGCAATCCCGTGTCTGGATTGCCGGCGGCGAAGGTTGGGTTCGAGTTCTTGTCGTAGTGCAGCACCTGGGTGCTGAACGAATAGCCGCCCAGGGAGAGATGCGCGTAATTGGCGGCGGCAAGGTAGGTCTGGCTCTTGATGTACTCCGCGTCCGAGCGGGTGATGCGGTCGAGCGTCGTCTCCTGCTGATGTCGGGTGGCGGCCAGGGTGGTCGCCGAGAATCCGCCAAGGACGGTCACGACGATGACGGCCAGAAGAGCGATCGCTACCGTGGTTTCGATCAGGCTGAAGCCGCGCTTTCGCCTCATTTCAACGCCCCCACCAGGCCGTACATGGCCGAGATCAACGACACCGCGATGAAGCCAACGACCACGCCGACCGCCACCGTCATCACCGGCTCGATCAGGGACGTCATCGCACGGATTCGATACTCGAGCTCCTCTTCGTAGAACTCGGCGGCTTGCTCCAGGTAGGTGTCCAGCGTTCCTGTCTCCTCGCCGACCCGGACCATCTGGGTCAGCATGGGCGGAAACAGGCGGGTCCGGACCAGCGGTCCGGCAAACCCCTCACCGCTCGTCATCTGCTCTTTCACGGTGGTCAATCCTCGCTGGAAGACCTTGTTGCCGGTGCTGGCGATGACGGCCTCGAAGGTCTGCCCCAACGGCACGCCGGCCTTCAACACCATGGCCAGTGTTCGGGCAAAACGATTCAGCACGGCCGACAAAACGATCGGTCCCAGGATCGGCGCCTTGATGGAGAGCTGGTCTTTGGCGTAGACCCCGCGTGCGGTTCTCAGCGCGAGGATAATGCCGCCCGCAACCGCGACGACCACGGCGCCGATGACCAGCGCCCACTGGCGGGTGAAATTGACAATGCCGATCAGGATCCGGGTCGATAACGGCAGCTCCACCCGAAACTCCGCGAAGATCCGAACAAAGGCGGGCAGTGCGAAGAAAACCAGGATGATGACAACGCCAGTCGCGACCACCAGGATGACCGCGGGGTAGATCATCGCGGCTTGAACCCGTCGTGCGGTGTTCAGGTCCCGCCGCAGATATCCCGCCAACTCGGTCAGGGTCGCCTCGAGGTTCCCGGTGAGCTCCGCCACGCGCACCAGGTCGATGTAGAGAGCGGGGAAAACCTTCTGGTGCTTGGCCAGCGCCTCCGAAAGATTCTGTCCGCGCTCGAGGTCGTCGAGCACCGCCAGGATCACCCGCTTGAACAGGGGTGAGGCCGTTTCCTGCGCGATGGTTCCCAGTGCCCGGCTCATCGGCACGCCGGCGCCGACAAAGGTCGCCAGCTGACGGGTGAAAAGAATGATGTCCGCCCGGGAGATCTGATAAAGGGACGGGAAGTAATCCGCCATCGTTTTCTTCGGCGGTACAGGGTTGAGTGCGACGATCTTGAGGCCTTCCAGCCACAGAGCCTGCTCGGCGGCCGAGGTGCCCTCGGCGTCGATCCGCCCGTCGCGGCGCTGCCCGGCCTCCGTATAGGCGCGGTACGCGTAGCTAGGCATCGTCACCCTCGCTCAGGTGCACGGATCGCATCACCTCGGCGATGGTGGTCAGGCCCTCGTCGATCTTGGCCAGGCCCGCCGAGCGGAGCGTGGTCAGGCCCTCGGCGATGGCACGCTCGCGCAACGCCTCGGGTGGTGCATCGCGTACCAGCTCCCGTTTGATGCTGTCGCTCATGCGGAGGACTTCGAACACGCCGATGCGGCCGTGGAAGCCGGTGTGGGCGCAGAAGGCGCAGCCGTTCCCGCGGTGGAAGATCTGGCCCTGGCCACCCATCGCGCGGTAGAACTCCAACTCCTCCGTCGGCGGCTCGTACAGCACGCTGCACTCCGGACAGATGCGTCGGACCAGGCGCTGCGCCAGGACGCCGGTCACCGCCGAGGTCACCATGAATGATTCGATGCCCATCTCCAGAAACCGGTAGATCGCCCCCACGGCATCGGTCGCGTGCAGCGAGGAGAGCACCAGGTGCCCGGTCAGCGCCGACTGTACCGAGATCTCGGCTGTCTCCTTGTCCCGGATTTCGCCGACGAGGATGGCGTCCGGGTCCTGACGAAGGATGGCGCGAAGGCCATTCGCGAACGTGATCCCGGCCAGGCGGTTGATCTGGATCTGATTCACGCCCTGGAAGGTGTACTCGACCGGATCCTCGATGGTCATGATGTTCTGTTCCATCCGATCGAGCTCGTTGAGGGCCGCGTAGAGCGTGGTCGTCTTCCCGCTGCCGGTCGGGCCGGTGACCAGGATCATGCCGTAGGGCGACCGGACCAGCGCCCGGAAGGTCAGGAGCGCCGCTCGCGAAAAGCCCAGCGTGTCGAGACCAAGGATGGAACGCGACCGCTCCAGGAGGCGCAGCACGACCTTTTCGCCCCAGATGGTCTCGATGGTTCCCACGCGGATATCGAGGGGCCGGCCGTCGACCGTCGTCTGAATCTGTCCGTCCTGGCTGTGGCGCCGGTCGACGATGTCGAGGTTGGCCAGAAGCTTGACGCGCGAGGCGATCGGGGCGGCCAGCGTCGCCGGCAGCCGGGTCGCATCGTGGAGGACGCCGTCGATGCGAAAGCGCACGCGCAGGTGATCCTGCTGCGGCTCGATGTGAATGTCCGAAGCCCGCTCTTCCGCTCCCTGGGCGATGATCAGATCGACGATCTGCACCACCGGCGCGTCCTGCTTGACCTCGGCCAGCCGTCGGGATGCCACGGTGGGCCGTCGTGTCTCCTCGAAGGAACGGACGTTGCGGTCGACCCCGGTTCGCAGTTTGTAAGCCTGCGTGATCGCCTGCTCGATCTGCGATCGCACACCCAGCACCGGCTTGATGCGCTTCCGGGTCAGTACCTTCAACTCGGCGAACAGTGCCAGGTCACCCGGGTCAACGGTTGCGAGTTCGAGCTCGTCCTTGTCCACGCGAAGGGGCAGGATGATGTGTTCGCGGGCGTACGACTCGGAGATCAGCGCGAGGGCCTCCTTGTCGATCCGGGTTCGGCTGAAATCGACTTGCGGCACGTTGAAATGCCGGCTGAGCACACCGGCGAGAGCCTTTTCGTCGACCAACCCCTGGGCGAGCACGATCTGCCCCAGTGGACGCCGCTGCCGCTTTTGCTCGGCTAGAGCCGCCTCCAACTGTTCCGCAGTCAGGAGCCGGCTTTCGAGCAACAGCTCACCGAGGCGTTTTTCCTGGCGCAGCCCGAACCGTTCGGCGGGCTGGCGCTCCACGGCGCTCACGCGATCGCCTCACGGATCGGCCCTTCCAGCTGGCGGCGGATCTTGAAGAGCGCTTCAGGGGTAAAGCGCAAGTGCCGGCCAGGGGTGCGGAACGCGGGCTGAATGTCACCGCGGTTCACTGCGCGGATCAGCGTGGACTTACTGATCCCGAGCCAGCGCGCCGCTTCGCTCGTCGACAGCGCCGGCTTCATGGGTCTCTAACCGGAGCAAACGCGTCAAGCGGCGCAACCCTGCGACTAGGCCGCGAGGCGACGCAACTCTTCCGGATGCTGTGCCCGGGCAGCGGCGGCGCCAAAATCGACCAGCCCGGCCCTGACCAATTCGCCCAGGCTGCGCTCCATCGTGTTCATGCCGTCCTTGACCCCGGTCTCCAGCACATTGCGCAGCTGGCGCGTCTTGCCTTCCTTGATCAGGTTCTGGACGGCGATCGTGTTGAGCAGGACCTCGAAGGCGGCGACTCGGCCCGGGCCGTCACGGCGGGGCAGCAGTTGCTGGTAGATCACCGCCGCGAGTGTGTTCGAGAGCTGGACGCGGACCTGTTGCTGTTGCTCGGCGGGAAAGACGTCCACCATGCGGTCGACAGCCTGCGCCGTGTCATTGGTGTGAAGGGTGGCCAGGACAAGGTGACCGGTTTCGGCGATCGTGATCGCCGCCGAGATGGTCTCGAGGTCCCGCATCTCCCCGATGAGGAGCACGTCGGGCGTCTGGCGGAGGGCTGCTCGTAGAGCGTCCGCGAATGAGGCAACATCCGCGCCGACCTCGCGTTGCTCGACGATACTGCGCTGGTGCCGGTAGACGTACTCGATCGGGTCCTCGATGGTGATCACGTGGCACGGCCTCGTTGCCACGATGTCGTTCACCATCGCCGCCAGCGTGGAGGATTTGCCAGAGCCGGTGGGCCCGGTCACCAGGATCAGACCCTGGCCCAACCGGGTCAGGCCGCGCACCACCGTGGGCACGCCAAGCTGATCGAAGTTCGGGATCTGATACGGGATGAGTCGCAACGCCAGGCCAACGGATCCGCGCTGCTTGAAGGCGTTGATCCGAAACCGCGCCCGCCCTTTCCAATTGAAGGAGAAGTCGAGATCGCCCTCTGCTTGAAAGCGGGCCCAGCGCTCGGGCGACACCACTTCCCGCGCCATCTCCTCGATCTGGTCTGGGCGAAGCGGATCGCGCGCGATTGGTACCAGGGCGCCATCCTTGCGCATGGTGGGCGGCGCTCCGGCCGACAGTATGAGATCGGAGGCCGCCTGCTCCAGCAAGACCTGGAGGTAGGCGTCGATGATCAGAGGGTGCGGGTCCGCCTGCTGGCCGGGAGGCGTGCTTGATTGCTTGACATCCTGTGCAACCTGCTGGGCGCGGCCTTCTTGCTTCCGCTGGGGGCCGCCCTGGGCAGCTTCTTCGAGGTCGTCCTGGACCGCCTGCCACGGGGAGAGTCGCTGCTCTGGCCACCGTCGCACTGCCGCACCTGCGGCCATCGACTGAACGCCGACGAGCTCATCCCGGTGATCAGTTACCTGGCCCAGCGCGGCCGTTGCCGGGCCTGCGATATTCCGATCGGCCGGGGCGTGCCGGTCCGCGAAGCACTCAGCGGGCTGGCCCTGGCCGTGCCCTGGGCGCTCACGGGCTGCGCCCATCCGGTGTTCGCGCTGGGCATCGGGATCGCCCTGCTGGTGGCGGTGTGGGTCGCGCGCGGTGTGATTGTGAGCCGGGGCTCGACCGCAGGCCGCGGAAGCAATTAAGCCTGCAACCGCGCGTTACCTAGGCAGCTTTGAAGCTGACCGGGCCGCTGTTCCCTAAAGAAACGCTCGGAATCCGCCGGATACTCGGCCTGGCCGTCTTGATGGCGGCGGTGGCCGCCGTCGCCTATCTGGAACGATTTCTTGGCCGTGACCTGGACCTGCGCCTGATCTACTTCCTGATCGTCCTGTGCGGCGCCATTCTGTTGCCACGCTTACTGGCGCTGGCCGTGGCGGCCGGCGTCGCGATCGTGAGCGTGGGAGTCAGCGGCGTCGAGGGGACGAGCCTCCTCATCAATGGACTCACCCATCTTTTGATGTACGGCTACGCCGCCTTGCTAACCAACAACTGGGAACAGGAGCGGCGGCGGTTGATGCGGATGAGCCGTGTCGATGAGCTGACCGGTCTGCACAACCTGCGAGCGCTCCACGAGCAGCTCCCTACCTGGCTGGGACCGGCCGCGCGAACCGGCCGGCGGATGGCGCTGATGATGATGGACGTAGACGGGTTCAAAACCGTCAACGACCGGCTCGGGCACGGCGTCGGCAACGAGTTGCTCAAAGAGGTGGCGAACCTGCTTCGCTTCGCCGTGCGGGTCGGTGACGAGCCGTTCCGATTCGGTGGAGACGAATTCGTCCTCTTACTGTCGGATGCCGATGGTGCCGGCGCGGTGATCGTGGCGCAGCGGATCCAGGATATCTACCGGTCGATGGGTCAGACGTTGCGTGGCACGGACGTCGAAGTATCCTTCAGCATCGGCATCGCGGTCTTTCCCGACGATGGCTCGTTGCCCCAGGATCTGCTTCAACGCGCCGACGAGGCGCTCCTGCAGGCCAAGCGCAGCGGGCCGGCCAAAGTCGTCCGCTACGCGGAGCGCGCCGCCGCCTAGGGCCGGCAGGTCCAGGACTGCAGGGGGACCGAGTAGCCCGGCGTGCTGAAGACCAGCTGCTCGGTTCCCGCTGATGCGGGCGTCCAGCTGTCGGTCACCACGCTATGCGCCGCGGTATTCCCCGCCGCGACAACGATGGTGTATTGGGGGCTCACCCAGGTGCCGTTGCTGTCCTTGCGAATCCAGTTGTAGCGGACCGTCCCGCCCGGTCCGCCCGCCTGCATCCGGAAGGTGCCGGTGGCGGTCACGGTGCCGAGCTTGCACTTCGTCGAGTTGTTGACGTTGATCGTCACGTTTTCCGATGCCGATGCGATGGCGAAGGGTGCGGGCGTCGGAGTTGGCGTGGGCGTTGGGGTCGGGGTTGGCGTGGGCGTTGGGGTAGGGGTAGGCGTGGGCGTGGGTGTCGGCGTCGGGCTGGCTGACGGCGACGGCGTGGGGGATGCGCTCGGACTCGGCGACGGCGAACCGCTCGGACTGGCCGACGGTGACGGGCTCGCACTTGGCGAGGCGGAGCCGCTCGGGCTGGGCGACGCCGAGGCACTCGTGGAAGGGCTCGTGCTCGGCGAGCTGGTGGGGGAGGCGGTTGGTCCGAGCGCGACGATGGGCGATCGCGACGCGTTTGGCCGCGCGGCGAAAAACCGGGGAGGAAGGTTGAAGGTCGGAACCAGCAGCCAGAAGGGGGCGTGCGGATCGTCCGCGAAGTACAGGCTGGCTTCCGGGTCCGCGGCGTTCCCCGCGGCATCGATCCGGAACGGACCGATCTCCCAGTCGGCGGGAATCGCCCGCACCAGGAAGAAGACCAGGATCAACCCGCCGAAGAAGAGTAGAAAGCCCGCCTTGCGGCGCCGGCGGCGCTTTCGTTCGCCACTTCTGATCTCAACGCCGTTGCCTGGCTTCTGCGATTGCACCGGCAGCGCGACGGCATCCAGCACCACGCCCACCTCAACCAGGGCGGTCGTGCCACCATCGGGTTCACCGCCCGGGGCTGGTTTGCCTGGATCGGGCACAATTGCCGCGTCAACCTGGGCGGGCGCATGCGTCGCTCCGGCATCCGGGCCACCAACGAGCTTGGCCAGCCGCTTCTCCAGCCTGTCTCTATCCAGGCCGGAAATCGCATCCTTCGGCGGCATGGCACGCCAGGGAGTTAGGCGCATCTGCGCCCACCCTAGCGCCGGCCGATTACGACGCCTGTTTCACGCGTGGCCGCTCAACCATGCTGCTGTGACAGGCTTGCCACGGAGGGTTTACGACCTCGTTGCCGTCGCGGAGTTAGCCAGGGGGCCAGGCCATGGCTCGCCCACCGAGGAGATGGACGTGGAGGTGATAAACGCTCTGGCCGGCCTGCGGGCCCTTGTTGAAGACGAGTCGATAGCCGTCGCGATCCACCTTTCGCTCGTCGGCGATGCGGTTGGCCACCTCCAGCATCCGAGCCAGCATCGGGGCGTGCTCGCGGGTGAGATCGTGGACAGAGGGGATGTGCTCTTTGGGGATGACGAGCACGTGGGTTGGCGCCACCGGCCGGATGTCCTCGAAGGCAACGATGTTGTCATCGCGGAAGACTTCTTTCGCGGGAATCTCCCGGGCGAAGATCTTGCAGAACAGGCAGTCCTCAGCCACCGGCACAGCTTACGCGCCGAGCAGACCGTCCCCGCAGCTGGCCATCGGTCGGATGGTTGCGAGCGCACCCAGCGTCTGACCGCGGACCGGCGCATACACCGTGATGTAGTTGTCGCTGAGTCCACGCATCCGGTTCGGAAAGCGCCGGTCCCAGATCACCTCCAGCTCCCGGTCGATGAAGCGCGCCTCATACGCTCGGCGCTGGGCCTCAGCCTGCGTCTGCAGTCGGTGGCTCCGTTCCTTGCTGATCGGGTCGTCCACGGGCAGGCCAAGCCGGGGGGCGGCCGTTCCCGCGCGAGGTGAGTAGCGAAAGACGTGCATACCGCTAAGGGCCGCCTCCGCAGCGACGTTCTCGGTATCCGCAAAATCGCCATCCGTTTCACCCGGGAAGCCGACGATGACGTCGGCGGTCACCGCGACCTCGGGGGATTGCCTGCGCAAGGCCGCCACCAGGCCTAGATAATCGCGCCTGCGGTAGAGGCGACCCATCCGCTTCAGCACCCGGTCGCTGCCGGATTGCAGCGGAATATGTAGATGGCGGCAAAACCGCGGCGCGCCGGTGAGCTCGACCAGCTCCGGCGTGAAGTCATTGGCGTTGATCGAGCTGAGCCGCAGCCGGGCGGGAGCGATCGCCTCGAGCAATCGCTGCAGGAACGGTGCCAGGGACTCCCCACGCTCTCGGCCGAAGGCGCCGAGATCGACCCCGCTGAGCACGATCTCGCCATACCCATCGGAGACCGCCCGGCGGGCCCGCTCGATGAGGTCCATTTCCTCCCCGCTGCGCGAGGTCCCTCGCGTTCGCCAGACGATGCAGTAGGTGCAGCGATGGTTGCAGCCATCCTGCACCTTGAGGAAGAATCGGGAACGCGTGAACGTCGTCGAGCCGGGAGCCGCCCCCGCGGCGAAGTTCGCCGAAACGTAGTCGAAGATCTCGCTCTTTCGCGCGTTCGGGAAGGCCACGTCCGCGTCGGGGACGGCGGATACGCGTGGATGCGGGTTGTCGACATGACAGCCGGTCAGGATGAGGTGGGCCTGCGGATGACGGCGGCGCAGCCCGTGCACCATCGTGCGGAGTTTGCGGTCCGCCTGGGCGGTGACCGTGCAGCTGTTGATCACGCAGATGTCGGGGTTGTCTGCCGAGTCCGATACCGAGAAGCCGATACCGGCCAGCCGGTCGCCCAGCTCTGCCATCTCGGCAAAATTCACCTTGCATCCCAGCGTTTGGATCGACACGTTCATCGTTGCTGGACGAGGATAGCAGCGGCCACGATCGGCGCCAGTCGGGCTCGCAGGATCCGTGGGCCGAGGTTGACGGCGACACCGCGTTCGCGCAATACCGACAGTTCATGGTCGGTCCATCCACCTTCGGGCCCAACCGCCATCGCGTAGGCCGGCGAGCCGTCGAGCGCATCGAGCAAGGGCACGGTCGCCGTCGGCTCGAGCACGAGCAGCCGCGTCCCGGCCACCTGCCCCAGGGCGTCCGTCAGTGGCATCGGGCCGATAACCTCCGGCACCTCACCGCGATGACTCTGCTCGGCCGCGGATCCCGCGATCACCTGCCAGCGCGTGAGCCGGGCGGCCGGCGGCCGGGCGACCGAGCGCTCGGCCTGCACGGCCACGAAGCGGCGGATCCCCACGGCCGTGCCGCCCTCGATCACGGCATCGAAGTCGGGGTTTGGCAACACCGCCTGCAGCAGCGCGACGGCTGTGCGCGCCTCCCCTTGAACCGGCCGGTCTCCGACGATGCGGCCCACGACTCGCCCGCCTTCGACCTCAACCAGCTCGAGCTCGTATTCCCGGCCGGCGGCCACCGCGACGCCGCGCTCGCCGCGATGGACGCGCAGGACCCGGGCCAGGTGATGACCCTGCGGTCCTCGGATCGTGACGCGTCCGTCGGCCACCTGGGCGGGTTCGACGAAGGTCCAGAACATGCCCGACCCATGCTATCCGGGGTCGGGCCCGCGACGGAAGGCCGGCAAACGGGCGTTGTATTCGCCAGCATGGCGCCGGTGAATATCCCCACGCACTTACACCGGGCGACGTTCAGGATCGCTGCGGTGTCCTTCTGGGGCCTGGCGTCCATCGTCATGGCCAGCAGCTATATCGGAACCGACCTCGGGGTCAACTATCCGGTGGAGTGGGTCGTGACGGTGCTCGCCTGGGTCGCGGGGTTAGTGTGCTGGCTCTTGCCGTGGTCAGAAATCCCGGCCAAGCGATTTCCTCCGGTCGTCTTTGGCGGCCTCGTGATGATCACGATTGGAATTTTTGCCACCGGCGGAACGCATTCGCATCTACCGGTGCTATTCCTGGTTGCCGTGGTGTTCACCGCATCGATGCTCGATTTTCCAGTCGCGCTGGCCGTCGTCATTGTCTCCACCGTGGCGGCTACGCTTCCGTTGCTGGTAGAGGGCTGGAGCAGCGTCTATGTCCGGTCGCTGGTCTTGCTCGTGGCGTCGATGGCGATCTGTGCCTTCGTCCCCGCCCTCGTCCGCAAGGCATTGCGTGGCGAGAATCAGCTCGCCGAACGGCGCCGCCTGGAGCTTGAAGGGAGTTACCTCGCCACCATCGAGGCCCTCGCCGTTGCGCTGGACGCGAAGGATCGCCACACTGAGGTGCACTCCCGAGCGACTGCCGCGCTGGCGCGCGCGGTTGGGCAGCGACTTGGTCTCGACGCCGAGGCGCTGCGGTTCCTCGAATATGGGGCACTCCTACACGACATCGGGAAAATCGGTGTGCCTGGTTATGTCCTCAATAAGCCGGGGCCACTCGACGAGGAGGAGACCGCCATCATGCGGGAACATCCGGTGATCGGTGAGCGGATCGTGGCCTCAGTGCCGTTTCTCAATCGCATCCGCCCGATCGTGCGCGCCGAGCATGAGCGATGGGACGGGCAAGGCTACCCGGATGAGCTCAAGGCCGAGCAAATCCCACTCGAGGCGCGCATCATCCATGCCTGCGATGCCTTCCAGGCGATGTCGAGCGACCGGCCGTACCGGGAGGCCAGGCCACGAGCATGGATCCTCAACGAAATTTCGACCCAGGCCGGACGGCAGTTCGACCCGAGGGTGGCGGACGCGTTGCTCGCGGTGATTTCATCCGGAGACGTCACCGTCAGTGGCACGGCGGAGAACTCCATCCATCCGGACAAACGGCTGCCGGAGGCGCACGCCTGGACGCAACACCTCGACGCCATCCAGCAACTCGGCGCGCGGCTCGCCAACATCGGCAGCGTGCCGGAGATCTGCGAGACCATCGGCCAGGCGATCACGACGCTGCTGCCCTACGACCAGTGCCGCATCTACCTGCTCGAAGACGATGGGCGGACGCTGAGCCCGGTTTATTTCAGCGACACCCGTCGCTCCGAATACGATGGGGTCACCGCCGAGACGCTGGCCATTCAGGTGGGCCAGGGCATCACCGGCTGGGTCGCCGAAACCAAGCAAGGGGCGCTGGTTGGTGACACAGAGCGCCATCCGAAGGCGGTCCACATCCCGAGCACCACCGAAGCCGACGAGTCCATGCTTGCCGTCCCGGTCATCTTCGAGGACAACCTGATCGGGGTCATCGTCAACGTCAAGGTCGGCCTGCATCAGTACACCGGTGATCACCTGCGGTTGCTGACCATCCTGGCGAACCAGGCCGCCGTCTCGATTTCCAACGCGCGGTTGATCGAGCGCCTGGCCGCCAGCGCCCGGACCGACCCGCTAACCGGGCTTTCGAACCGACGCGCCTTCGAACAGGCGCTCGAAGACCGGCTGGGTGCAGCCCTCCCTGAGCTGTTTTCCGTGATCATGCTCGACGTCGACGGACTCAAGCAGGTGAATGACGCCCGCGGTCACGCGGCCGGAGACGCGGTGCTCAAGCGCGTGGCGTCGGTCCTGACCGCTCAGCTCCGGCACGCGGATGTCGTCACCCGATGGGGCGGCGATGAGTTTGTCCTCCTCATGCCCGAAATGGATCGGGTGGGCGCGGTATCGCTCGCCCGTCGGGTCAGCGGAACGTTGCGCGATGCGGACAGCCCCACCGGCGCCATCTCGGTGTCGATCGGGACCGCCTCGTTTCCCGCGGACGGCACCACCGCCGACGGATTACTGGCGGCTGCCGATCGCTCGATGTACCTCGACAAGCGACAGCGGGTCGCCTGACCGCCCGGTCATACGAGCGTGCTTAGCTCGCCGCCACCCGGGCCCAGTCGTCGATGCTCCAGGTCAAACCGCTTGGGCCTGGGTCGGCGCGCACGACATAGTCCAGCACATCAGCCTTGAAGCCGCGACCCGCCATCTCGTGTGCTCCGCGGCTCGACAGGATGATCACCGGGAGGTTCCGAGTACCGTCGGTCGCCCGAATGCGTTGCAACGTGGCAAAGCCGAGCTCTTCACCCATCCGCAGGTCGAGGAAGATCATGTCCGGCCGAAGCGCAGCCGCCTCCTGCATCACCTGGTCATCGTTCGACACCACGTTCACCTGATAGCCATCGAGCTCAAGCTTGAGCTTGTACATCTCGGCGACCGCCGGATCGTCCTCGATGAACAAAACCCGGATCGTCTCTTCGACGGGGTGCTTGGATATGGCCATGTGGGTGTCCCTTCACGAATGAACGAGCCGCCTACCTGCCGCTCACACTAGAGGTGTCGCGGACGCCTGTCAATAATGGGTTAGGTTCTAGTCCCGCTGGTACGGCTGACGAACCTCTTCGGGTAACTCGTACCAGCTGACGCGGTCGCCGATCCTCGCCCGCAACTTCCACTTGAGTGATTTCGGCTGCCTCTCGATCCGCTCCCAGAGCTCATCGAGGCGTTGATTGACGCGGCCGGCGTCCACCTCGAGCTCGGTGGCGGCGCCGCGCACGCGCTCGATGTTGAGCTGCAGCGTCCGGTACAGACCCCAGTCCTCGGACGTGAGTCGCGCCAGATAGGCCGCGTTCACCGCGTCGTCGTCGTGGTCGGCGATGGGATGATCGAGCACCAGCGCGATGGTGTCGACGAGGTCCTTCATGTTGACCTCGTAAACCTGCAACTTGCTGAGCAACAGATCGGCCGGGGTGAGGGTGGGACCGTCGTGGCTGAGGCGGCCGCCCAGTTCGATGACATGGCACATCTTCATCCGGTCGATGAAGATGTCGATCTGACGACCATTCAGGCTGTCGAGATATAGCAGCCGCTGGTGCCCGTTGAGGGTGTTGAATCGCTGGTCACCCTGGTAGCCAAGCGCCTCGAACAGCCGCTGGACCGAGTGCTGCTTCTTCGAAGCCGCAACGAAGTCGAGGTCCCCATAGCGGCGCTTCAGGGGCGGTTGCCGGGCGCTGGGCGAATGCAGGTTGACGGCCGCGCCGCCCACCAGCTTGACCGGAACCTTGGCCAGTTGCGCGGCCGCTGCGATCCGCTGCGCCTCGGCGATGACGTCGCTGACCGGGACGTTGACGTCAGTGGCCAGCTCAGGCCTCCTGTACGTCGACGATGATGGTCTTCAGGTCGGTCATCTGCTCGATGGCGCGGTGCCCGCCCACCCGGCCGATACCGCTGTCTTTGCCCGCTCTTCCGCCGAAGGGGATGTGAGCCTCCCAGTAGTTGGATGACTCGTTCACGTTGACCCAGCCCGTCTCGAGCCGCTGGGCGAAGCGCAACGCGCGATCGATATCCCTGGTATAGACGGAGCCGAGCAGGCCGTAGGGTGAGTCATTCGCGATGGCCAGGGCATCCGCCTCGTCGGCGAACGGAATCAGGGGAGCGATCGGACCAAAGGTCTCCTCGCGGCTGACCCGCATCGCCGGCGACACGTTGCGCAGCACCGTGGCTTCGTAATAGAGCCGGGTCGGATATCCATCGGCGCGCCGCCCGCCCTGGACCACGGTCGCGCCGCGGTCGACCGCGTCTCGCACGTGCTCGTCCATCTTCTGGGCGACGCCTTCGTTGTTGAGCGGCCCCATCGTGGTGTTGTCGTCCAATGGATCGCCCAGTTTGATCGTGGACATTGCCGCCGTCAGCTGTGCCAGGAACGCGTCCTGAATCCCGCGCTGAACGAGGATGCGCTCCCCCGCTGTACAACTCTGCCCGGCGCAAAGGAAGCAGCCGGTAATCGTTCCTTCCGCGGCGCGGCCCAGGTCCGCATCCTCGAAGATCACGATCGGGCCGTTGCCGCCCAGCTCCAGCATCACGTGCTTGCCGGCGGCCCGCCGGGCGACCGATCGGCCGGTTTCGGTCGAGCCGACGAAGCCGATGCCGGCCACCAGCGGATGGCCTGCGATCTCATCGCCGACCACCGAGCCGGGGCCGGTCACCAGGTTCACGGCGCCTGCCGGGAGGTCGGCCTCGGTCAGGCACTCCATCAACTTCACACTGATCGCCGACGTCGAAGTGGCCGGCGCCCAGACCACGGTATTGCCCCCGGCGAGCGCCGGGGCGATGAGCTCCGTCGCCATCGTCAGCGGCCAATTCCAGGGGGTGATCAGGCCGTAGACGCCGCGGGGAACCCGTAGCGTAAACACGAGCTTGTTTTTTGCCATCGACGGGATGACATTGGTCTCCAGTCGTTTGATGTCTTCGGCGGCGATTCGGAAATACTCGACGGCTTCGCCGACTTCGCCGAGCGCTTCCGCCTTGTACGGCTTCCCCTGGTCGAGGCTGAGCCATCGGGCCAGCTCCTCGCGCCGCTTCTCCATGACGTCGGCCACCCGGTGCAGCAGCGCCGCCCGCTCGAAGTCGCCGAGCCCGGCCATCGCCGCCCGTGCCCGCTGCGCCGCCTCGACGGCGCGCGCGGCATCAGCCCGGGTGCCTTTCGGCAGGGTGGCGATCACCTCGCCGGTCGCCGGGCTTACCGCCTCGAAGGTGGCTTCGCTTTCCGAGTCGACCCACCGGCCGCCCACGAACATCTTGAGCGCCGGGGTTTTTTCGACGACCTTCATCGTGCTCCTCCTGATCCTGCCAGCACCGGCAGCTCTTTGAGCCTTGTCATCTGTGGGTCGTACAACGGCTCGCCGACGACGCCGGCCGGATAGCGCCGGCCGAAGTACTGCACCTCGACCCTCGACCCGTCTTCGGCAAGGGCCAGCGGCAGGTAACCATAGATGATGCTCTTTCCGACGGTGCAACCGTAATTCGCGCTGGTCACGTAACCGACGCACTGGCCGCCGGCGAAGATTGGTTCCTTGCCGAGCACGGCGACCGCCGGGTCATCGAAGGTCATGCATGCCAGCTTCCGGGTGATGCCCTGTTCCTTGATCCGCAGGAGCGCGTTGCGACCGATGAAGTCGCCTTTGTTGAGACGGACGGCAAAGCCCAGGCCCGCCTCATACGGGTTGTACTCGCTGTGGATGTCGGCGCCCCACAAGCGATACCCCTTCTCGAGCCGGAGCGAGTCGAAGGCACCGCCGCCGAGCGCCGTCACGCCGAGCGCGTCTCCCGCCTTCCACAGGGTGTCCCAGAGACGCAGCCCGTACTCGGTCGGCGTATAGAGCTCCCAGCCCAGCTCACCGACATAGGAAATCCGAATCGCATAGGTTGGAACGCTGCCAATCGTCAGCGACCGGGCGGTGAGATAGGGGAACGCGGCATTCGACACGTCCTGTTGGCTCAACGGCTGGAGGAGATCGCGCGCCCGCGGGCCCCAGACGCCGACGCAGCACCAGCCCGAGGTCAGGTCCTTCAGCTGGACACTCGAATCGTCCGGCAACTGGCGACGCATCCAGGCCAGGTCGTGCATCCCGACGCCGCCGCCGGTAACCACCCAATACCGGTCCTGGTCGATCCTGGTCACCGTTAGATCGGTCATGATGCCGCCGCGCTCGTTGAGCATGGCTGTGTAGGTCACCTTCCCGACCGGATGTAGACCAGGGCGCCGCGGCCGGTGACCTCGATCTTGACGAAAGGGGTGGCATCGAAGAGCACCACCCGCTCGCGAGCCGCCCGGTGCTCGATGGCCTGGATTGGCGACCAGAACCGAGCAGCCCATCCAGAACGCTGCGGCGCTACATCTCCCTCCCCCCTGGTGGGGGAGGGTCGGGGTGGGGGGGTATTAGCCTCGTACCACTGGGGCCGCTCCCAGCCAGCCCCTTCGAGGAACATCGCGCCCAGCGCCTGCTCCCGCTCGTAAAACGGGGTCAGCCGGAGTCGGCGGGGCGTCTCCATCGGCTGCAATGGGTGGATGATGTCGTACACCTCGCGATAGTTCTGGGCTCCACGGGTGCGCAGATACGAGCGGGTGAACGCGTGCGGGTAGAACCGGTTCAGATCCTCCTCGCGAAGGTCCAGCTGCGGCTCACCCTCCACCATCCACTCCGCCACGGCGCGCGCCGCGCCCACGCCGTGCGTGATCCAGACCGCCTCGCAAGCCCAGAAGCCGCGCACGTCGAGCGACTCGCCGATCAGGGAGCGGGGGGTAGAGCTCTGACGCATACGTCAGCGAAGGGGCGAAGAGATCGTCGCGGAACGGCGCGCAGGACGGCATCAGGCCGTTGTCCCACCTCGAGCGAAGCTCCTGGGGATCAACCATCACGGGTTCGTGCCGGTAAGCGCCGATCAAGTAGCTGCGGAAGTCCTGGCGGAAGTACATCGAGCGGTCCTGGTGGCGGACGATGGGCATCGATTGCCAGCCGGTCTCGCCCGACAACTCGGGCAGGGGATCGGTGATGCCGACCAGGTGCTGCAGCGGCTGCAGGGGGATTGGCACACCGGCCATGCGGCCGATCGAAGGGCCCCAGATGCCGGCCGCGCTGAGGACGTATTCCGCCGCGATGCGGCCCTGATCCGTCTCCACGGCGTGGACCCGTCCCTGCTTGACGTCGATGCCAGTTACCCGCGTGTGCGCAACGAATCGAGCGCCCGCCCCTTCAGCCATGCGGGCCAGGGCCTCCGAGGCCTGCACCGCCCTTACGGTGCCGTCGGTCGGCACATGGATGGCGCCGTACAGANNNNTGATCTCATCCGGGCCCATCAGGCGGGTCGCCAGCCCCCAGGAGGTCGCATGGCCATGCCTGCGCTTGAGCTCCTCCCACCGCTCCGGCGTTGAGGCCACTTCGAGGCTGCCCACCTCCCAGTAGACGGGCTGGCCGTCGAGCTGGAGGCTGCGGTAGGTCTCGACAGTGTCGAGGGCGAAGCGGCAGGTGGTGCGCGCCGCGTTGTTCTGAAATACCAGGCCCGGTGCGTGCGAGGTCGAACCCCCCGCGCGGAACATCGGTCCCTGGTCGATGACGACGACATCGCGCCAGCCGAGCCGGGTGAGGTGATACGCAGCGCTGCAGCCGACGATCCCGGCGCCGATGATGACCACGCGGGCCTGACCCGGCAGGCGGTCAGACCCGGGCATGCAGGATGGCGTCCTTGCGGACCTCGATGAACGCCTGGAGCTGCTCGTCCACCCCCGAATCCATGCCGGGATCGGCGTAGTCCTTGAGGAGCTGCTTCCATTTCTCGTTCGCCACCCGGTCGGCCGTCCGCGAGCCGTTCCGCTGCCTGCGGTCGAAGTTCTCGGTGGAGGAAATCCACGGCCGGTAGAAGCCTGTCCGGTAGTGCCGCATGGTGTGCTCGGAGCCGAGATGATGCCCACCAGGTCCGACCTCGCGGATGCCGTCCATGGCGAACCCCTCGTCGTCGAAGGGAATGCCCCGACTCAGAATCCACTCGAACATCCGCAGCGCCTCGACGTCGATGATGAATTTTTCGTACGACGCCAGCAGTGCGGACTCCAGCCAGCCGGCTGCGTGCAGGACGAAGTGAACCCCACCGAGCACAGTCGGCCACATGCACATCAGCGATTCGTAGGCGGCCTGGGCGTCCGGGCTCTTCGACGAGGTCAGCGCGCCACCGCCGCGGAACGGCAGCTTGTAGTGCCGGGCCATCTGGGCGCTGGCCAGGATGCCCATCGCCGATTCCGGTGTGCCGAAGGCAGGACTCCCGGACTGCATGTCGATGTTCGTCAGGAACGACCCGTAGATACAGGGTGCTCCGGGACGCACGAGCTGGATGAGGGCGATGCCGGCGAGCGCCTCGGCGGTCTGCTGCGCCAGCGTCCCGGCCAGGCCCATAGGCGACATCGCCCCGGCCATCAGAAATGGGGTCGCGATCACGGGTTGGTTGGCTGCCGCGTACTCGAGCAGCGCGCCCAGCATCCGGTCGTCATATCGCAATGGGCTGTTGACGTTGACCAGCGCGAGCAGGGCGGGTGTCTTCTCGATGTTTTCCCGGCCGCCGAAGAGGATCGACGACATCTCGATGGAGTCGCGGGCGCCCTCCTCGGAGATGACGCTGCCCATGTAGGGCATGTCGGTCCAGCGGATGTGCGAGTAGACCATGTCCAGGTGGCGCGTTTCCAGCGGGAGATCCTCCGGTTCGACGATGGTGCCGCCGGCACAGTGGATCTGTGGCGTCGCCTGTGCCATCTTGTCGAAGTTCGTGAAGTCCGCGATGGTGGCCCCCCGCCGGCCGCGATCGAGGTCCGTGATGAAAGGCGGACCGTAGACCGGCGCGTTGACCATGTGGTTGCCGCCGATGACGACGGTGTTTTTCGGGTTCCGCGCCTGCACCTGGAAGCTCGCCGGGACCTTGCTGATCTGTTCCTCGATAAAGGCGCGTTCGAAGCGAACCCGTTGGTCTTCGATCTTCAATCCGGCGCGCCGGAAGATGTCGAGGGCTCTGGGATGCAGGAAGTCGACGCCGATCTCCTGCAGGATGAGCATGGCGTGGTCATCGATCTGCTGAACCTGCTCAGCGGAGAGGATGTCGTACGGCTTGAGCGGGTTGGTCCACATGCCGTCAGGAGCCGGCGTGGGCCAGCGCCCGGGCGACCTTGCGGTGGCGGCCCGCCTCGAACGCGCGGGCGTAGATCCGCTCGTAATTCCTGGCATCGACATCGCGCGGGTTGCCGATACTCTGCGAATCGGCCGCGGCTTTTTCGGCGAGCATGGGAATCTCCTCCTCGGTAAAGCCGAGCTCGTTGAGCGAAGGGATATCGAGGTCCTCGGTCAGCTGGTAAACGTATTCGACTCCAACCTCGGCCGCCTTCCAGACCGGTTTGTTGGCGACCTCGAGCCCCAGCGCCTGGCCGATTCGAGCGAAGCGCTCCGGCTCGCCCGCGTAGTTGTACTCCATGACTGGCGCAAGCAGCCGGCCGGTCAGCGCGCCGTGCGGCGCGTCGTGCACCCCACCTGCGGTCTGGCTCATCGCATGGGCCGCGCCGGCGGAATCGGTGCCGTAGGCGAGGCCGGCCAGCATCGCGCCCATGCTCATGTGGTAACGCGCCTCCAGGTTGTGTCCCTGGGCGTAGGCGACCCGCAGGTAGCGGCCGCAATATTCCATCGCCAGCAGCGCCACCGCGTCGGTGAACGGCTGGTGATAGGCCATCGTGTAGCACTCGATCGCATGCGTTAGCGCATCCATGCCGGTCCCGGCGGTGACGCCGGCCGGGAGGTTGACGCTGAGCGCGGGATCGACCAGGGCGACCCAGGACGCGATGTTGGGTGTGCCGCCGACGTTGAATTTCACCTTTCGGTCCGGATCCGTGATCACCGCCCAGAGCGTGACTTCGCTGCCGGTGCCGGCAGTGGTTGGGACCGCGACCAGCGGTGGGATACGGGAGTGGATCGGGTCTTTGCCCCATTCATACTGCGCGATGCTGCCGCCATGCACGACGACCACGCCCATGCCCTTGGCGGCGTCGATTGAGCTGCCTCCGCCGATCGCGACCAGGCCGTCGCAGCGTTCCGACTGGTAGTAACGGGCGCCCGCGTCGACCAGCGCGATGCCGGGGTTGGCGCGGACCTGGTCGTAGCTGACCGGATCCAGGCCGGCCGCCCGCAGCGGCTTCAGCGCCTCATCCAGCAGCCCGGCCTTTACGATCCCCTGGTCGGTGACGACCAGTGGACGCTTGACGTTGAGCGCGGCGGCCTCCTGGCCGAGGGCGGAGAGGGCCCCGATGGCGTGCACCATGCGGGTCGGCGACTGATACGCCTTCAGGACAGTGTCAAGCACGGCCAACCAACCTCATCCTCCTTCCACACTTGAGCGACGACCTTTGGTATACGCCGAAAGTCTCTTCTGAGATCTGTACTCTGTCAAGGGTCCTCGCGGCGCGCTTCCCTCAACCAGCCTTCAAAGCGGTCCGACTCGATGACCGTAAGGGCCCGATTCCATCGCGCCGTGTAGTAGTCGGTGAAATCGAAGTCCAGCGTCGAGATCTTGGCCTGGATCGCTCCCCAGAGCGTCCAGCCGATGTCCGACATGAGGGCGAACAGGTTCATCCGGGCGAGTTGCTGCGGGTCCAGCCGGCCGAAGTACGCCTCGCACAGGACGGCGCGCAACCCATCATCAAAGCCCGCCTCCTGCGCCGTGTTGCCCAGGTCGAAGCACGGATCGTTGTTCCCACTCAGTTCGTAATCGACGATCCGCAATCCGTGGCCGTCGTCGATGAAGTTCTCGCAGAGCAGGTCGTTGTGACACGAGACGCTGGGGAGTGCACCAACCCGGACCGCCCGCTCGATGTCCCCGAGCTGGGGCAGCCGCTCCCGGTAATCGGCGGGGATCCGGACATCGTGCTCCTCGACGATCCGCAGGTACTCCTCGATCAGCCGGAACATGTCGAAGTTCTTCAGAAAGCGAGGCGCGCCGTGCAGCCGCGTGAACGACTCGGCCATGCGCCGCACCATCCGCTCCGATTGCAGGGTCTGTGCCGACATCGTCGGCCCGGGGATGAACTCGAGGACCATGACGTCCAGCTCCGGGATGTGCTCCAGCACAGCGGGACCGATGCCGGTGCTGGCCGCCGCCCTTGTGTTATGCAATTCATTGGCGCGGTCGATCGCCAGCAGCTCCGTCGACGCCCCCGGGATCCGTATGACGTACCGCTGGCCGCCGGCCTCGACCAGGTAGTTCTCGTTTGTCAGCCCGCCCGATAACGACGTGACCTTCACCTCCTTATCCCGCCACAGCGAAACGCGGTCGACCGTGTCCTCAGCTCGTGACAGGCTTTGCTTCATGGCTCACCGATGGCTCGCGCTTCAGTACGGCATCCGTGCTAACTTCAGCCGGCACCCGCCGCCCGAATACGTCCACCTCGACCCGCGCTCCAGGTACCAGTCCTACCGGCAGATAGCTGTACGCGATGTTGCGCCGGACCGTGAAGCCATACGCGCAACTGCGTAGCCGGCCGACGATCGTACCATCGGCATAAACGGCCTCTCCACCATAGACGGTGACGTAATCGTGGTCGCCGATCAACAGGGTCCGCAAACGCCGCATGACGCCGGCCGCTTTTAGCGCCAGCAGCGCCTCCCGCCCATTGAAATCGCCTTTGTCGAAACGGATGCAGAACCCGAGCCCGGCCTCGAGCGGATTGTCCAGCAGGGTGAGGTCGATGCCGTAGTAGCGGTAGCCCTTCTCCATCCGCAGCGAGTCCAGTGCTCGGTATCCCCCCGCCCGGACGCCAAACTTTCGCGCGCCGGCCATCAAGCGATCCCAGACCTGCTCCGCGACGCCAGGCTCGACATAGAACTCCCATCCCAGCTCGCCGACATAGGTCACGCGCTGGGCGAAGACGTCGAATCCCTCGATCCGGATGTCGCGAGCCTGCATGAACGGGAAACCCTCCTCCGAGACGTCGTCGTCGGTCATGCCCTCCAGCACCTTACGGGCCTGCGGGCCCCAGATCCCAACGACGCAGAGCTCATCCGTCGTCTCCCGGATCTCAACGGGCCCGTCCAGCTCGCGGTGCTCGAGCCGCAGCCAGCCGAGGTCGCTGTTCACATAGCCGGCGCCGGTGACCAGTCTGAATCGATGCGGGCCAAGCCGCGTGATGGTGACGTCGCCGGCGATCCCTCCGCGGCGATCGAGCAGCTGGGTGTAGACGACGCTGCCAACCGGCCTGTCAATCAGGTTGCCCGCGACACGTTCGAGCAGACGCAGCGCTCCAGGACCGTCAAGCTCGATCTTTCCGAATGACGTCATGTCGATGATCCCGACGCGTTCGCGGAAGGCGCGATGCTCCTCCGCCTGCATCTCGAACCATGGCGGTCGCGCCCAGCCGAAGCGGCGCTGGTCGGCACCCGCCCGCCGCCATGGCCTGCCTGGCTCGAAATGCTCGGGTCGTTCCCAGCCATGTTTGACTCCGAACACGGCGCCCAGGTCCTGCATCCGATAGTGCAGGGCGCTGGTCCGACGAGGCCGGCCTCGCTCGTCGGCGTCATACGGATAGCGGAGAAAGTAGTAGTAGCGGTACGCCTCTTTCGCCAGCTCAGCTACGTAGCGATGGTCACGGTGGACCGGGCCGAAGCGCCAGGGGCGGTAGGCATAGAGGTCAAGCTCGCTATCTCCGGTTGTGATCAATTCCGTCAGCGATTTCCCGATGCCGCCGGCGCCGCCGAACCCGTTCAATGACAGCCCCGCCGCCATGTACAAGCCCCGAACGCCCGGCACCGGTCCGAGCAGGGGATTCGCGTCAGGGGTCATCGCGTCGGGGTGGCAGACGAGCTTTACGATGCCCGCATCGCTGATGAATGGAAACCGTCGCGCCGCCCCCGTCAGCAGGGGCTCAAAACGACGCTGGTCCGGAGGGACCGAGGTCCCGGCGTGCTCCCAGGGAACTCCATCGATCCAGCGGGCGTTGGGGTCCAGCTCGTAGCCGCCCAGCACCACGCCACCCGCCTCGGCCTTCCCATAGATGAGGTTGTCTGGATCGCGAAAGCACGGCATGGTTTGGGGGAGCTCGGCGCCCTCGACCGACCGCAGCGCCGCGTGCTGGTGATCGACCGGAGTGGAGACGACAAACGCCCCGGCCATGGCGGCCACCTGCGGGGCCCAGATGCCGCAGGCGATCACCACCACCTCAGCCTCGATCCGTCCGCTCTCCGTCCGCACCGCTTGCACCGCTCCTCGGCCTGAGAGCTCCATCCCGATCACTCGCGTTCCGGTCAGCACCGTTACCCCCAGGTCGCGGGCGGCCTTTGCCAGCGCAAAGGTGGCGGTATGCGGATCGAGCGCTCCATCTCCGGGCACCCAGACCGCCCCAAACAACGAATCGGTGCTGATCGCCGGCATCAGTTGGGCGGCTTGCTCGGGCGAAACGATCTCGACGTCGAGCCCTATCGCTCGGGCACGACTCGCACCGCGCTGCTGCTCCATCAGTTGTTCGCGACTTGAGGCAAAGCGCAGGCTGCCCACCATCTCGAAAATGCCAAGACGGCGATAGAGCTCGATGCTGTAGCGACGGAAACGCATCATCGTGGGGGAGGGATTGAACTGGGTGACCAGGCCCGCCGCGTGACAGGTCGAGCCGCTGGTCAGGTCGGCTTTTTCCAGCAGCACTGTGTCACGCCACCCGGCCTGCGCCAGGTGGTAGGCGACGCTGGTGCCGGTGATCCCGCCCCCGATCACGACGGCGCGCGCACGGCTCGGTAGTTGAGTCATGCGCGCGCCGCTCCGCTCAGAACGTCGAAGAACTACTCAACCGGGATCTCTCGGTGAATCCGGGCCAAGTCGATGCCCTGATTCTTGCGGATCACTCGCGCAGCTACATAGATGGCGATCGCCAAGAGGTAGGTGCCCGCGAAATAAACGAGTGTGGACGGGTTGGATACGTGAACCTTGGTCCCGGTCACGTCAACTAGCTGGGTACCGTAGATGGCACTGAAGGACCACTCGGCCAGCATGAAGAGCAGGAAGGCCGCGCTGACCAGACCTGTGATGGTGATGACCGGGATGCCGACGATCTTGTAGCGAGCGATCGGCGAGTTCTGGAAGATGTCAGGGCGCCGCCAGGGCAGGATAGCCCCGGCGATCGAAGTCCCCAGGAAGGTGATCGCGATCACACCAGTCGCCCAGAGAAACCAGGTCTGGATGCTTGGTGCGAAGGACCAGGCGAGACTTATCAGAATCGCCGGCACGATCATGAGGAGCAGTGCACCGTACGGCACTC
>VBEW01000248.1 GCA_005889225.1 Chloroflexota bacterium | reverse complement strand
GATGATCCCGGTGTTGCGATATCGCACCCGCGATCTCGTCGTCCGCGTGCCGGCGAGCGCCTGCAGCTGCGGGCGCACCTTCGATCTCTATGACGGCGGCATTCGCGGGCGGGTCGACGACATGAAGCTGGTGCGGGGGACCAACGTCTATCCCCGCGCTGTGGAATCGATCGTCCGCGAGTTCAAAGAGATCGATGAGTTCCGCATCCACCTCTACACAGCGGACGGCCGGCAGGACGAGATCGAGGTGCTGGTCGAGATTCCAGACCGCGCCGGCGTCGACGCCGATCACATCCTCGCCGAGCTCGCCAAGTCGTTGTCGCAAGCTCACGAGGGTCTGCGCTTCGGAGTCAAGAAGGTTGACAACGGCAGCCTGCCTCGATTCGAGCTGAAAGCGAAACGTCTGCAGGACGATCGCATCGTGATCGGCACCGCGGGCGAACGGAGGGTTACCGCATGAAGAACGCGATGGGCGTCGAGCTGAGCGATTCCGAGCGCGCCCTGGTCGAGTGCTACCAGGGCCTGGTCCGGGTCCTGAAGGAACGAAACGACCTCGCCCCATTTGAGCGGCGCAATGCGTTGAAAGCCGTGGCGGCCTTGTGGCAGGTCGTCAATGGTCTCGACCTTGACCCGGGCAACATCTACGAGATCGGCGCGTAGATCTTTGAGCGGATGACCGAACCGCGGCCATGCTGATCCGCGGCGGGCGGGTAGTTACGGCCCGCGGCGAAGAGGACGCCGACGTTCTGGTGCGTGATGGAAAGATCTCAGACGTCCGAGCAAGGATCCCGGCCGAAGACCCGCTGATCGATGCAACCGACCTCCTGGTGCTGCCGGGCGTCGTCGATCCACACACGCATCTGCTGCTCGACACCGGAACGGCCCGGACCGCCGATGATTTCGCCAGCGGCTCTGCGTCGGCGGCTGCCGGGGGCGTCACGACCTATCTCGATTTCGCGCCACAACTGCCTGGTCAAACATTTGCCCAGGCGCTCAGGGCGCGCCGCGGGCTGATGGACGGGCGCTCTCATGTTGACTACGGCATTCACCTCAACATCACCCACCTGCCGGACGGCTGGGAGGGCGACCTGGATGAGCTGGTTGATGCCGGGGTGACGAGCGCAAAGATCTACACCACCTACCGCGACACCATCTTCTACGCGGATGACTGGACCTGGTACCAGCTGATGCAGCGCTCCGGCAGAGCAGGACTGTTGGTACAGGTGCACGCGGAGAACGATGCGATCGTGGAAGGCCGCGCTCGCCAGCTTCTGGCGGCAGGATCGCGATCCCTTGCCTTCCATGCCGAATCCCGACCTGCCGTGGCCGAGGCCGAAGCGGTGGGCCGCGGATTGGTGTTCAGCCGCGCCACCGGCAGCCCTGTCTACTTCGTCCACCTGTCAACCCCGCTGGCGGTCGACCTGATCGCGGAGGCTGGTGACCTCCGCATGCCCGCCCTGGCGGAGACGTGTCCGCATTATTTGGTTCTCGATGACTCGCTCTACTCGCGGCCGGACGCCGCCCGCTACCTGATGACACCACCGCTTCGCGACCGGGCTTCGCAGGCTGCACTCTGGAGCCGCCTCGAGGGCGGCTTGATCCACAGCATCGGGAGCGATCATTGCGGGTTCTCTCTGGCCGAGCGGCTGGGCACCGACGACTTCACGAAGGTCAGCCCCGGCATTCCCGGCGTCGAGACGTCCCTCATGTTGATGTACACCTTCGGCGTCGTGCGACAGCGGATCGCGCTGACCGACCTGGTCCGCCTGCTGTGCGCCAACCCCGCGAAGATCTTTGGGCTCTGGCCCAGGAAGGGTGATCTGGCACCAGGCTCCGACGCGGACATTGTTCTCTTCGATCCGCGGCCCGAGCGCCTGCTCGCTGCCGCCGAGCTTCACAGCCGCGCAGGCTTTTCACCATACGAGGGACTGACCGTGCGTGGCCGGGTTACCACGACCATCTGCCGCGGCGAGGTCGTTTATCGTGACGGCCATGTCGTTGGACCGATGGGGTTCGGCGAATTCGTGCCGTGCCGGCCATTCGATGCATCGATGAACCTGTCGTGACCGACGTCAACGGCGACCGGTTGCTGGACGACCTCAGGGCGCTCTCGACCATCGGCGCACAACCAGATGGTGGGGTCGACCGGCTGGCCTGGTCCGAGGCCGACCTGGCCGGCCGGCGCTGGTACGCGGAGCGGATCCGGGAAGCGGGGCTCGAGCCGCGGGTCGACGCGGCAATGAATGTCTTCGGCCACCTGCCCGGCAGCAGCGGCCCCTGGCTGCTCACCGGCTCGCACCTCGATAGCGTCCCTGAGGGCGGGCGGCTCGACGGCGCTTACGGGGCCGTGGCCGCCCTCGAAGTTCTTCGCACGCTCGCCGAATCGGGTGATTCCGTGGCGGAGCGGGTGGAGATCGTCGGGTTTGCCGATGAGGAAGGCGTTCGCTTTAAGGCCGGGCTCATCGGCAGCCTGGCGCTGGTCGGCGAGCTGGATGTGAACCGGCTGCGCAGCGGCCAGGACTGGAAGGGCGTGCCCGTTCCGCAGGTCCTGGCATCGGCAGGTCGGGACATCGATCGCCTCAGCGAGGCGAAGCAGCACCTGCACTCGGTGAAAGCGTTCATCGAGCTGCACATCGAGCAGGGACCGCGGATGGAGGCAGACGGCATCGACCTCGCCGTCGTCTCCGGCATCGTCGGGGTCCACCGTCAGCAGATCGAGGTCATCGGAACCCAGAACCACGCCGGGACGACGCCATTCCGGCTGCGCCACGACGCCGGTCGGGCGGCGGCCCGCGCTGCCACTGAGCTCGAGGACCTGGTACTGGCCGCCGACGCAGAAGCCGTGGCCAACATCGGGATGATGCGCTTCGACCCCGGGGGCGTGAATGTGATTCCCGGTCGCGCCGAGTTCACCCTGGAGGTCCGCCATCTCGACGAGCCCGTGGTCCGGCAGGCGGTCGACACCTTTCGGACGCGGCTAGAGGCGATCTGTGCCGAGGAGGGTTGCCGTGCCGAGGTTGAGCTGCTTTCCTGGGTACCCCCGGCGCCGATGGACCCCTCGCTGATGGAGACGCTCGCGCAGGCCTGCCGGGAGCTGGGTCGAACGCCCGGCAAATTGTGGAGCGGCGCCGGCCATGATGCCGCCGTCCTCTCCCATCATGTTCCGGCGGGCATGCTGTTCGTTCCCAGCGCAGGTGGGATTAGCCACTCACCACGCGAGACCACGTCAGACGATCACCTGGTGCTGGGCACCCAGGCACTGCTTCGGGCGGTCCGCTACGCCGCGGCGTCGATAAAGTAGCAGTCAGCGTGGACGTGCTGCTGCCCCGCTCGCTCGAGGAGGCGCTCAGGATGAAGGCCGAGCGTCCCGAGGCGATCCCGCTCGCCGGCGGCACCGACCTGATGGTCGACGTGAATTTCGGCCGG
>VBEW01000123.1 GCA_005889225.1 Chloroflexota bacterium | reverse complement strand
CAAGTTCCTGATCTACACCGTCTTCGGTAGCTTTGCCATGCTGGTCGCGATCCTGGCCGTTGCCGCGATCACCTTCGCGCAGACCGGCCAGCTGAGCTTCGACTGGACCGTGCTCGTCCAGCATCCGGCGTCAGGCGTGTGGCACCTGCCGTTGAACCTCGGCGCGATCGGCATCCCGCAGTTGCTGTTCCTGGGCTTCGCCCTCGCGTTTGCCATCAAGATGCCGCTCTTTCCGCTACACACCTGGCTGCCCGCCGCCTACACGGCCTCGCCGATCCCGGTGGTGATCGTCCTTGCCGGGCTGGTGTCGAAGCTCGGCGCGTACGGTTTCCTGCGCTTCAACCTGTCGCTGTTCCCCGATGCGGCGCACAGTCTGGGGCCGGCGCTCGCCGTGCTGGCGACAACCGGCATCCTCTACGGCGCCTTCATGGCGCTGGTGCAGACCGACCTGAAGCGGCTGGTGGCCTACGCCTCGATGAGTCACCTCGGCTTCATCGGGCTGGGGATCTTCGCCGGCAACCTGCTGGGGATCGAGGGCGCCCTGGTGCAGATGGTCAACCACGGCGTCATCATCGCCGCTCTCTTCCTGATCGTGGGCATGATCGAGCAAAGGACCGGCACCCGCGACCGGGCTCAGCTGCGTGGACTCGGTGCCAGCGCGCCGCTGTTTGCCGCGCTCTTCCTGGTGATCTCGCTGGCGGCGCTTGGTCTTCCCGGCCTGAACGGATTCGTCGGCGAGTTCCTGATCATGCTTGGCGCCTGGACCGCGTTCGTCCCGATGGCGGTCGGCGCCGGGATCGGCGTCATCCTGGCGGCCTGGTACGTGCTGCGCTTCTATCAGGGGAGCTTCCAGGAGACACCGCCGCAGCCGGCCGGCTTCGGTGAGATGCGGGTCGCCGACGTCGGGGCGCTGGCGCCCCTGCTGGCCTTGATGATCGTGATCGGGGTCAGTCCCGCCTTCTTTCCGGCGGCGGTGGAGGCGACCGTGAAAGCGCTACCGGTGCTGCTCCGATGACCATCAACCTGAACGGCATCGGGATCGACTACGGCGTCATCCTGCCGGAGCTGATCGTGACCGGGACCGCCATCGTTGTCCTCTTTCTCGATCTCGTCATTCCCGCCAGCCGACGTCGCTGGCTGGTGGCGGTGAGTGTCGCCGGACTGCTTGGCGCCCTGGTGGCCAGCATCCCGCTGTGGGGCCAGAACCGGGCCGCCTTCGGCGATACGGTCGTCGCCGACAGTCTGGCCGCCTTCTTCAACGTGCTCTTGATCGTGATCAGCATCCTCACGGTGCTGATCTCGCCGCGCTTCCTCCGTGCCCTCGACCTGGACTTCGGCGAGTACTACATCCTCCTGCTGGGTGCCACCGCCGGGATGATGCTGCTGGCGGCCGCCACCAGCCTGATGACGATCTTCCTCGGGATCGAGCTGTTATCGATCTCGCTCTACGTCCTTTCCGGGTTCGCCCGCACGGCGCCCCGCTCCCAGGAGTCGGCGATGAAGTATTTGCTGCTGGGCGGCTTTGCCAGCGGCTTTTTGCTTTACGGGATGGCCCTCATCTACGGCGCGACGGGAAGCACGACGCTTCGCGGGATTGCGGCCTTCACGACCGCGAGCGGGCTGGGCGCATCGAGCAACGTCCTGCTCCTGCTCGGGATCGGGTTCCTCTCGGTGGGGTTGGCATTCAAGGCGTCGGCGGCGCCCTTCCACATGTGGACGCCGGACGTGTACGAAGGCGCGCCGACCCTGGTCACCACCTTCATGTCGGTGGCGACCAAGTCGGCCGCCTTTGCGGCAATCGGGCGGGTCTTCATCGCGACCTTTCCCTCGATTGCCAGCCGCTGGTATTTCCCGCTGGCGCTGATCGCGATCTTCTCGCTGTTCGTCGGCAACCTGGTCGCGATCACGCAGGACAACCTGAAGCGGATGCTGGCCTACTCGGGGATCGCGCACGCCGGCTACATCCTGCTCGGCATCCTGCCGGGGACCGCGGAAGGCTTTTCCGCCACCCTCTTCTACATCGCCGCCTACGCCGTGATGAACTTCGGCGCGTTCGCGGTCGTCACGGCCCTGGGCGCGGGCGGGGAGCGGACCGCCGAGCTCAGTTACTGGCGCGGCCTGTTCTACCGGCGCCCGTTCCTGGCCACCGTGATGACGATCTTCATGCTCTCCCTGGCGGGCATCCCGCCAACCGTTGGGTTTTTCGCCAAGCTGCTCGTCTTCCGAGCGCTGGTCGACGCCCAGATCTGGGCGCCGCTGATCGTCGCGGTGATCATGACCATCGTCTCCTTCTATTACTACCTGCGCGTCATCGTGGTCATGGTGGCGGCTCCTGATGAGGCAGCCGTCGACAAGGAGCGGGTCGGGATCTCAACCGGCACCGTGATCGGTGCCGCCGCCGCCGCCACCATCATTCTCGGCATCTTTCCCGCGGTCGTCCTGAACTGGGCGACGCACGCCGCCTCCGTACACTTCTAAGCCGATGACGTTTGGAGGTCCCGGGCGGTGATCGCGCCGTCTCCCATTCGGCCAGCGGCACCGTCGGCGGCGAGCCACCGCCCACCCGTGCCGATCCGGGTGCTCGGGCGCGCCTGGCGCGAGCTCCGCAAGATGCGCACCGCCATCATCCTGCTCGTGATCCTGGCGCTGCTGGCCACCGTCGGCACGTTCCTGCCGCAGCTACCGCAAAACCCGCGGGGCGTCATGGGTTACGTGCTGCGCCATCCGGTCACCGCCCCGTGGTTTGCCCGCCTCGGCCTCTTCGACATCTTCAGCTCCTGGCTGTTCATCGTCACCGCGGTCCTGATGTACACCTCGATCGGAGCCAGCATGTTCATCCGCGTGCCTGCCGCGTGGCGGCGCGCGGTCGATCCGGCGCAGCGCAATCGGGCGCTGGGGGCCGAAGTGGCGAGCATCATCTTCCACGCCAGCTTCTTCATCCTGCTGGTCGGCGTGATCTACGGCAAGGCCGCGGGATTCGTCGGCAACGCGGCGGTGGTGGAGGGGGATAGCTTTACCGAGGCCCGCGCGAATTATGACAACCTGAGCGAAGGCCGGCTCGCCACCCAGCACGCGGGTTTCCAGGTGAAAGTCGACAGTTTCAGCGCCAGCTACTGGTCCAGCGGCGCACCCAAAGATTTCAGCTCCCGAGTCCGCATCTACGACGGCGGGCGGCTGGTGCAGAGCGCCAACATCCAGGTCAACCACTACGTCGACTACAAGGGCGTCAAGATCTACCAGGCCGGCTATGGTTGGGCGCCCACGCTGAAGATCGAGACGCCCGACGGCCGGGTGGTCAAGGACGGTCCCACCATTTTCGTCGGCGACCCGCAATTCGCGAATGGGGTGTTCAAGGCGCCCTCCGCCGGGCCGGCTGATCAGCAGTTGGGCGCGACCGCAATCTTCATCCCCGATCCGCAAATCAGTGGTCAGTCGATCGCGCCCGGGACGCCACAGTTGCGCAATCCGATTCTGCTGGTGCGGCTCTACCGGGGCGATCTCCACCTGACCCAGCCGCAGAATGTGTACTCGATCGATACCAGCAATATGGACCTGCGCTGGCGTGGTGCGCTCCGGGTGGGCGACAGCGTGACGACGCCCGACGGCTACCGCCTGAGTTTCACCGGGCTGAAGCCGTACACCGACCTGACCATCAACAAGGATCCCGGGATCCCGATCGTGCTGGCGGCCTTCATCATCGGGCTGTCGGCGCTCCTCCTCAGCCTGTACCTGCCGCTGATGGGTCCGGAGCAGCGTCTCGCGCCGCCCAAGGAGCTCACGGGTTAGCACAGTTACACGGAGACTCAACCGGGCGGATGCGTCGTCCAGCGGCGCATCGCGCACTCGGCCGAAATCGCGACAGCCTCGTGAGCGCGTACGAGCCGCATACGACGCCCGCCCTGTTACGCGCGAAAGCGCGGCGGCGCGCTGAAGCGCGCTGGCTCGCCCTGCGGGCTCGCTGAACCAACAACATAACGCCCGCTGTAACGTTTTTATCGTCGTATGGCCATGGTGAATGGTCCCAACGGCGGAGACTCAGAAGGCGCCGGCGAGGGCATCCTAGAGACCGACATGCGGTGCCACCGTCTTTCACGTTCCCGCGGACAGGCCGTCGTGGAGACCGCCCTGCTCCTGCCCATCCTGATGCTGCTCGTGATGGGTACCGCCGATCTTGGACGGGTCTTCTATTACGCGATCGCGGTCACCAACGCGGCGCGGGAGGCCGCTCGCCAGGGGACCTACTACGACCCGATCTCCAGCAGCAACGCATTTGACACCTACGACCAGGTACTGCAAGCGGCGCGCAACGAAGTGCCGTCCGACGTCACGCTCAACTACCCCAGCGGCAGCCCTTCACACTGTCTGATCGGCTCGCCCTCGAGCTGGAGTCCCTACTACCCGACGCAGCCGAACAGCGGCTACGTCTACATCTGCTTCGACGGCAATGATAGCCAGTCCGCCCCCGCGCAGCAGACCATCCAGGTCAACATCCTCTACAGCTTCGCGCCGGTCACGCCGCTCGCCGGTGTCGTCGGCGCCGACCTGGTTCAGGTGGTCGCCTCCACCACGATGCAGGTGCAAGCCCAGCAATGAAGCGCAAGCGTGGTCAGTCGATGGTCGAAATGGCCTTGATTTCGCCCTTCCTCGTCATGACGCTCTTGATGGTCATCGACTGCGGTCGGGCCGCCTATGACTACGCCACGCTCGCCGGGGCCGCGCGGGAGGGAGCCCGCGCCGCGATCACGACCGGCAGCAACCGGCCGGACAACAACCGCGCGATCGGGGCCGTCCAGCTCAACGCCATCGGGCTGCAGCTCAATCCGGGCAGCTGCGTCAACGACACGCCCCCCGTGAGCCCGAGCATGTCCGCCAACACCGGGCTGATCTACGTTGGCGCCGGTAACGGGAACACCACGCCGAACGCTCCGTCCGGGCAACCGTCGTCCGCGGGAGGGGCGTGCGGTGCCGTGGTTCCGAGCTATGCCGGACACTACCCACTGGCGGTCACGATCAAGTACAACTTCAAGCCGCTGACCCCGTTCGGCTCGCAGTTTTTCCCTGGCGGGATCGTCATGACTGTTACCAGCACCATGAGCACGGAGTATTGATGCAGGCAGCCTGGTTGCGAAAGCAGTCAGGGCAGGCGGTCGTGCTGGTCGCCATCGCCGCGCTGGTGCTGACCGCGATTCTTGCCCTGGCGTTGGATGGCGGGGGCATTTACCTCGACAAGCGGCAGCTACAGAACGCGGCCGACTCCGCCGCCCTGGCCGGGGCGGAGCTGCTGATGGCCGTGCCGTCCAGCTACACCAACATCCACAACCAGGCGATGCTGAATTTGCTGCAGAATCTTCCAGGCAGCAGTAAAGCCGGCACCGTGTGCAGCGCATCGTGCCCGAACCTGAAGACGATCGGGTTGCCCGGCATGAGTGGGATCGGCAGCATCAACCTGAGCGCCGGATATTTCGTCGAGCTCACCGCCCCCACCTCGTACAGCTACCAGGTCAGCGTCTGGCACACGCACCCGGTGGCGGTGGCGCCGATTCACGGATTTCAGTCGACGATTACCCTTGCCGCTCGGGCCACGGCCCAGAATGCGAACCTGCCATACGCCGTGGTCCTGCTGCAGGACAAGCCGGCGTACGCCCAGTGGTCGAATTTCAGCATCAACGGGTCGCCGGGATCGATCACGATGCAGGGCGGCGGCGGGGCCGGGAACCGTGGTGGCATGTTCTCCAACGCGAGCATCGCGCCCGGCAATGGCACGCCGTCGATCATCTTCAGCCCGGGTAACAACCAGGGCGATCTGTGGGCCGTAAATGAAAGCGCCGCGGACCGAACCGCGCTCAATGGTGCCGGCGTGGTCCAGGGGCAGCACACACCGAGCCCCATTCCCCTGGCCGGGACCCACCTGGATTTTCCGAGCTATCCGGAGCCGGTACCGCCTGCGGTGAGCTACGCCGGCAAGACGGTGGTCAGTGGAACCGACTGCCTCTCCCCGGGGCAGTACACGAACGCCATCAAGGTGCAGAACGGTGCGGAGGCAGTCATGCTGCCCGGCGTCTACCAGATCGAGGCCAACGGCGCCGACATTCAGGGCACCCTGCGCACGGTGAGGCCGAGCGAGCTCCCTTACGTCACGGCCTGCGGCACCGTGCCGGTGGGGGCGGACCTGGGCGTCATCATCGAGATTACGCCGGCCAACAACTCGGGGACGACCACCTGCAACAAGCACATCTTCTCGGCCGCGTCCACCTCCACCATCGAGCTCACCCCGTCGCCGCAGTATTTCAACATCAGCATCTATATCGAGACCATGCCGAACTGGCAGACCACCTGTACCAGCGCGCCACTGGGGACCAACGTGCTGAAATTCTCCGGCGGTTCCTGCTACAGCATCCTCGGTGCGCTCTATGGGCCGGCCGACAACATGACCCTGACGGGCAGTGCCTGCGGGAGCGGGGTCGGTCAGATCGTGGCCTGGACCCTAACCGTCAACGGCAACGGCAACGTCAACGAGACGTTCGACCCCAGCAAGCTGCCCTATATGAAGGGCCTGACCCAGTAGGCTGTCACCCCACCGTAACTCCAGACCGCAATCTGGTAACAATCCGGTCAGCAACCCTTGATATCGCCGCTCGTAAGACTCAGCGAAGCAGGACGTCATTACCTTTGTGGTCGTGCTTCAGCGCGCATTCTCCGCTTGGCCTCGCCGAGATGGCGGCCAGTCGCTGGTTGAGTTTGCCCTCATCCTGCCGATCATGGCTCTCCTCTTCCTCGGAGCCGTCGACCTGACGCGCGCCTTCTACTACTACATCGCACTGGAGAATGCCAGCCGCGAGGCTGCCCGGGTGCTGATCGACTTTCCCTATGAGTACGACGATTCCGTCGGCTGTATCGCCGGGAACCGGGAGGGGCTGCCATGGGTCAACGTCAGCTGCGCGGCTGGAACCCTCGTGATCAGCCCACCCGCAAACACCGGCGTCAACCCCCCGCGTCGATTGCCTGGCCGTAAGCCACTTACGGTGTTCGCCTTTGCGACGTTCACCCCGATCACACCGCTCATTCAGCAATTCACCGGCGGGACGATCACGCTGCGAGCCCAAACCACAATGCTGGCCTGGTATTGATCATGCTGACGAACATTTGCCGGCTCGTCCGGCAGCGTAGCGGTCAGTCCGCGGTCGAGTTCGCGCTGCTGGCCCCAGTCTTTTTCCTGTTGCTCGTCGGCACGATGGACTTTGGCCGCGCAGGCTTCTATTACGTCGTAACGTCTGACCTGGCCCGGACGGCGGCGCGCGTTGGCGCCGCGTACGACACCGGGACGGGCCCCCTCGACGCCACGATCACAAGCGTGCTCCAGCAGCAAGCGAAGGCCATGACCTTTTCCAGCCTGACCCAGCCCGCTGCCTGCGGCGCATCGACCCCACCGAACCCCTTGACGTCTTGCTACCAGCCCACCACCGGAAACGGCTTCATCTTCGTTGACCGGTCGGGTTTCGCCTCGTTCCCGAAGTACATCAAGGTTTCAATCGTCTATCACTTCGAGGCGACCACCCCCATGGTCCGCGCCCTGATGTCGACGAACTACTTCGTGGCCACAGCCACCATGGTGACGGAATATTGATCACGTCCACCCGTGAGCACCTGCGCGGCCAGATCGCCGTCACCTTTGCCCTGGCGGCCGTAGGGCTTTTCGCCATCGTCGCCCTGGCGATCGACGGAGCGCGCATGCTGGTCGAGCAGCGGGCGCTGCAAAACGGCGTTGACGGCGCCGCCCTGACCGGTGCGCTCGATCTCGGACCCGGCGCCGGGTCCGATCAGACATCCTGGGCTCTGGACGACACCGTCTATGCCGTCGAGAGGACGCTGGGAATCGACTTCTCAAATAACTACGCCGCGCCAAGTCCCTTCAACGTGGGCCACCGGCTGCTCGGCGGTGCCACCGCGTGCTCGCCGAATGCCTGCACGGCGTCTAGTCCCGCACCAGGACCGGGACCCTACAACCCGAGCAACGCCGCCTCGCCTTGCTGCAATAACTGGGTCGACAGGAGTGGCGCTTACACCCTCACCATTACGACGCCATACAACTTCAAGAACACGGGGGAGGACGAAGCTTTCGTTTATGTCAAGCTGGCCCACCAGTTTCCTCTGGTCTTTAGCTCCGTTGTTTACCCGACGATTGGCGTTACCGTGACGTCGATCGCCCGCAACCATGCCATCCCCTACGCCATCTTCGCCTTCAAGCATAATGACGACCACGACATCAGCACCAACGGCGCCACCGGCATCACGGCGAACAAGCGAGTCGGCGACAACGGCAGCGTCACCATGCCGAACGGGTCCATGACCTTCGTCTGCAATCCACAATTCGGGGGCGACCTCTGGGAATACGTCCCCACGTCTTCGGCCGCCATTAACGGCACGTCGCAAACTGAGGGACTCTGTCCTGGTGGTGGCCCCTCGCAGAACTTCCCCCTGGGCGGGTACGTCTTTCCGCCCAACGTCAACTTGCCGCCGGACCCGGGTTCGGGTGCGTTGTACGGTGCGATCACGGTACCGAACGCCACCACCATGATGCTGATGCCCACCCGCAGCCTCGACCCGACGCAGCCACTCGGGCCGCGCTACAGCAGCGTGATCGTCAAGGGGACCCTCGTGTTACAACCGGGCGTCTATTTCTTTGAGGGTACCGCTAACGGTTCCGGCTTGAACGTGTCCTCGGGTGGGACGGTCGAGACCGGGGACTGCTACCTGCAGGTCCTACCAACCTGCGACCCCGTGGTGGCCAAGACCAACGCCTGTACACCTGCAGGGGGCACACCCATAGTCTCCGCCGTCCCGGGATGGCCGGGTTCCACGAATAACTTCCACTGCACCACCGACTATGATTTCGGGGTGCTCCTCGTGTTCTGGCCGGCTGACTCCGGGGATAAATCCGCCAAGTGCACCAACCAGAACCCGGCGGCCAGCGGCAACTACTTCTGCACCGCCGGTGGGGGTGGCTCGGGCGGTACCTTCAACACATTGACCGTGCAGGGTGGTGCGAATCTGTATCTGAGCTCAACCCCCAAGTTCCACGACGTCTCACTCTTCGTCGACCCCAACCGCGCGACCTCATCCTGGAACTTCACGGCGCCGGCGAGCCTGCCGGCCAGCTGCAACACGCAGGTCTGCGCGAAGGAGCTCGGCCTCGGGAGTGAAGTCATCTCGGTCGGCGGTGGCGGCAACATCAGCGTCAACGGGGCGATGCTTGCCCCGCAGGACAACGTGTCGATCGGTGGGTCGAGCACCGGGAAGGGCTACGGACAGATCCTCGCCTACACCATCAGCCTGAACGGTAACGTCGGCGTGGTGGAAAACTACAACCCGATCGCCCTCGCCTACGTGCCGGTCCTCGTCCAGTAATTCCGTCGCGTTTCTAGAATGGCTGCGTGCCAGCGCCGGTCGGCAATCTACGTGCGACCGGGGTGGCACTCGTCATCGGCTCAGCCTGTTGCTTTGGCACCCTCGGCGTCTTTGGGAAACTCGCCTATCGTCTCGGACTGACCACGCCTCAGCTCCTGAGCTATCGATTCGGGCTCGCAGCGATTCTCCTCTGGGTGGCCGCCATGATCTTACGTCAAGGTTTGCCGCCGCGGCGCAGCCTGGTCGGCCTGGCGCTCATGGGTGGTGCGGGGTATGTCGGCCAGTCGGGCAGTTACTTCAGCGCGCTGCATTTCATTCCAGCCTCGACCAACGCGTTGCTGCTCTACACCTTTCCGGTCGTGGTCACTCTGCTCGCGACCGTCTTGTTCCATGAACCGCTGGGCTGGCTGAAGCTTGGTGCGGTCGGTCTGGCGTTCCTCGGAACGGTGCTCGTGGTCGAGGCACAGCTCCGGGCGGCTGCACCGATCGGCATCGCGCTCGGGCTTGGATCGGCCGCCTTCTACTCCGGCTACATCCTGTATGGAAGCCGGCTGTTACCGGGTCTGCCTCCAGTCTCGGCGACGGCGATGATCATGACGTCCGCCGCCGTGGTGTGGACGGCATATGCAACGATCAACGGTCAGCTCGCCGTTGACTGGACGCCGCCACGGCTCTTACTGATCGCCAGTTTCGCGGTGGTCGGCACCACGATTCCGGTGCTGACCTTCATCCTCGGGCTGCGCCTCCTCGGACCGTCACGCGCCGCGATCCTGAGCACGTTCGAGCCGGCGAGCACGGTGCTGCTCGCGGTCATCATCCTGGGCGAAAGCGCGAATCCGATCCAGTATGTGGGCGGCGCACTGATCCTGGCCTCGGTCGTCCTGCTGGAAGGGCCCGGCTGGCGAGCCTCGCGCGTGCTCGCCCAGGCTGCGCGGGAGTAGACGGACAACATCCTTATAATCCGCGCTGCCGCAGTCGGCGGACCGTCGCCCCCTTAGCTCAGTGGACTAGAGCGGGTGCCTTCTAAGCACTAGGTCGCAGGTTCGAATCCTGCAGGGGGCGCTTCCCCGGACTGGACTATTTGCGAAAACCATATTGACAATCCGAAATGGCCGTGTAGTGTGGCGAAGTACCGTGTGAGGTTGGCGCCGACGCGACAGCGAAGGCAGGACGAGTAGGGGTTAGCGCAGGCGCTGCGGTGGCGAAGCCGGCGCTGGCCGAAGCGAAGAGACGGAGGGGAGGGCCTGCGTGAGGGATGGGTCCGCGGCCGTGGTATCGGCCAAGGTGTTGATACCCCATGTCAACTCCCTTGCGCGCGAGCGCGTCGACAGCCTCCTCAACCGGATCTGGCAATACCGGGTTGGATTGGTGGTCGCGCCCGCCGGCTCGGGGAAGAGCACCCTGCTCGCCGGCTTTGCCGCGGCGGCCGACGTGCCGGTCGCGTGGTACCGGGCCGAAAGTTGGGACGCCAAGACCGTCACCCTGCTCGACCACTTGCGGTCCGCCTTCGCGGCCGCGCTCGGTCCAATCCCGGACGCCTGGGATTCGGTGGAAACGGCCGCTCACGCCCTGGAACCGTGGGGAGGACGGCGGGCCCTGCTCGTCATCGATGACCTGCACACGCTGGAGGACAGCCCGGCGGAACTCACCCTGGAGCGGCTCATCGACTATGCGCCACCCGGCATCACGTTCCTGATCGGGTCCCGGGCACTGCCCGGCTTCAATCTGTCTCGGCTGCGCGTCTCGGGGTCGCTGCTGGAAATCGGCAGCGAGGACCTGCGGTTCCGATCATGGGAGGTCGAACGTCTATTCCGTGATTTCTATCGTGAACCTTTGCCTCCCGAAGAGCTCGCTGAGCTGGCGCGCCGCACCGAGGGTTGGGCGGCCGGACTGCAGCTGTTCCACCTCGCCACCAGCGGCAAGTCGGCGCTGGAACGGCGTCGAATCCTCACCGCACTGGGCAGCCGCTCGCGGCTGACCCGGGAATACCTGACCCGCAACGTCCTCGACCAGTTGCCGGCCGAACTGCGCTGGTTCCTGGTTCGGACCTGCGTCATGACGCGGCTCACCGGGTCCATCTGCGACGCCTTCCTGGACCGCAGCGGGAGCCAGCAGTTGCTGCAGGAGCTCGAACGGCGCCAGATCTTTACCACCGCCACCGATGATCGCGGCGGCTACCGTTACCACGAGGTGCTCCGCTCGCACCTCGAGCAGGTGCTGATGGAAGAGCTCGGTGAGATCCAGGCGCGGACCGCCTACCGTCGAGCCGGGTCGCTGCTGGAACAGAGCGGCGCCCTACCGGAAGCCGTACAGGCCTACTCCCGCGGCGAGGACTGGGAGGCGGTCGACCGGCTCCTCAACCATCAGGGCGGCGAGCTACTGGAAGGGCCGGGGACCTGGATCGATGCCCTGCCTCCGGCGCTCCTCCGTCAGGACCCGTGGCTGATGCTCGGCAGTGCGCGCCGCCACCGGGCCGAGGGGCGCTGGCGGGAGGCGATCGAGGCGTACCAGCGCGCCGAGCACGTGTTTGGATCGAGCGACGCCGGGCTCATCTGTGCCAGCGAGCGCAAATCCCTGGCCGGGTGGCTGGAGCCGGCTCCGATGCCGGGCAATGACTGGGCCGGCCTGCTGCGCAAGGCGGTCG
>VBEW01000122.1 GCA_005889225.1 Chloroflexota bacterium | reverse complement strand
GCCTCCATCATCGACCTCAGCGAGCTGCCGATCCCGGTAGTGCAGTACTACGCGCGTGAACATCCGATCGCCGGCGCGATCCATATCCAGATGTCACCGCTCGACAGCCGCTCCGCCGACATCCGGATGTTCGATGGTAACGGCGTCGTACTCGACAAGAAGATGGAACGAAAGCTGGAGAACATCTTCTTCCGAGAGGACATCCGGCGGGTCCACTTCTACGAGATGGGGGATATCAGTTACCCGCAGGACGCCATCGACTCCTACATCGACGGGCTGATCGGGCTGGTCGACGTCGAGGCGGTCCGCCAGGCGCACCTGAAGGTGCTGGTCGACTTCGACCACGGCAGCGCCTCGCTGGTGCTTCCGCGCCTGTTCAAGGAGCTGAACATCGAGGCCATCCCGCTGAACGCCGGGTTCGATGAGACCTATCAGTCGAAGACGAACGAAGCCTTCGACGAGGCCCGCCGCCAGTCGGCTTTGATCACGCGAACGCTCAGTTGCAACCTGGGCGCCTACATCGACTACGGCTCGGAGCGGGTCTTCTTGATCGACGAAACGGGCGAGTTGCTCGATCATCATGAGGCGTTGGGCGTCATCACACTGCTGGCGCTGAAGGCGAAATCCGGAGTGCTCGTCGCGCCGGCCACCGTGCCGCAGACGATCTCGGCACTCGTCCGGCAGCTGCCGAGCTCGCACTTCGTTCCTGGAAAGGGCGAGCCGGCCGCCCTGTTGCGAGCGGCCCAGCAGCATCAGGCGCGTCTAGCCTCGGATGCGAACGGCGGCTATGTCTTTCCCGAGCACCTGCTTGGGTTCGATGCGATCTTCTCGCTGATCAAGTTGCTGGAGTTGCTGGCTAAGGACGGGCGAACGGTCTCCGGCGTCCGGCGGGAAATCCCGCGGGCGGCGTACGAGCACCGCCAGGAAACCGTGCCCTGGGATGCCAAGGGGCGGGTGATGCGCACCATGGTGGAGATGCACCGGGATGCGCCGGTCGACCTGGCGGACGGAATCAAGGTTTTCGTCGACGGCGGCTGGGTGCTGGTCCTGCCCGACCCGGACATGCCGCGCTACCACATCATCGTCAGCATGGAGGACTCCGACAAAGCGCGCGCGCTGGCCGACCGGTATAGCGCGCTGGTCAAGACCGCCGTGGCCGGCGGGGCCCCCGGTCGTCCGGCGCCCGCGGGTTAGGGCGCGATGGCGCCACGCTTCCGCGCGAGCGGGTCCGGAACGGGGCATTCCCGGCGCGAGCGCCGTTTCGTCCGAACGGCGGGCTTTTTTCGGGCGTTGCCGGTTCCGGTGAAGGCGGCGCTACCGGCCCGCCTGAAGGACGTCAACCATCGGGTCCGGTCCAGCCAGGCGCAGTGGTTCTTCGATGATCCCCGGCTGCATTTCGAGGCCTGGTGGCACGCGAACAGCGGGCGGCTGGAACTGGGGCTCCACCTGGAGGCGACGCCGGCGCTGAACGAGCGAATCGCTGCCGGCCTCGCACGGCAGCTGCTGATGATCAAGGCGCGGCTCGGCCGGCAGCTCGACCTCGAACCCTGGGACCGCGGCTGGATCCGTCTCTATGAGACCTATCCCGTGGAGGTCTTCGATGCCGGCCGCGTGAAAGTGACGGCAGTCAGGATGGCCGAGCTCATCGGGGTGATCTGGCCAATCTGCCAGGAGTTGCGCAAAAGCGATGCTAAAATCCGGCTTGCCGAGCGGGTGTAACTCAGTTGGTAGAGTGCAACCTTCCCAAGGTTGAAGTCGCGAGTTCGAGTCTCGTCACCCGCTCACCAATTCAGATACGAACCGGCGCGGGAACACAGTGCGAACTGCAGATCCCAATCTGCGGGGCCGAAGGCCCTTAAGCCGAACTCCACCGCGAGGTAAGGTGCGTCGTGTTCGCCCGCCTTGAGGGCAGTGTCTCTTCGCACTACGCCGCAGTAGGCGGTCCGAACCCTGCTGACGACTGAGGCCACCTCTCAAGCATCGGGGATCTCGCGACCATACGCCTCAAGCGTGACTGCGTCCGGCTCGGGGCCGCCGCGGCGGCCGGTGTCCAGGCCGTCGACCGCGGCGATCTCATCGGGCGACAGCTCGAAGTCGAACACGTCGATGTTCTCGGCCATGCGGGTCGGCTTGGTGGATTTCGGAATCAGCGACCGCCCCTCTTGCAGACCCCAGCGCAACATCACTTGGACAGGACTCTTGCCGTGCGCCTGGGCGAAGGCTCCGATGACCGGGTCGTCGAGGGTCCTTCCGTGGCTACCGTCGCGGTAGAAGGTGATGCCACCAATCGGTGACCAAGCCTGCGTGAGGATGCCGTGTTCGGCACCGAAGTCCTGCACCTCTCGCTGTTGAAAGTAGGGATGGACTTCGATCTGGTTGACTGCCGGCACCACCGTACAGCGATCGAGGAGCGTCGTCAGGTGCTCGACCATAAAGTTGCTTACCCCGATCGCACGGACCTTGCCGTTGGCCAGCAGCGCCTCCAGCGCACGGTAGGCCTCCAGCGTCCGGTCGAACGCCGACGGCAGCGCTTGGTGGAGGATCAGCAAATCGATCTGGTCGACGCCGAGCTTGCGGGCGCTCTTCTCGAAGCCGCGCAACGTGTCGTTATATCCGTAGTCGTTAATCCAGATCTTGGTCTCCAGGAAGACCTCCGACCGACTTAGGTCTGAGCCGTGCACCGCCTCGCCCACCTGGCGCTCATTGCCGTAGGCCGCCGCGGTGTCGATGAGGCGGTAACCGCAGCCGAGTGCGGCCCGAACGGCATCGCGCGTCTCATCCGGGGGCGTCTGGAACACGCCAAGACCGAGCGCGGGCATCTCGACGCCGTTGTTGAGGGTGATGGTTTCCATGGCATTTATTCTCGCAATGAAGCCCTTGCCTAGAGGAGATACCCGACGGGTGAGCAAATGGCTCAGAACCGCAAAACGCCCCGCTATCTTGCAGCCTGAATTGCGCTTTCCCGCGACTTTAACAGCGACGCTGACCACACATCTTCGGGAAGGCGCATGAGGACATCGAACCGGTTGTCCCACTCCGCCGGCGAGCCTGGATCCAGCACGCGATCGATCTGCCGCCGGGCCAGGTTGAGGCACTCATCGATCGCGAGTTGGTTTTGCTCCAGCAAACGGCGACGCCGGTCGAGGAATGCTTCGATGTCACCCAGGAACCGAGCGGCCACCGACTCCATTAATAGCGTTGCCGGCTTGGGATCCTGCTTCTGTTCCAGCGCCCGCACCTGGTCGCCCTTAAGCTCCCATAGGCGCTGAGCAAAGGAAGCAGTCACCGGTGCCAGCTCATGCAGCAGGTGGTTGAGCGTGCGGAGGCGGTCAGGCCCGGCCCGCTCCGCCCAACGCTTCCGACCGGCGGTGTCACCAAGGACGCAGGCGCCATACCAGCGGTGTCTGGTCTTCGCCATGAGCCGACCTTCAAGGTGCCGACACGTCCAGATCCTTCCTGCCGGCCGCGACCTCTCATCCGGGGTGACGACCTGGAGGGCCTGGTACGCAGGACATTCCTCGAAATTGGCGGGAAATGGTTTTGGATATGGACACTCATCGATTGGTCGCGGCGCCCGGCGCTTCGAGTCCATCAACGTTGCAATGGCCTCCGACCGGTTGCGCACTCCTAACATCCCGAAAATTCTCTCGAGCTGGAAGCGGATACTTCGCGGTGACAGGTTCAATCGGGCCGCGATTTCGTCATCGGAGAGCTCGATTGAGGCTAACTCGAGCATCAGTTTCTGGCGAGGGGTTAGCTTTGGAGAACCCGGCGTGGGCGATGCCGCAGCGTGATTGCCCTCGTGACCCATCGGTACGCACGTCCTCGCACCATCAATCCTGGTGGCGCTATAGGTGCTACGTCCGGGTGTCGGGAAATTTGACGGGGTTCGACGGCAGGACTTGCTCGTTGATCAAGAGGTGGCAAAGGGACCACTGTCCGTGCCTGCGCATCGGGTCGCCTGGAGTCGACCACGAGTGCATTCAAGGACGTGGTTGCCGCTGCTCGTGGTGTTCCTTTCCCGGCCAGTCACGGTTCGGATCAGACCACGGCGTTCACGCTGATTTCCCGCCGGCTAGGCGCTACGCTATACGTCTCTCATCGCTCAGCTCGTTGTCGGTCTTGCCGACCTTACGGGGTGAAGAGGGGCACGCTTATGGAAGGAGGTACGGAGTACAGATCATTCCGTCGCGCGTCCGTCGAGTGCCCGGAGCTGGAAGCGATCGCGATGACGTCCCCATGCAGGCTCCGTCCTCTGTGGAAGCCGGCGCCCCGCCGGCATCATCGTCGGTAACGACCCCATCGCCTACTGAGGTCCGGCGAGGGCAGCAACAGGTTTGGCGGAAGATGCGGGGACCCATCTTCGCCACAGTCGTGGTGGCCGCAGCGTCCTTGCTGACCAGAACGTCGATCCCGATCCCGGACCTCGTTCCCGTCTACCTTGTTGTGGTCGCGGCGATCGCCGCCGTCGATGGGAGCCGGTCCGGGACGGCGAGCGGACTCATCATGGTGGCTTACGTTGCCTATGCTGATTCGACTCCCGGCCATCTTGTTACCTACTCGAGGGACAATCTCCTGCGTCTTTCCCTTTTCATCGCCGCTACGCTCGCCACCGCCGTGGTCGCCGGCGCTCCCGCGCGCAGGGCCGACCGCCTTCGCAGCGAGCTACTCGCCCAAAGGGAACGTCTATCGGAGGCCGAGCAAGCAAAGCGCGAATTCATGAGCGCGGCCGCCCACGAGCTGCGGACTCCCCTGACGGTCATCGCTGGCTATGTCTCGATGCTCCAGGACGAAACATTCGGCCGGCTTCCCGAGAGATTTCGGGATCCGATCTCTGCGATGCAACGTAAGGCTCGGGAAGTCGCAGTCCTCATCGATGAGATGCTCCTGGCCGCCAGGGTTCGCAGTGGGACTGCGCCGATCGCGCCCATGCCCGTCGACCTACGAGACGCAGTACGAGAGGCGGTTGAGCGCGCTGAACCGCGAGTCATGTTGGAGCAGGCGACGTTGTCTTATGAAGTGCCATCGGCAATGGTCGCCGCAGAAGTGGATCCCGACCATCTCGCACATATCCTCGACAACCTGATCAGCAATGCCCTCACCTACAGCGATGGGAGGCCCTGGGTGAAGATCACCGTCACAGGTGGGAGCGACGCCAGGGTGCTGGTTAAGGATCGCGGCTGGGGCGTTCCGGAAGCCATGAAACAAAAGATCTTCGAGGGTTTTGTCCATTATGCGAATCCGGAATACAAGCCAAAAAGCGGAAGAGGTCTGGGACTGTCGATCAGCCGCGATCTGGCTGAACGCTACGGTGGATCGCTGGACCTTGTCGGAACCGAGCCCGGCAAGGGCAGCATCTTCGTTCTACGCCTTCCTGTGGCTTCCTAGCGACCTACGCCGCGTGCACTCGGTTTCGACCAGCGGCCTTGGCGCGGTAGAGGGCGTGATCAGCTGCCGCCATGAGCGTTGCCGGGTCTCGGCCATCCTCAAAGAGGGATGCCACGCCGATGCTAAGCGTCAGACGCGTGCTGTCACGAAAGAAGGCCTCCTGACTCACTCGCGCACAAAGGAGCACGGCGACTGATATCGCGGCGGGTTTCGCCAGTGCAAGCAGCACCGTGAACTCCTCGCCGCCGATCCGGAACGCTGCGCTCGGTTCTCCGGCCGCCTGGGCAATGAGCTGCGCGACGTGTCGCAGCACGCGATCACCTTCTGGGTGTCCGCGTGAGTCATTGATGTGCTTGAAATGGTCAACATCCGCCAGCAGAACGGATAATGATTCGGCAGCCGGCAGTGCGCGTGACGTTGCCTCGTGAAGGGCGCGGTCGAAATCTCCGCGATTGCCCAGGCCCGTTAAGGCGTCAAGGCGTGACAGTCGATCAGCGACCTGGAATCTCGCCGCATTCTGAATGGCCATCGCCGCGTGCGCGAGGACGGCGCGAAGAAAGTCCACGTCCTCTACCGTATAGGCCGATCGTCGATGTGATGTCAGCACGATAACGCCGAGGTCCAGCCCCCGCCAATCCAGGAGAGGTGCCGCCATCCACGGTCTTTCGGTCTGCTGCCACGCAGGCGGTATCACGGCGGAGCCATGGGCAAGAACACTCCTGAGCCGTGCCGCGTCAGAACCGACTGCGGAGGCAACGTCGTGCCGAACCCCGGCTGCGAGCTCGAAATTCCCGCCAGTGCTGCGGATCCAGATCGCCACATCATCGCCGGCGAAGAATTGACTGAGTCCGCGGCTTAGCCGGTCGAGAACTGCCTGAAACTCCATAACCTGATTGAACTCGCCCATGAGGTGGATCAGCGCTCGGGCCTGCCTATAGCCGCGTTGCAAGGTAGCATGCGCGACCGATAGCTCGGCCCCCTTGTGCGCCTCGAGCCGGGACATTTCAATCCGTCGCAGCAGCTGCTTGCTTTGACGCCGAAGGCGGGTGACTTCGCACAGGGCGAGCACAGTGAACACGAGCGCGAATGTCACCTCGAGGGCGCCGACGCGAAGAAGCTCCGGCATGGCCTCCGTGGATTAGTTTGGAACGTTCTCACCAATTGGTCCATTAACTGGCTCAGTATTGGAGGCATCGTGTCATTCAGGTGTTATCGAGGCGTTGCTCGTTTGTGGCGGCGGGCTGAGTTGCCCGGATGGGGGCCGGGGTCGGATCCTCTCTCGAATTCGCCCGAGATCTGATTGCCGTAGACCGTAACTTGGGCCTTCCTATACTTGTTCGGTGGCGGAAACACCACTCCCGTTCACTGCGTCGTCCCCTGCCGCGCGCCACGCACCGTCACTGACAGACCAAATAACCCCAACCCGGCCACCGGACGTACAGTCAGAACGTGATGCCGGCCGGGCGCCGGCGCAGCCGGCCCCAGCAGCGGCCCAGAATCAGCCGCGCTACCTCAACCGGGAACTCTCCCAGCTCGATTTCGACGACCGCGTGCTGGCGCTCGCTGAAGACGAGTCACTGCCGCTTTTGGAACGCGTCCGCTTCGTCGCCATCCTCGGCGAAAGTGTCGACCAGTTCTTTCAGGTCCGGGTCGCCGGCCTCAAGGAGCAGATGCACGCCGCCCTTCCGCAGACCTCTCCCGATGGCATGACCACCGCTGAGCAGTTGCGTGCTATCCATCGCCGGGCGAGCGCTCTCCTGGATCGGAGCACTGCGCTCTTCGTGCGGCAGGTCGCCCCGGCGCTCGAGCAACACGGCGTCTCCATTGCCACGGTCGCGGACCTCGACGATGCGGATCGCGAGCACCTCGCCGCCGAATTCCACGCGCGGATCTTTCCCGTCCTGACGCCGCTGGCGGTGGACCCGGCGCACCCCTTTCCCTACATCTCGAACCTCTCGCTGAACCTCGCCGTGATGGTCCGCGACCCCGCCCGGCACAACATGCGCTTCGCCCGGGTCAAGGTTCCGCCGCTCCTGCCCCGCTTCGTGCCCCTGCCCGACGGCAAACGGTTCATTCCGCTCGAGCAGGTGATTGCCCTGCACCTGGGTGAGCTGTTTCCGGGGATGGAGATCGTCAGCCAGCATCCATTCCGCGTCACGCGCGATGCCGACCTGGACCTGGTCGATGAGGAAGCCGCGGACCTGCTTGCCGCGATCCAGAACGAGCTGCGCCGGCAGCAACGGAAAGCCCAGGTCGTGCGCCTGGAGGTCGACGCGGCGATGTCCGAGGAAGTCTTTGGGCTGCTCGTCCGGGAGCTGGAACTCGAACCAACCGATGTCTATCGGGTCGCCGGCCTCCTCGACCTCAGCAGCCTCTGGGCGGTCTATGCGCTCGACCGACCGGATCTCAAAGACGAGTCCTGGACACCGGTGACGCAACGGCGGTTGCAGGGTATCGGGGTCGAGTCGGTCGACATCTTTGCGGCCCTCCAGGACGGCGACATCCTGGTCCATCATCCGTATGACTCCTTCGCCACATCGGCAGAGGCCTTCATCGACCAGGCCGCCCAGGACCCGGACGTGCTCGCCATCAAGCAGACGCTGTACCGAACCTCCGGGCCCGTAAGTCCCATCGTTCGCGCGCTCATCCGGGCCGCCGAATCGGGCAAGCAGGTGGTCGCCCTGGTGGAACTGAAGGCGCGGGGAGACGAACAGGCGAATATCGCCTGGGCACAAGCGCTTGAGCAGGTTGGGGTCCATGTCGTCTATGGGGTCGTTGGGCTCAAAACGCATGCCAAAGTTGCCCTGGTCGTCCGGCGTGAAGGGGACGGCATCCGCCGCTACGTGCACGTCGGAACGGGAAACTACAATCCCAAGACCGCCCAGATCTACGAGGATGTCGGGCTGCTGTCGGCGGATCCCGACCTCGGCTCCGATGTGGCCGAGCTCTTCAACTTTCTCACCGGATACAGCCGGCAGCGGCGATTCCGCCGCCTGCTGGTTGCGCCGGTTGGCCTGCGATCGAACATCATCCGAATGATCCGCCGGGAAGCCGCCCGCCCGGTCGGTGGGCGCATCATCCTGAAAATCAACAGCCTGGTGGACCCAGAGATCGTCGAGGCGCTGTACGCCGCCTCCCAGGCGGGAACCGAGATCGACCTGATCGTCCGCGGCCTTTGCAGCCTGCGGCCCGGCGTGCCGGGTCTCTCCGATCGTATTCGGGTACGCTCGCTCGTCGGCCGCTTTCTCGAGCATTCGCGGATCTTTCGATTCGGTCCGGACGGGGCCGCCCTCGAGTACTATCTCGGCTCGTCAGATCTGATGCCGCGCAACCTCGACCGCCGGGTCGAGGCCATGGTGCCGGTTCTCGATCCGGCCTTGCAGGCGCGCCTGGGACAGTTCCTCGACGTTGAACTCGAAGACGACGTCCTCGCGTGGGCGCTGCAAGCCGACGGCTCCTGGTCGAAGGTGCCGATGGTCAGAGGGGTCAATGCCCAGCAGGCTTTCGAGCAGCTGGCCGAAGCACGCGCGGCAGCGACCAACGGATCCGCCACGGATGCTTGAGCGCGAGGTCAAGCTCGCCGCCCCACCGGCCTTTACGCTTCCCGACCTCGACGATCTGGCGGCCGCCGTTGAGACCGCGCCCGTCGATGAACAGCGGCTGGAGACCGTCTACTACGACACCCCCGACTTGCGGCTGGCCCGCTGGGGCTGCAATCTCCGGCTCCGGCACGGCGAAGGCTGGACGCTGAAACTGCCGACCAGCGGCGACGGCCGGGTACTCGCCCGGCGCGAGCTGGAGTTCTCGGCTGACGCCAGCCGGCCGCCCGACGCGGCGGTCGCGCTTGTGATTGGCTACACGCGGCGCTCGGCGCTGGTCCCCGTCGCCACCCTGTCGACGCTGCGCCGGCGCGTGCAGCTCAAGAATCGCGACGGCGCGGTGCTGGCGGAGGTGGCCGACGACGACGTCTCGGTGATCCAGGGACTACGTGTCCAGAGCCGGTTTCGCGAGGTGGAAGTCGAGCTCCGCGAGCCATCAGCGGATCGGCTGCTCGCGCCGATCCTCGCCCGCCTGCGCGGGGCTGGAGCTGCGGACGAAGACCAGTCCTCCAAGCTGATCCGGGCGCTCGGGCCGCGGGCTACCTCGGCGCCGGAGGTCGACCCCATCCTCCTCACTTCCTCCGCCACCGCCGGCAACCTGCTCCAGCACGTGATCGCCCTCTCCGTAGCCAGCCTGATGCGCCACGATCCGGGCGTGCGGCTGGGCGATGACCCGGAAGATGTGCATCGGGCTCGGGTCGCCACCCGTCGGCTGCGGTCGCAGCTGCGGACGTTCCAGAGGATGCTGGATCCCGCGTGGGCGAATTCCCTGCGCGAAGACTTGCGCTGGTTGGGCACCGGCCTGGGGAGCGTTCGGGATAAGCAGGTCATGAGCGAGCGTCTCCGCGGTCGCACGCCGGCGATCGCCGCCGAAGATGCTCCCATGGTTGCCGAGCTCTCCGATGAACTCCAGGCGGAGAGTGAGGAGGCGCGCGCACGGCTGGTGCTCGACATGCGGGCAGACCGCTACATCGATCTCATCGAGCGCCTGGTCGAGGCGTCGCGGGCGCCGGCCCTCACCGGCGAGGCCCAGCAACCGGCGGCCACCGCCGGGCCGACCCTTGCCGCGGCCGACTGGAAGCGGCTGCGACGGACCGTGCGCCGTCTCTCAGACCACCCCACCGACCAGGAGCTGCATCGTATCCGAATCCTGTCCAAGCGGACCCGATACGCCGCAGAGGCGAGTCAACCCGTCGCCGGCAAAGTTGCGTCGCGTTTTGCGGAGCGCGCCGCCGCGCTGCAGGATGTCCTGGGCGACCATCAGGACAGCGTGACCGCGCAACGCTGGTTGCGCGAGGCGAGTCTGGGTGAGCGGGCCTTTACCGCCGGCGAGCTCTGCGGCATCGAACGCGACGCCGCGGCAACCGACCGGGCCGAGTGGCCCCGGGTCTGGAAAAAACTTGACCGCAAGCGGCTCAGAAGGTGGATGATATGAGCCGAGCCGCGTCGACCATGCAATCGTCACAGCAGCACACTAAGCAAGGGGTGTCAATGGCAGCAAAGATCTTGAATGTCGATGAGGCCAAGCTCGTCAGGGCGGCCGGCGGAATCATCCGGCGCAACGGTGCGCGCGGGCCGATGCGAGTGGTCATTGTTCACCGACCTGGGTACGACGACTGGTCGTTTCCCAAAGGTAAGGTCGATCGCGGGGAATCTCTCGAGGAGACAGCGCTGCGCGAGGTCGAGGAAGAGACGGGGCTGCGCTGCAAGCTGGTGGCGCCGCTCGGCTGTACTGCCTACGCGGATCACAAGAGACGCGACAAGGTCGCCTGCTACTGGCTGATGGACGTCGTGGGAGGTCGCTTCCGTGCCGGGAGTGAGATCGATGAGGTGCGCTGGGTCACGGTCGATGATGCCATGGACATGCTGAGCTACCGCCGTGACCGCGCACTGCTGCGCGCCTTCGACCTGGCCGAGACCGGATAGCGCAATACCGTCGTGGCGGTCTACGTCGTCCGGCATGCCAAAGCCGGCGACCGCGAGGAATGGGAAGGTGATGACCGGCTCCGACCTCTGACCAAGCCGGGCAGGCGCCAGGCGCTGGCGCTGGCCGAGGGTCTGAAACATGAACGGATCGACAAGGTCCTGTCCAGCCCCTACGTCCGCTGCGTGCAAACGGTGGAGCCGCTGGCTGCTGCCCTCGAGCTGTCGATCGAGCCGAGGACCGATCTCGAAGAAGGAGCCGGCGGCGAAAGTGTCATCCGGCTCATCGAAGAATTCAAGGGGCGGAATACCGTGCTCTGCACGCATGGCGATGTCGTCGAGGAGTTGGTCGAACAGCTGATCGAGCGCGGCCTGGTTTCGCGGGCGCGGGCCAGCAATGAGAAGGGAGGGACCTGGATTCTCGAAGAGCAAGACGGCAAAATTACCCGTGCGAAATATCTGCCGGCACCCTAATGCGCTAAAAGGAGCGGCCGGCCTCCGAGCTCAGCCCTGCAGCCCGGCGGTGTTGAGGATGGCGTACGCAACCCATGCCATCAACCCCGCGGCTGGGATCGTCAGAATCCAGGCCGTCACGATGTTGGCGCCAACGCCCCACCGCAACGCGGAGAGCCGTCGCGAGGCCCCGGCACCCATGACAGAACCGGTCACCACGTGGGTGGTCGAAACTGGGAGCCCGAACTGGGTCGCAAATTGGATTACGGCTGCTCCAGTCAGCTGCGCCGACATGCCGGTTGCGGGATCAAGCTTGTAAATCCGCCAGCCGAGCGTCCGGATGATCCGCCAACCGCCGGCGTACGTGCCGAATGCGATTGCCGACGCCGAGAGCAGCACGACCCACAGGGGAACTTGGAACTTCGGAATATTGCCGGTCGCAACCAGAGCCAGTGTGATAACGGCCATCGTCTTTTGCGCGTCGTTCGCCCCATGTGAATACGAAACGAGGGCGCCCGTCAAGATCTGGAGGCTACGAAAGGTCCGATTTAGCGGCGCCGGTCGCCCCCTGTGAAGCACCGCCAGCAGCACGGTCATGAAGAGTGTGGCAAGGAGAAATCCGACAGGCGGCGAGATCACCAGCGAGAGCACCGTCTTCCAGAACTCGTGGGCGGCGGCAATCGCCGCCCCGCTCAGTGCCCCCACCAGGGCGTGGGTGGAGCTGCTCGGCAGGCCGAGGTACCAGGTAATCAGATTCCAGATGATGGCCCCAACCAGCGCCGCAATGATGACGACCAGGCCGGCCTTGAATGCGACGATCTTTCCGATCGTGTTCGAGACTTTCGCCTGAAAGAAGACCACGGTGATCACCGCACCGGCCAGATTGAGGACCGACGATATCAGGACGGCCAGCCGGGGTGACATGGCACGGGTCGAGACCGATGTGGCAATCGCGTTCGCGGTGTCGTGGAAGCCATTCGTGAAATCGAATCCGAGCGCGATGAGTATCGTGACAAGCAGCAAGAGCTGCTCAGGCATTCTTGATCGACGTCGCTTCCAGCACGTTGGCGACGTGCTCGCACTGATCCATCGTGGTTTCGAGGAGATCGTAGAGGTCTTTCCATTTGACGAGGTCGCTCGGGGTGGCGCCGTCCGTGAAGAGCTGGGCCAACGCCTCCCGGGTGATTCGATCACCCTCGTTCTCCAGGCTGTGGATCGCGAGCTGGTGGGGAGTGAGATTCCGGAATCCCTCCAGGTCGGCGACGGCTTGTTCGACTTCCTTCCCCGCCTTGGCTAGCACCTCGGCCATGCGGCGTGCCGAGCTGGTGATTTCTTTGACGCGATACAGATCAATCTTGTCCGATACCTCCTCCGCCAGGTCGACAACATCGTCCAGGGATGAAGCCAGCTCATAGATGTCTTCCCGCTCGAAGGGGGTGACGAATGTCTGATTGATCAGCTTGTAGATCTCGTGCGTGATGTCATCGCACTCGTGTTCGAGCTCACGCAGCCGCGGATGCCGGGTTTGACCTTCCAGCATCCCGTTACGCAATTGCTCGAGTGACTCGTTGACGAGTTCCCCCTGCTTCTTGAACAGGGCATAAAACCGCCTCTCCTGGGGTACCAGGCTCAGTCTCATCGCCGCACCTCCCTAGTGTGGACGCCCCCGAACAACCTTAAAGGAAGAGCCCGGTGCACGCCGATCGTTAACCCGCCTCCGGTCGAATCTTTACCTGCGCCGCATAGCCTGGTAGTGTCCTTCGGCTTTCCCCGGCCGCTCGCAGGTTCTCCCCCTGCAAGAGCGGCCTTTCTTCGTGGATGGGGATCATGTCTGCTAGATTTCGGCCCGGATGGCACGGTTCTGGCGACGGTGGCTTAAGGGCCGCGCCGGGGGCCGCATCCAGACGCCTGCACCGGCCGCAGCGCTTCACTCCAGCAACGCTGGCCAGCAGGCCGCCGTCGTCGATCATGTTGAAGAAGCTGTCCTCCTGGTCCAGGGCTCGGCGGTCCGCTGGCTGAATCCTGCGGCACGCTTGATGTTCCCAGCCCTCGAGCATCCGGTTGGCCGGACGCTGGTGGAGGTCGTGCGCGACCATCGGATGGATTCGCTCGCCGTCCGAGCGCATGAGGCCGGGCTCGAGCAGGCCGCCGAGATTGAGCTTCCCAGCTCGGGGCGGCGGCTTCAGGTGCGTGCGCTGCCGCTTAACGATGGCGGCATCGCCGTCCTAGTGCAGGACGTCACCCGTCTTCGCCATCTCGAGACTGTGCGGCAGCAATTCGTGGCCAACCTCTCGCACGAGATCCGGACGCCACTCGCCGGTCTCGACCTGGCGGCGCAGACCCTCTCCGAACAACTACCCGCTGAGGGAGACGCGCGGACCTTCATCGACCGGGTCATCCAGGAGTCGCAGCGGCTCCAGGCAATCCTTCTGAACCTCACCCAGCTCGCCGCCCTCGATGCGGATGGGATGGAGGTCGAGCGCGCTCCCTTTGGGGTGGCGGCGCTCGTCGCGGATCTTGGCGGCCGCTATCAATCCCGGGCCGCGGCGGCCGGGCTCGAGTTGCGAACCGAACCGGTGGAGGACGGACTGCAAGCGTTGGGCGACCGGGGCAAGACCGATCAGGCGCTGCAGAACGTCGTGGACAACGCGTTGAAGTTCACGCGTTCCGGGGAGGTGGTTGTCTCGACCAGCTCAGACGACAGCCGGGTGGAGATCTCGGTGCGTGACACCGGCTCGGGCATTCCCCCAAGAGAGCTGCCGCGGATTTTCGAGCGGTTCTACAAGGTGGACCTGGCTCGGGGCGGCCAGCCGGGCAGTGGCCTGGGCCTGTCGATCGCACGCCACCTGGTTGAGCTCCAGGGCGGGACGATCGTAGCGGAGAGCAGCCCGGGCGCCGGAACGGTGGTGCGGGTGCGTCTTCCGCGGGTCCCCTTAACCTCCCGTTAACCGGCTACACACCGAGCGATTACGACGCGTGCCTAGCATGGGTCACGGATCCGCTCACGCGCGCTTTTTCCTTTAAAAGGAGGAACCTCGCCAGCATGAAACGCGCTCTGATCGCGCTCTTCGGCGGAGCGATCGTCCTCGCGGGCTGCGGTGGCAACACCGCCGCCACCAACCCCTCAACCGGTAGCGCCAACCTCCCGACACCGCCAGGCGCCTCGCTCACCGGTGCCGGCGCAACGTTCCCACAGCCTTTTTATGCCGCCGCATTCTTTGCCTACAACAAGAAGTTCAGCCAGGTTACCGTCAACTACCAGGCAGTCGGCTCGGGGGCCGGCATCCAGCAACTGACCAAGAAAACGGTGGACTTTGGTGCCAGTGATGTGCCGCTCAAGAGCTCTGAGGCCGATGCTATGGGTGGCAGCGATAAGGTGGTCCAGCTCGCTGGCACGCTCGGCACCGAGTCGCTGGCGTACAACCTGCAGGGCGTCGGGGGCGGCCAGCTCAAGCTGACACCGGATACGATTGCCGGGATCTTCCTCGGAATGATCAAGAAATGGAACGACCCCGCGCTCAAGGCTGACAACAGCGGCATCAGCCTGCCTGACCAGGACATCCATGTCGTCCACCGTTCGGACGGTAGCGGCACGACCTACATCTTTTCCGACTACCTGTCTTCGGTAAGTTCGGAATGGGCCAGCAAGGTCGGAAGGGGCAAGTCGGTTTCCTGGCCGGTTGGCCAGGGCGCGTCCGGGAATGCCGCCGTGGCGACGACCATCAAGCAGACGCCCGGCGCCATCGGCTATGTCGAGCTCGCCTATGTGCTGCAGACGAACATGACGCAGGCCACGCTCAAGAACAAGGATGGCAACTTCGTGCTTCCCAGCGCCGCGGGCGCCACGGCGGCCGCCAAGCAGTTCGCCGGCGCCTCACCGAGCCAGTTCTCCATCGTCAATGCACCCGGTCGGGACAGCGCCCCAATCAGTGGCTACAGCTGGCTCATGCTGTACAAAGACCAGGCCAACAAAGCCAGGGGCACCGCCATGGTCGATCTCTTCTACTGGCTGGTCACCGATGGCCAGCAATACGCCACCAACCTCCACTACGCGGCGCTACCCGGCAACATGGTGTCGTATGACCTCGCCGTCCTGAAGAGCGTCACATCCGGAGGAACCACGCTCCTCAGCATCTCGTCTTAACGAGCCGTGAGCCAGGGGACTGCCGGGCGGGTGGCCCCGAAGCTGGTGGCGACGAGCCGCCAGCGGCCGCTCATTTCCGGCGACCGGCTCTTCAGGGCGATTGCCTACGGCGCGGCCGCCCTGATCATGCTGATCGCGGCCGTCTTTATCGTCGCTCTCTTCATCCCTGCCTTGCCCGCCATCACGAAATTCGGGCTCGGATTTTTTGTGAGTCGCACCTGGGATCCGGTCAGGGTCCAGTTCGGGGCACTGCCGGCGATCTATGGCACGTTGGTGACGTCGGCGATCGCCCTGCTGATCGCCTTTCCGGTCGGCATGGGCGCCGCCCTGTTCCTGGCCGAGGATGCTCGCCTGCGCCTTCTGCGCGGCCCGCTGTCGTTCGCGATCGAGTTGCTGGCCGGCATCCCCAGCGTCGTGATCGGGTTATGGGCGTTCTTCATCCTGACGCCGCTGATGCGCGACAACGTCGATCCCTTCTTGAAGCAGACGCTGGGCTTTCTGCCCTTCTTTCAGGGGTCGGCCAGCGGTTACGGCTTCCTGACCGCGGGGGTGGTGCTCGCCATCATGGTGCTGCCTATCATGATTGCGCTCTCCCGTGACGTGATCCGCGCCGTCCCACTGGCGCTCCGGGAGGCCAGCCTGGCGCTTGGCGCAACCGATGCCGAGACGATCTGGTCCGTCGTCCTGCCCTACGCCCGGGTAGGCATCACCGGTGCTGTTCTCCTCTCTCTCGGGCGCGCGCTCGGTGAGACGATCGCCGTCACCATGGTGATTGGCAACCGGCCGGAGATCAGTGCCTCGCTGTTCTCCACCGGCTACACCCTGCCGAGCGTGATTGCGAACGAGTTCACCGAAGCCGTTGGCAATGTCTACCTGGGGGCACTTTTCTATCTCGGCCTGGTACTGGTCGTGATCACCATCGTGGTCAACGTGCTGGCGCGGTTGCTCGTCTGGCGGTTCACGGGGTCGGAGCCGACCGCGGCATGAGCCGCCCGATGGTGCGCATCCTCGTCGATCGGTTTTTCGGTGCACTCATCGCGGTCTCGGTGATGCTGGCGGCCGTCCCGGTCCTGGTGCTCCTCCTGTTTGTCGTGATCAAGGGGTTGCCGGGACTGCTCACCCCCGGGTTTTTCACCGACCCACCCTTTCCGCAAGGCGTTCCAGGCGGCGGCGTCTTCAACGCCATCATTGGAACCCTCGTGATCGTTGGCATCGGCTCGCTGCTGGCCGTTCCCATCGGCTCCCTGATCGGAATCTTTCTCTCCGAGTACGGCCGCAACCAGCTTGGCGACGCCGTCCGATTCATTAGCGACGTCCTGACCGGCCTACCCTCGATCGCCTTCGGCATCTTCGGCTACACGGTCGTGGTGCTGACCACGCATCACTTTTCGGCTATCTCGGCGTCGATCGCACTGGCGGTGCTCATGCTGCCGGTGATCCTCCGGGCGACCGAGAGCGCGCTCGTTCTGGTTCCGCAGTCCCTCCGAGAGGCGGGCCTGGCCCTTGGCGCCCCGCGCTGGCGGGTGACCCTGGAAATCGTGGTGCCGGCGGCGCTGGGTGGCATCGTCACCGGTGGGTTGCTCGCGATGGCCCGAGCCGCCGGTGAGACGGCGCCGCTGCTCTTCACGGCGTTTGGTAACGATATCGTCCAGACGAATCCTTTTCAGCCGATGGGAGCGCTGGCCCTCACCGTCTTCCGGAATGCGCTGGTCCCTTACACCAACCTGCAGGACCAGGCCTGGGCGGCCGCCCTGCTACTGGTCATGCTCGTCGCGACGACGAACATCCTGGCCCGGGTTTACGTCCGCCGGATTCAGCGCTAAGCCCGCGCAATGGGACAATTGATTTCCATCCGGATGCAGACCGAGACCGCCCGACGAGTTGAGCAGGACGCCGATCCCGAGATCAAGCTGGACGCTCGCCAGGTCAACTTCTTCTACGGCGATTTCCAGGCCCTGCACGACGCCTCACTGGCGGTGCAGGCTCGCCGGATCACGGCCCTGATCGGTCCGTCCGGCTGTGGCAAGACAACCTTTCTACGGATCTTCAATCGGATGCACGACCTGACTCCCGGCACCCGGGCCACCGGTGAGGTGCTGCTCGACGGCCATAACGTCCTCTCGCCCGATGTCGATGTCATTCAGCTGCGCCGCCAGGTCGGGATGTTGTTTCAGCGGCCGAACCCCTTCCCGAAATCGATCTTCGACAATGTGGCGTACGGTCCCCACATGCTGGGCTGGTCCAAAGCACGGATCAACCAGGTGGTGGAGGAGAGCCTGAAGGATACGGGCCTGTGGGAGGAGGTGAAGACCCGCCTCCAGCGCTCGGCCTTGAATCTCTCCGGAGGCCAGCAGCAGCGGCTCTGCCTCGCCCGCGCCCTGGCGGTGGAACCCCAGGTCATCCTGATGGACGAGCCCGCGTCGGCGCTGGATCCGATCGCCACCTTGCGGATCGAGGAGCTCATGCAGGATCTCAAACAGCGGTATACGATCGTGATCGTGACGCATAACATGCAGCAGGCGGCCCGGGTCTCCGACTTCACCGCCTTCATGCTGATGAACGAGAAGCGCGCCGGGGAGGTCATCGAGTACGGCCCAACCGACGACATCTTCAATCGCCCGAAAGACGGCCGGACCGAGGATTACATTACCGGCCGCTTCGGGTAGAACCGCCGTCGTGGCCGCCACGCGGACCCTTTTCGATCAAGAGCTCGCCGAGTTGAAGTCGGGCGTGGTCCGCATGGGCAGCATGGTCGAGCAGGCGATCGCCGAGTCGATGCGGGCATTGGTCGATCGCAACAATGCGCTGGCCAAAGAAGTCATCGCGCGCGACCAGGAGGTGAATGAGCTGCATCGCCTGCTCCGCGAGCGGGCCTTCATGATCATGGCCACCCAGCAGCCGGTGGCTCGCGACCTGCGCCTGATCGTGAGCTTCCAGCACATGGTGCTCGAGCTGGAGCGAATGGGCGACCACGCGGTTGGGATCGCGCGTGCCGCGTTGCGGCTCAACGACCTGCCACAACTGAAGCCGTACGTCGACCTGCCAAAGATGGCGGAGATCACCGAGTCACAGGTGCACGAGATTCTCGGGGCGGTGATCGAAGCCGATCAGGACCGGGCGCGGGCCATCGCCGAACGCGACGACGAGGTCGATGCCCTTTACCACAGGATCTGGAACGAGCTCGTCGGCTTCATGATCCAGGACCCGGCCAACGTGCAGCGCGCGGCCATCCTCCTCTTCCTCGCCAAGGACCTGGAGCGGATCGCCGACCGGGTGACGAATATTGCCGAGGACGTCGTCTTCCTCCACACCGGCCGGATCGTGGAGTTGAGCTAGGCTTGCCCAAGCGCGTCCTTGTGGTTGAGGACGACGCCACCATCCGCGAAACGTTGACCTTCAACCTCAAGAAAGAGGGGTATGCGGTCACCGTGGCCCACGACGGCGCCGACGCGGTGACCCGAGCCCGCGACTCGCGTCCCGATTTGATCCTGCTCGACCTGATGCTTCCCGAACTGAATGGACTGGAAGTCTGCCGCATCCTTCGCCAGGAGGGCAATGTGCCGATCATCATGCTCACCGCCAAGGAGAGCGAGGTGGACAAGGTGGTGGGCTTGCAGCTGGGGGCTGATGACTACATTACGAAGCCGTTCTCCTTGCGCGAGCTGTTTGCTCGGATGACGGCCGTGCTGCGCCGCAGCGAGCAGCGGGATGTTCGCCCCGAGGTGGAGGAGGACCGGCTCGGTCGGCTGCGGATCGACCGGGCCGGACGGCGCGCGATGATCGACGGCGTCGAGTTGAAGCTCACCCCCAAAGAGTGGGAACTGCTCGCCTACCTGGTCCGCCGGCCGGGACGTGTCTTTACGCGCGAGATCCTGCTCGAACAGGTCTGGGGCTACACCTACCTGGGCGACCGCAAGACGGTCGACGTGCATATCCGATGGCTGCGCGAAAAGCTGGGCCGTTTCGGAAAGCTCGGGTTCGAGATCGTGACCGTCCGGGGCGCCGGCTACCGGCTGGATCCGGTGCGCGACGCGGCCAGCGATGGTCAGTCCGCCGGAGCGGCCGGCCAGGCTTAGGCCGCTGATAACGCAATCGGGGATTTTGGCGTTAGCTCATTGATGCGTCGCCGCTGGCGGGTGGCCGCCCTCCTCCTGGTCGTCGTCGTGGGATCCGGCTGTGGATCCGTTGCCGGCGGGTCACCACGTCCGTCCGCGACGGCAACCGAGAGTTCCACCCCAGTGAGCACGCCGACGCCCAGCCCCAGCCCGCCCCTAACCTGCGCCGAGCGGGTCCTGGCGATCATGACGCCGGATCAGCGGATCGGTCAATTGTTCGAGCTCGGGCTCGCCAACGACCGCCTCGGACCTACCGAGATCAACCTGATTCGGACGGACCACATCGGTTCCGTCTGGTTCGTCGATCGGAGTTCCGCCGAGCTGAGCATCATTCGCGCGTGGACCACGGCGGTC
>VBEW01000243.1 GCA_005889225.1 Chloroflexota bacterium | reverse complement strand
CGTGGCGCTGGCGATGCGCGAAGTCGCGCGGGTCTTGAGGCCTGGGGGTCGCTTCATCTTCATCGACACGCTCGCCCCCGACGATGCGCAGAGTGCGGCATTCCAGCACGAGGTCGAATCGCTGCGAGACCCCACCCATCGCCGGATCTATACCGAACGCGAATGGATTGCGTTTTGCGAACAGGCTGGCTTTCGAGTTGAGAAGACGGAGGTGGTGCGCAAGGCCCACGACTTCGAGCCGTGGCTGCAGCGCGGCGGCGAGGACGCCGCCACCATGCGGCGAGTCCGAGACCGTTTTTTGACGGCACCGCCATCCGCGGTCCGGGACCTCGCGATCGTGGTTCGTGATGGTGTCGTGCTCTCCTTTACCGACCGCAAACTCGTGCTCGCCGCCCGGCGCTGACCGCCCTGGCGTAATCCCCTAGTTGGGCAGTCCGCGGATCGCCCCTTCGGCAGCGGCACGCTCATCCCAGGGCACTTTGCCTCGCCCGATCAGGATGCTGCGTTCGTGGCCTTTACCCGCCAGCAGGATGGTGTCGCCCGGACCGGCGCGCCGGACCGCATGGGCAATCCCCTGACGCCGGTCCTCGATTCGGGCATACTGATCGCCCTCTCGCCATCCGACTTCTTCGGCTCCCGCGGCAATCTCATTCAGAATGGCCATCGGCTCTTCCTCGCGTGGATCTTCGTTGGTGAAGACGGCGTAGTCGCTGAGGCGGGCGGCGATCTCCCCCATCCAGGGTCGCTTCTCGCGATCCCGATCCCCGGCACTGCCGAAGACGGCGATCAGCTTCCCCTTCGTCACCGGCCGCAGCTCGCGAAGCACCTTCTCGAGACTTTGCGGCGTGTGCGCGTAATCGATGATCACGGCGAAGGGCTGACCGAGGTCGACCCGCTCCATTCGACCGCTGACCCCGCTGAAGCGTTCCAGCCCGTGACGGATCTCGTCGAGGCTCAAACCAACCGCGACGCCCGCGGCCGCGGCCGCCAGCGCGTTGGCGGCATTCCATCGGCCACTCAACTTCAGCCGCAATGACAGCGGCCCGAGTGGGGTAGATGCCTCCATCCGCAAACCCTCGGCCGTCGCCTCCACCCGGCTGGCCTTGAGATCGGCGTCCATCTGGACGCCATACGTGATCCGGCGGGCGATCGGCCGATTGACGAGGTAGGCATAACTTGGGTCGTCGCGGTTCAACACCGCGGTTTTGGTGACGCCCTTCGCCGGGCTGCCCTCGGTCAAATCGATCAGCCGCGCCTTCGCCTCCTGATAGGCCTCGATCGTCTTGTGGAAATCGAGATGCTCGTGGGCGATGTTCGTGAAGGCGGCGACATCGTAGTCAACGCCCACTACCCGCTGCAAGGCGAGACCGTGGGAGCTGGTCTCGATCACGGCGTACTTCAGACCACTGTCACGCATCCGCGCCAGCTGCTCCTGGATCTCGAGCGCCTCCAGGGTGGTCTGGCGCGAGTCGTTCAGATCGACGTTGTCTCCATATCGAATATCGACAGTGCTCATGGAACCAGCAGGGCGGCCGGCAGCCAGCAACATTTGCTGGATCATGGTCGTGGTTGTCGTCTTGCCGTCCGTGCCGGTGACGCCGATGACCACGAGGTCACGGCTCGGGTGGCGGTACAACGTGCTGGACATCAGCGCCAGCGCTCGGCGGGTGTCCGGAACCACGACCTGTGGCCAGGCGGTCCCCACGCGACGGCTGACGACGGCGGCCACCGCGCCATCACGCAGCGCCGTCTCGACGTAGCGGTGCCCGTCCGTGTGCGTACCTGGAATGGCGACGAAGCAATCGCCGGCTTTCAGCCGCCGCGAGTCGTAGCAAAGGCCTGTCGCCTCGGGGTCGGTCGGCGGTGCCTCGAGCACCGTTATACCCTCGAGGAGGCGGCTCAACTTGATGCCAGTCACCGAAACGACATGATGCTACGCTCAGGCCGATGGCGGCCACCATGCGGTCGCTCCGCATCGGAGGGCGTGAGTTCCACTGGGGGGCGCGCACCTACGTCATGGGGATTCTCAACGTCACGCCCGACTCCTTCTCGGGCGACGGCGTGACGGATCTCGAGAATGCCGTCAGCCAGGCGCAGCAGATGGAGCAGGACGGGGCCGACCTGATCGACATCGGTGGTGAGTCCACCCGTCCCGAGACCTGGGCGGGTCCGGGCCTGAGCTCGCAGGACGAGCTCGCCCGCGTGATCCCGGTGCTGGAGAGAGCGGTCGCCGCCCTCGCGGTGCCGGTTTCGATCGACACCTACAAGGCGGCGGTGGCCGAGCGCGCCGTCGCGGCCGGCGCCGCGCTGGTGAATGACGTGTGGGGATTGCGGCGCGATCCAGAGATGGCGGCGACGGTCGCCAGGGCGGGCGTGCCGGTGGTGCTGATGCACAACAACCCCGGGGGCGGCTACCGCGACCTGATCGGCGAAATCGCGGCCAGCCTGCGCGAGAGCGTCGAGCTGGCCCGGTCGGCCGGCGTCACGGAGGATCGCATCATCGTGGACCCCGGCATTGGTTTCGGAAAAACGCACGAGGAGAACCTCGAGATCATCCGGCGCCTACCCGAGCTGCGCCGGCTTGGGTTTCCGTTGTTGATCGGCGCCTCCAGGAAATCGTTCATCGGCACGACGCTCGCCCTGCCGGCCGGTGAGCGGCTCGAAGGTACGGCGGCAGCGATCGCGCTCAGCATCGCCGGCGGCGCCGACATCGTCCGGGTGCATGACGTCAAGGTGATGGTGCGGGTGGCGCGGATGGCGGACGCCATTCTTCAGTCGTGACTCGCGTGTGGCTGGCGCTGGGTAGCAACCTCGGCGATCGCGCCCGATACCTGGAGGCAGCAAGGGAGGCGTTGCCGGATGCCGGAGTCACGGTGCTACGCGCCTCGCGGGTGGCCGAGACGGAGCCGGTCGGCATTCGTGAGCAGCCACACTTCCTGAACCAGGTGCTCGAGGTCGAGACCTCGCTCGAGCCGCGCCCCCTGCTGGACAGCCTCAAGCAGATCGAGCGCCGCCTGGGCCGGACGGCCCGCCAGCGTTGGGGACCACGAGAGATCGACATCGACATCCTTCGCTACGACGGTCGCATCGTCGACGAGCCCGGCCTCCACATCCCCCACGCCGAACTTCAGAACCGCCCCTTCCTGCTCGACCTCCTCGAGGACATCGACTCCAGATGAGCGCGCCGCTGCGGATTGCCTGGCTGGGTCACCAGAGCGGTCGCGCCGGCGATGGCCTGCTGACCTATTCCCGCGAGATCGTGGCCGGACTTCGGGCGCGCGGCGTCAAAGTCTTCTTCGTCCATCACGGCGCCCTGCCCGCCATCACTGACGACACGCTCACCCTGCGGTCCCTGACGGGCAGTCACCGGTACATCATCTCCTCGCCCCGGACGAAGCGGATCATCACCGACCTGCTGCGCCGCGAGCAGGTCGACCTGGTCCACGTCTCGCTCAGCTTCTCGACGCTGATCGATTTCGGGCTCCCGGAGCTCTGTCACGAACTGGGCCTGCCGGTGGTGGCGACCTTTCACGTGCCGTATGATTCGCGCTTTTCTCTCTGGCAGGGGATCAGCTCGGCCGTTTACCGTCTCTACGCGCAGTCGCTGGCGAGCTTCGACCGGGTAGTCATCTTTTCGGAGCAGCAAAAGAACCTGCTCGAGAATTACGGCGTGCCGGCTGCAAATGTCGCCGTCATCCCGAACGGGGTCGACGTCGACAAGTACGCACCCGGATCGTCAGCGTTCAAGCGAACCTCGCAAGCGAGCACGCTCGTCGGATACCTGGGTCGGGTCGATCCGGAGAAGAACGTCGACGTGCTGGTGCGAGCGTTTCAGGATGTCGACGCGGCCGAGGATGTCAAGCTGGTCGTCGTCGGCAGCGGCAGCGAGCGGCGCCGGCTCGAACGGCGGTACGGTAGCCGGCGCATCATCTTCACCGGCCAGGTGCTCGAGGAGGCCGAGCGCATCGCGATGCTGCGCGCCATGGACATCTTCGTGCTGCCATCGATGGTGGAAGGGCTGTCGCTCTCGTTGCTCGAGGCGATGGCGTGCGGGACCGCCCCCGTGGCTACTGACGTGGGTTCGGACGGTGAAGCCCTTCGGGGCGCCGGCATCGTCGTCGATACCAAGGATCTTGATGGTCAACTGCGCCTGGCGCTGCGCACCCTGATCGACTTTCCCGACTTCCGGGCCGAGCTCGGCCGGCGGGCGCGGGCCCGCGCGGTGGAGCGCTACAGCCTCGCGGACAACCTCGATCGACTGATGGGCGTGTACCGTGAACTGCGGCCCGCGGCGGGCGCCGCTGCGTCCTGAGGGGTGAATAGCGATCGGCTCCCGGTGAAGCAGCCGGGTCATTACTCCCTGCGTCTCCTGCAGGCACAATGGATCCTCGGCGAGGCGCGCGCCGATCTAGTGCCTGGCATTTGCGGGGATTTGCTTGTTGATGGCTATGACACCGAGTCGCTGCGGGTTCTCGCGAGCCTAACCGGGGCAGAGACTGAACGGGTGGCGGATCTGTTACCCCGCCTATTTCACGAGATGGACATGGGACAGCCAACGGGCGTTCAAGCAGCATGGTGCGTCGCGCAAAGCATCGCGCGGGACATCATTTCTGGGACAGTTACGCCAGCTGACGGGGCTTGGGAGATTGGACACTTCGGGACGACCTTTGATCCACTTTTTCCGTCTTTGAGCATTTTCATCGGGCTCTGGAGTGAATGGAACGACGATGTTGAGCGTCGACAGCAGTATGAATCAGACATTCGCGAGGAGGCATTGCGGCTCCTCGCGACGGGACCACCGTCTGAGCCCGGGACTGGTTCCGAGATCGACCGCCTGGTGCAACTCGCGAAACAGCAAACGTTGGCTGGCCGTCCCAACATGCCCGCCGCGGCGGAGCGCCTCATTAGGAAGATTCCTGCTGGCCACATCCTCTCCGAAAACCGTGGGGAGCGGTGGATAGCAATCGGATCACATAATGACCGGCAGGTCCTGGTCCTCCATACAACTCTGCCTTTTGGTTTCATCCGGCCGGAATATCGACGCTACGTTGATTCCGTGGCTGATGAACTCGGTATTCAACTAGCTGACATTGCCAGTGCCGACACGCGGCAGCTTTCCGTCACGCCAGAGACGTTGGCTACATTGGCCAGTGGGGAAATCGTTCGGCCTGGACCGATCGATTGGCTTTCCGCGGATCAGGTGCGCGAGTTGACCAACCGGTAACTGCTAGCCGAGCTTACCGGCGCTGGTGAAGCGGTAGCCGATGCCGGGCACCGCGAGGATGAAGAACGGATGCGATGGATCCTGCTCGATCTTCCGCCGCAGGTTGCGGATGTGGACATCGATCACCCGGGTCTCGATCGGGTACTCGTAGCCCCACACGTGGTTGAGGATTTTTTCGCGGGACAGTACTTTGCCGGCGTTCGAGGCGAGGAACGCTAGCAAATCGAATTCGGTATGTGTCAGCAACACCTCACTGGAATCGTGGAAGACTCGGCGCTCGTTGAGATCGATAACCAGGTCTTTGAATTCCAGGCGACCCTGGTTGACGGCTTCCTCTTCCTGGCGCGCCTTTCGTAGATGAGCCGCGATTCGGGCCAGCAGCTCACGAGTGCGGAAGGGTTTGGTGATGTAGTCGTCGGCGCCGATCTCCAACCCGACCACGACGTCGATCTCTTCAGTCTTGGCGCTGAGGATGATGATCGGCACCCGCAGGCCGGCTTTGCGAATGTCCCGGCAGACATCGAACCCCGAAACATCGGGGAGCATGATGTCGAGCAAGATCAAGTCGGGCTTGTTCAGCTCGATGCGGCGGAGAGCCTCGCCGCCGGTCTCCGCCTCGACGACCTCGTAGCCTTCCTTCTCCAGGGCCAGGTGGATTGCCTTGCGGATCATCGCCTCGTCGTCGACGATCAGGATCCGCTTCGCCGGTGGCATCAGCGGCTAGTGGGCGCCGACGGCGACGCGC
>VBEW01000121.1 GCA_005889225.1 Chloroflexota bacterium | reverse complement strand
CCCGGACACCATCGTCTTGATCCACGGCCTGTGGCTAACCCCGCTCAGCTGGGAGCACTGGGTCGATCGCTACACCAAACGAGGCTACAAAGTGGTGGCGCCCACCTGGCCCGGGATGGAGGGCGGCATCGAGGATCTGCGCCGCAACCCCGATAAGGTCGCCGGCCTCGGCGTCACGGAGATCGTCGACCACTACGACGGCATCGTTCGGAAGATGGATCGGCCGCCGATCATCATGGGGCATTCCTTCGGCGGTCTGTTCACCCAGATCCTGCTCGACCGGGGATTGGGCGCCGCGGGCGTCGCAATCGATTCGGCACCGGTGAAGGGCGTCTTGATCCTTCCCTTCTCCGAGCTCAAGGTGGCCTGGCCAGCTCTTAAGAACCCGGCCAATCTTCACAAGGCGATGCAGCCAACCGAAGAACAATTCCATTATTCCTTCGGCAACCTGCTGAGCGAGGAAGAGTCAAGGGCGGTCTACGATCGGTACGCGGTGCCAGGTCCAGACCATGTCTTGTTCCAGGCGAGCCTCGCCAACTTCAACCCGCACGCGGCTACCGCGGTCAACTTCCACAACGACACGCGGGCGCCATTGCTGCTGATCGCCGGTGGCAAAGACCACATCGTTCCGGCGTCCGTGACGAAGGCCAACTACAACCTGTATCGGAAGTCGAAGGCGGTCACCGACTTCAAGGAGTACCCGGACCGGTCTCACTACACGGTAGGTCAGCCTGGCTGGGAAGAAGTGGCCGATTACGCCCTGACCTGGGCTGTCGACAACGCGTCGAAGTTCCAGAAAACACCGCCGGTGCCAGCCGGAGCGCGCTAACCGCGAGATCTCTAACGCCCATTCCCTCCCCCCGCTTGCGGGGGAGGGTCAGGGTGGGGGCATGCGCAAAGCCAAGAATGACCGCGCACCCCTTCTCGTTGTAACGCTGCTCGGGGACACAACGCGGACCACTCAGGCCCGGTGGGCTGCGGCGCCCCCGGCACCCCGCTTACTGCTGCTTCCTTCCGGACCTGACAGGGTTCACGGAACCAGGTCGCGCAGGACCAGGCCATCAACGCAGTCGCACGAAACGCCACTCCGGACAGCGCACCCCTCAAAGGGGAATTCGACCCCGCTGAAGCGGATTGCGGGTACAGGGCACCGCTGGCTCCCCGTCTAGCGCGATCCCCTCTATTTTACCGGCGGCTCGCGCGGAGGCTGGAATCGGAGCAGCGCCCAGGCGCCAAGCCACCCGATCATCGCCCCGACGACAATTGCCAGTCCGAGCTGCTGACCGAGGGCAACGGCCAGGGCACTCGTATCGGTGGCGGCTCGCTTCGCGGCGGGAGTGAGATGGGCAAAGGCGGATTGACCTGCCGGCAGGTACGAGATGATGATGGCCGCCACCAGGTTGCGCATCAATTCACTGATCCCACCGGCCAGCGCGCCCATCTGCAATGACGGCGTGGTCGTTCCCGTAGCCGCGGCCAGCTTGCGACCGGCTCCGCCGATGAGCAGCAAGGTGAGGGCGGTGGTGACGAAGCTCGAGAAGGGATTCGGCATCGCGGTGCCGGTCGCCAGCAGCGCGACCAACCGGATGACCAGGGAAAATACCCCGGCGATCAGGCCGAAGACCAGCCCCTCACGGAGGACGAGACCGAGGCGCGCCATCAGTTCAGCCGGCTGATCAGCTGGCCACGCAGCTGCTTGACGCGCGCCGCATCCTCGGGCTCCGGTCGCACCGCGAGGTAGCGGCTGAAATCTTTCAAGGCTTCGGTGTCGCGGCGCATCTGAAACTGGATCAGGCCGCGATCCCGCCACTCCGATGTGAGGTGGGGGTCGGTCAGCATGATGCGATCGCTGGCAGCCAGCGCCCGCCCCAGATCGCCGCGCGATAGATACAGGCTCTTGAGGTTGTTGAGAATGCGGGCGAGAATCTGGCGTTTCGTCGATGGCTCGAGCAGCGCCGGCCGCATCTTCACCGTCCCGCCGTACATGTCCTCGAGCATCTTCGCGCATTCCTGACGGCTCAGCGTGCGGCCGTTGAAAGCGTCGATGAAGATCTCGCCACTCGACGCCGGCGCGTACTTGACGAGAAAGTGCCCGGGCAAACCAACGCCGCGCACCGGTAGGCCGGCCCTCTCCCCTACCGCCACATAGAGCAGTGCCAGCGTGATCGGGATCCCGACGCGGCGCTCGAGCACGTCGTTGAGAAAGCTATTCCGCGGATCGTAGTACTCGTCGCGATTCCCCTTGAAATGCAGTTCCTCGAACAGGTAGGTATTGGCCGTTTCGACCACGCGCCGCGGCTCGACCTCGGCACGGATCCGCCGCTTCAGCTCGGTCCCCATCCTGGCGATCTGCTCCAGGTAGACCGATGGGCGCAGGTCCGGGTACTCTTCGGCGGCGATCAAGAGCGCGGCCTCGGCAAGGTCCAGCTCCGGCTCCGGCGTTTGCAGCAGGCGCGTCAACGCGTCGCGTGCTTCGGCCGGCGTCATCGCCACATAGTCTAGGGAGGCCGAGCGGCTGCGAGCGACCGTATCCTGATCCGGTGACCCTGCCAGAACGCATCTTTGTCATCGTGGTCGAATCAGTGGGGGATCGTGATGCAGAACAGATGCCGCTGTTGAGCCGCACCGATGCGGGCGGCACCCGGCACGCGCCCGCCTTCAGCAGCATGCTGCTCGCCACCACGTTCCTGGCGAGGGCGCAGGAACTCGGCCACTACGTCAAGCTCGATTACATCTTCCCGGCCGATGGCCGGCGCATCGCCGACGACTTCCCCGAACACGCCATTCAGCTGGATCCCAGCCCGGAAGCCTTCTTCGGTAGCGTCTCCGGCATTTAGGCCGGCACAAGCTCGCCGGCCACTCGCACGTTACATCCGCGTCATATGTCGCGGTTCCGTCACCGGCTCGCCCTGAAGATCGTGCTCCCGTTCGCCGCCCTCACCCTGGCGATCGGCGCGGTGGGGACGCTGACGGCCACCAGCGCGCTGAACAGCCGGAGTCAGGAAGCCTTCGACAATCAGCTGGTCCACGATGGCTTCGTCGCCCAGTCGATGGTGCAGGCGGGGGATGCCGATCGGCGGTCGATTCTTCGCCTGCTGACCAGCGGCACTGGGCTGAGCCAGAACTGGGCCAACACGCCCGCGCTGCAAGCCTGGCTGGAGCGGGCGCTGACGATCCATCCCAACGTGGTCGTCGAGACCGTCGATACCTCCGGTCGCGAAATCGTCGGGGTTGTCGGCCACGGGGCCGCGGCCGATACGGTGACCATCAATCGCGACCTGAGCGCGTGGCCCAGCCTCTCCTACGTGCTGACCGGCGGTGCCACCGGCCTGGACCTGGTGGTCCCGGCGCCGCGAGCGGGCATTTTCACCGGACAGCCCGTGCGCAATGCCGGCGGCGTACTGGTCGGCGCCATCCTGGTCGGAGATTATCTCGACGATCGGGCCTCGGCGATCAGAGCGTCGCTCCACGACGACATCACGTTCTACGACATCAACGGCCAGGTGCTGGGAACCTCCTTAACGCTCCCGCCCGGGCAGTGGTCGACGCTGGCCCTGGACGCGACGACTCGGAATCGGATCAGTCCCACGACCGTCGTCGAACTGTCTCGGACTGCCGGCGGTCCGGGGATGGAAACCGTCTCGACCTGGGTACTGCCTAGGGCGAAGCTCGGCTACGTGGGAACCACCGCCTCCACGGCGGGCCTGCTGGCCGACACGAACCAGCTGCGCCTCATCCTGGTCGCGCTCTTCCTCGCTGGCGTGCTGTTCACCCTGGCGATCGGCGTCTGGCTGGCGCGCCGGATCGCGCGACCGGTCCACCGCCTGGTCGAGGCGACCCGGCTGGTCAGCGCCGGCGACCTCGAGCACCAGACGCCGGTCACCACGCATGACGAGATCGGCGAACTGACCGAGTCCTTCAATCAGATGACCCGCTCGCTCAAAGACAAGAGTGGCGCCCTGAAGATCACGATGATCCAGCTGCAGGACACGTACCTGATGACGATCGAGGCATTGGCGGCGGCAGTGGAGGCCCGTGACCCATACACGCATGGCCACACCCAACGGGTGGAGGAGTATGCGGTCATCATGGCGAAGGCGATAGGGTGCGACGAGACCGAGGTCAGTACGATCCGCCGCGCCAGCGTGTTGCACGACATCGGCAAGATCGGCATCGAGGACGTGATCCTCCGCAAGCAGGCGCGGCTCGAGCCCGATGAGGAAATCCGAATGCAAAAACATCCGGTGATCAGCGTGGACATGCTCCATGGCATCGACTTCCTCGAACCGGTGTTGCCGCTCGTCCGCCATCACCACGAGCGCTGGGACGGCAACGGTTATCCTGACCAGCTGCGCGCCGATGAGATTCCGCTGGGTGCCCGCATCCTGGCAGTCGCCGATGCCCTGGACGCTATGACTTCCGATCGACCGTACCGTGCCGCCCGCACCTTCGAGTACGCCAAGACCGAGATTCTCAAGGGCTCGGCCACCCACTTCGACCCTGAGGTGGTCACCGCCTTCATCAAAAGCCAGCGCGCGATCGAGGACCTGCTTCGAGAGGCCGCCAGCGACGAGTCGAACCACCACCCCGATCCCGACGACCTGGGGGGCTGGCGTCTGCACGTCGTAGGTCGTTAATTCCGGGCCAGCGAAATTTGCACGTTGGTCGTGTGGCCGGTCTTCACCGTGACGACCTGGCTTTGGGTTACATGGCCGACCGCTGAGACCGTCAGGGTGTAGCTTCCGCTGAGCACGATCGCGTAGGAGAAGTTTCCGTCGAGGTCAGTGACCCGGACCATCCCATTGGAGAGGCTGACCGTCGCACCCGCGACGGGGGCGTCGCTGACGCTATCGGTCACCATGCCGACCAACGAGCCGAAGGCGGTAACGCTGACCAACCTGAAGATGACGTTTGCTCTCTGTCCGCCGTTGACCGTCACCGTCTGGCTGGCGCTGCCATAGCCGGTCGCCTTCGCCGTGACGGTATAGGTTCCCGGACTGACGCTAAAGCTGAAGGTGCCATTCGTGTCAGTGAGCGCGGACTGGCCGCCCTGACTGACCGCCACGGCCGCCCCGGCGATGGGAAGGTGCGTCTGGCTGTCGGTCACCTGGCCGGCGATCGTCGCCGAACCGGGCGTCGGAGTCGGCGTCGGGCTGGGAACCGGGCTGCTGGGCGTTGGCAAGGGCGACGGGACCGGAAGTGGGGTCGGGGTCGGTGACGATGACGCCGTGGGCATCGGCGTTGGCAGGCTGCGACCAGACGTCGGGGCAGGGAGAGCAGCCTTCGTCGCGTCCTGGTTGGCGTCGTCCAGCACGCGGAGCGAAAGCGGCGCCACTCGCTGCTGGGAGTCGCCCGCATACGTGGCCAGGGTCAGTCCGTGAACATTGACGTCGACGACCAGCAGGCTCGGAATGCTGGAGGCAACGACCGCCGTCAGCCAGAACACCACCCCGAAGACGGGGAGCAACGCCAGGATGGCCAGGCTGCGCAGGGGCCGGTGACGGTTCATGCCGCCTCCGGCTCGGCGATTGCGGCGCTGCGCCGCCCGCTTCTGCGGAGAATAACCTCGATCGCCGGGCGTCGGGTGAGGAAAGCCGTCACGACGTCCGGGTCGAACTGCAGGCCGGCTTCGATGCGGATCGCGGCCGTTGCCGCCTCGAAGCTCAAGCCCTCGCGATACGGTCGGTCGGATGTGAGGGCGTCGAAGACGTCCGCCACGGCGAGGATGCGGACCGGCAGCGGGATCGCCGTCCCTGTCAGTCCCGTCGGGTATCCAGCCCCATCCCAACGCTCGTGGTGATAGAGCACACCCGGCAAGCTCGGCTGCAAGAAGCGCAGACCCTTGAGCATGTCGTAGCCGATTCGCGGATGCTCGCGCATGTCGCTGGCTTCCGCGTCGCTGAGGGGGCCCGGCTTGCGCAACACTTTGTCCTCGACACCGATCTTGCCGATGTCGTGGAGCAGGGCCGCTCGGCGCAGCGCCTCGCGATCCTTTGCTGACAGCTGCATCGCGTCCGCGATTTCGAGGCTCACCGCTGCCACGCGCGCTGAATGGCCGAAGGTGGTTCGGTCGCGCGCGTCAGTGGCGCGGGCAAGCGCCTCCATGCTGGCGAACGTCGTCTCCTCGAGCGCCGCCGTCTTCTCCTCCAGGCTGGCGGTCATTTCATTGAAGGTGCGCGCCAGGTATCCGATCTCGTCCTGGGAAACGACCGTGGCGCGGTGGCGCAGGTCGCCCTCGGAAACGGCCCGCATCGATCGCACCAGCAACTCGACGGGCCGTGTCAACCGCGACGCGGTTACCGTCCCAACGAGCAAGGTGAGCAGGGCCGCGGCGGTGAAGATGAGGGTCAGGATGAGACGCTGTTGTCCCACCAGGCCCAGCAGTGGGTCTGCGTCGGCCGCAATGGCCAGAAATCCGACCTGGCTTCCGTGGATCGTCCAGCTACTGAAAATGCTGCCGTAGACGTGACCGGCCAGCGTCTGGTTGACGCGCACGGCGTTTTCGGCCGTGATCTGGCGGCGGAGGGTCTCGCTGGCGACTGGTGCCGCATGAAGCGTCGTGGCCAACTGAAGGCCAGACAGGTCGTAGAAGCTCGAGCCGGGGATCCCGGCGGCGACTTCAATGAGGGATTCGCCGACCAGCACAGCGCCGACGATGCGTTCACCGGTGGTTCGCACCGCTCCCGCCCAATAGAGCACCGGCTGCCCAGGCTGACTGCTGAGGAAGGCGCGTCGTTCGCCCGCGTTCGCGCCCGCTAGCACGCTGATCACTGCCAGCTGGGCGCTGAAGGCGCCGGCGTCGGTCACGTCGATTGGGCTGGGACCGTTGCGGGAGCCCTGGATGCGAAGGAGCTCCTTACCGTGGACGTCGAGCACCCGAAGCTGAATGCTCGTGGCAGGGGCGTTGGCCGCGATCGGGGTCAGCAGCCGGGCCAGTGTCGCGGTATCGCCGGAAGCGAGCGACTCGGCCACGCCGACGGTGTCGGTCGCTCGGCGTAGGTCGGCCATCCGATCGGCGTCCACCTGCGACAGCATCTGGTTGGCCTGAAGGCTGCTATGGAGCAGCTTCGCGTCGAACTCGGCTGCCGCGGCATTCGTCAGCTGGGCCGTCGCCACGCCGGTGCCGACGACACCGACGAAGACGAGCAGCACGGCAAACGGAATGATGATCTTGTGGCGGATGGAAAGCCGCATGGCGCTCCACCCGATGATGTCGCCGGTGACTTGCAGCTAACCTTGCATCCGTAAGGTTCGGCGATCGTTTAGCCCAGTTGGACCCACCGGCACGGCCAGGTGGCGGATGGGACTATGGGCCGATTAGCGGCGTTTCTTGCGCTCGGCGCGACGGGCCTCCCAGAAGGCGAGCCCGCCGCGCAGGCGCCGCAGCTCGGCTTCCAGGAACGGGATATCGTTGCCGTCCAACTCCTTGTGCGTTTCCGGGACTTTCTCGATCTCCCGCCGCGTCTGGCCGAGCAGGCCCTCTTTGAAGCGGATCATCTCGGCGTAGACGGCGCACCAGTGCTGGATGTCGTCGGGATCGCTGGTATCCCGGTTCTCACCCTCCATCAATCGATCGAAGTTGATGATCCGCTGCATGAAGTCGAGCGCCTCCATTGCGATCCAATGATAATGGCTTGTTTAAGCCCCCCGCCGTTGGGTACTACCGTGGAAATGGTGTCCGACGTTGATCTGCTCGACGCCTACTCCCGCGCGGTGACCTCCGTCGTCGACTCGGTCGGCCCGGCCGTTGTCGGCGTCAGCGGGATCGGTACGGGGATGCTGATCACGCCCGACGGCTACGCCCTGACAAACAGCCACGTCGCCAGCGCCGTGAAAGCCTATGAGCTGACGCTGCGCGACGGTTCCGCGCTCAAGGCGGAGCTGGTCGGCAAGGATCCGCACACCGATCTGGCCGTCCTGCGCGCCTCGGGCACCGGCTTGCCGCATGCCCGGCTGGGAGATTCCGGCCAGCTGCGGGTCGGCCAGCTCGTGGTCGCCATCGGGCATCCGTTCGGCTTTCAATCGACGGTGACCACCGGCGTCGTCAGCGCGCTCGGCCGCACCATGCGAGCACAGAGCGGCCGCACCATCGAGAACATCATCCAGACCGACGCGGCGCTGAATCCTGGCAACTCCGGCGGCCCGCTGGTGGACACGCGTGGTCAGGTGGTCGGCATCAACACCGCCATCATCGCCATGGCGCAAGGCATTTGCTTCGCCGTACCCAGTAACACGGCGCAGCGCGTCGTGTCGCTTCTGATCCGCGACGGTCGCGTGGTTCGGTCGTACCTGGGCATCACCGGCGAGTCGTGGCCGATCCACCGCCGCGTCAGCCGCTACTACCACCTCGAGCAGGAGAGTGGCGTGCGGGTCGCGCATGTCGATCCAAATGGGCCGGCTCAGCACGCCGGCTTGAAGAAAGAAGACGTGTTGATCAGCCTGGCCAATCATCCGATGAAGGGCGTCGACGACCTGCAGCACTTCCTGACTGACTGGCCGGTTGGCATTCCGGCGGAAGCCCAGCTGCTGCGCGGCACCGAGTCGGTGAAGCGAACCATCATCCCGACCGAGCTGAAGAGCTAGCTCAGAGCGACTGCAGACTGATCCAGATCCCAAAGCCGGCGAGCGTGACCCCGGAGATGATTTGAATGCCTCGAGTAATGCGAGGCGTCAGGCGGTCGCGTGCGAGAGAGACCAGCCCCGTCATCAGCACCCACCAGATGGCTGACCCCAGCATGACGCCGGCCACGAGCGCGGTCGCCGGTAGCCAGCCGGCGTCGACGCGGAGTCCAAGGCCGGCAAAGACGGCGATGAACGACAGGATGGTCGGCGGATTGCTCAGGGTAAGGGCCACCATCGACAGGTATGTCCCCGCCAGTTCCCGCCCCCCTTGTGGGGGCGGGTCGGAGTGGGGGTTCTGACTTATCGCCCGGAGTCCGATCACAACAAGGGCGATGCCACCGAGCAGCCCAATCCAGCGGCGCTGACTGAGCAAAAAATTCGTGACGACGGCCACCCCGAAGGCCGCCAGCGCCGCATAGATCGCATCGCCGGTCGCAACCCCGAGGCCCGAGATGAGGCCGCTACGCCAGCCGCGCGCAAGGGTGCGACGAAGGACCAGGACAGAGATCGGGCCTGGCGACGCCGCGATTGGGAAGCCGACCAGGAATCCGAGTGCCAGCGCGCTGGCCATCGACGCTCACGACATTAATCCGCTGGGTCTTATGGAATCATCACGCTGGCGATCACCTGCTGCTGATAGTGGTTGGGGTTCGTACCGTCGTTATAGGTGCTGACCGAACTCGTCAGGCTCATGGTGCCGGCGAAGTCGTTGCCGAAGTAGTCGCCAATAAACGTGTCCTTCCCGGCAAAGAGCCCGCTTCCATACCTCCAGGGAGCGTTGAGTTGCGGGTCCCAGGTATGGGCGCTCAGCCGGATGTTGTGCCCGCGCGGGGTCAAGGTTGCCGAATAGAACTGCACGCTGGTGTTGACGCAGTAGTTGCGGGCGCCATAGGGCGGCAGCGTGCCGGCGTAATGCGGGTTGATCGTGTCGAGGGCGATGCCCGCCGGGATTGCTTCCGAGCTTCCGTTCGCCGGGCAGGCAAGCCGGCGATCGTAGAAGTTGACGCTGACCGTGCCGTTCGCAGCGGCAGCCAGGTTCGGCTGGAACTCGTCGACCGGGTTTACGTTGTCGTTCACCTGGATCGGCTTACTCCAGCTGAGCCCACCATCGAACGAGCCCGACAAAAGAATATTGTCCCGGCCGGTGCCGTAGTCCTCCCACGACATGTAGATCGGATAGCGCCCGTTGACGCTTGCGGTCCCGACGGTGAACGTGTTCACGATGCCGTCGGTGAAGGTCGTGTTGTCGTAGGCTTCCGGCGGGATCGTGACGTTCTGCGCCCCAGGGACGGCCAGCGGCCCCTGCCAGGTCACGCCGCCGTCGAGCGAGTAGTCGACGCCGAGGCTGTAGAAGGTGCGGGACTGGCGGCTCGGGAAGTTGGTAATGCTGGTCCAGACCACCCCGTTCGGATCGACGTGCGGCAGCAGGTAGGTATCCGACGCGCTGGCGTTCTCGCTGGGCAGTCGCTGCGGGGCGCTCCAGTCACTGTGCGTGCCATCTGGCCGCGCCTTTGCCGTCGACACATAGGCGTGGCTCATCTTGCCCGCGAAACTGAACGTCACGAACATCGCATAGATCGTGTTGAAGTTCGGGCTGTTCGGATTGGCATCGATGGCGATCCACTGCTTGTCTGGTTCCTGACCTTGGTTGTCGTCAATCAGCACAAAGTCCGGGCTGCCGTTGTGGCTGGTGATCCAGTCGGTCGCGAGTTTCGCCCCTGCTGGCCGAACGGCGACGGTCACGGCCTCCGCCGGCATGGCCGCGTTGGGCAATTTGCTCTTTTGATACAGCTTGCTGCCAGTGGCGTTGGCGTACGCGAACTGATACGGCAGGATCAGCGAGTAGTAGTTGCCATAGCCGTCGAAGGCACCGACCGGGTCCGTGTCGTCGGTGAAGCCTTCATAGCCGGGGATGTGACCCTGGACGGGCCAGGTCTTGCCGCCGTCCCAGGATTCGTAGAAGCCCAGCACATGGTTGTAGCCCTCGGCGCTCGCGAACCACTTACTCGATCCGATGAGGTGATTGGGATTCCTCGGATCGACTCGCAGGTCTGACTCGGAATGCTCGTTGACCAGCATCGGACCGTCCGCCGGGTAACCCGACACGCTGCCCGCCTGGTTTGGGTATGGCGTCAGCCCGATATCTTCGCCGGTGGTCGCGCCCGGACACGCCGTCATGCCGGTATAGCCGCGAGCCTCGCCGACGGTGAGAAACGGCACTTCCGGCCGGTAGCAGCTCGTTTGCTGCGTCGTCGCGAAGACATTCGTGACGCCATTCTTCGCGAAGCTTCCCGCGTAGGCCCAGTCGCTCTGGGTTCGTTGCGGGACGTTCCCGACCACAGCCCCGGTCGCGGCCGCCGGTGCCGGCCCGGAGGCGATGGCGAGGATAACCGGCACAAGTAATGAAGCAAGCTGAACGCGTCGCATCTGCATCCCTCCCTGGTCACGCATGCCTGATGACTGCACACGTGTAAAAACGACCATAGCTGATCAAGGTTTGGAAAACAAGCGCATAGCGCAGGTCTGCCGGGCTCGGGAAGGCTAAGCCGGCAGAACCTGTAGAAAATTGAAGCGACCCATCGTTACGGTTGATAACCCGCCGGTGTGACCCAACGAGCCCTTACCGCCGCCCAGTCCGCCCGTTTCCAGGGGGACCTTCGCTCCGTACTAGCCGAGTCCTTGCGAACCCGGTGCTCGGGAGCCGACCGATGTCGTTTCCTTCATCGGCTGGCTTTCTGACAGGTCGCAGTCGTAGCGTAAGGGCCCCGCCCATCAGCCCGCAACCCCAAACTGCGGTTCGCAAACATCTGCTCGCGTCAATATTTGCTGGCTTCGAAGTAGCTGCCGCAGCTCCGGCATTTACATTGCATCGTCATCACCTGACTTCCGAAGAGCGAGATGACCTCGGTGTCCGTCGACTTACAGAAAGGACAACGCATCTCCCTCCCCCCTTTTGGGGGAGGGTCGGGGTTGGGGGTGCCTTTATCCACTCGTCGGCATGTACCGCTTTTCCGCCAGCCCCTGCAACATCTCGAGCGTCGCTGGGTCGATCCCTCCCGGTGCCGTGCGGCGACGTACCGGATCCCATGCTTTCCAGTCGATGGCCCGCTGCGGAGATTTGCCGCCGACGCGCTCTTCGAGCATGCGTCGCAGCTCGCGAACGCCGTAAGCAAGCTTGCCGTCGGCGTTGAGCTGATCGACATCCGCCTGCTCCGGACCGATCCATTCGAGTGATTCGCGCCACGCCCGTTCGATGGCGGCGTCCGCTTTCGCCTCATGCATCCAGCTGCGCCCGTGCAGGTAGTGGTAGCGCTCTTCCTGCAGCATTTTTCTCAGCCGGCTACGCAGGACCTCCACGTTCCCATTGGCAAGTGCCTCGATCACGACGGAAAAGGCGCTGTCGAGCACGGCGTTGGCCGCCACGAACTCCGTCCAGTCGGTCCATGGCCGGTCCAGGTAGGGGACGTTGCCGTAACTACCATCGTCGGACCCGTCCGGCGTCCCGAGCTCACGTAAGGAGCCATACAGCACCCGGCTATGTCCGATGTCGTCGAGCCCCATCGCCGCCGCCGCGATGTCGGCCTCAAGGCTCGGCGCCGCGATGCACCATTCGGCGTAGCGCATCCCCAGCAACTGCTTGTTGTCCGCCAGACTCTTGACGAGCGAGTACAGACTCAGGTCTC
>VBEW01000247.1 GCA_005889225.1 Chloroflexota bacterium | reverse complement strand
CGGCTTGAGATTTATGCGCGATGCCGGCCTTCGCCTAACGCAAGGCTCGGGCTTGGGCTCGGCACTACTGTAAGCGGGGTTTGGGCCGTGAAGGACTCGAACCTTCGACCAACCGGTTATGAGCCGGCCGCTCTAACCGCCTGAGCTAACGGCCCTTCGAGAACTCCTGTATTTTGCCTGCCGCTCGGGTGGAAAGTTCAAACGGCCTGATGGCGGGCTGGAAGATATCTTCGGGCATCCGGGCAACGGGTTGACGTACCGTGACCGAGAACGGGATCTGCCCGAGGACATCGTCGAGGGCCAGGCTGGGCGCGATCTCGATCAACCGCAGGCCTGATGCCTCAAGGCTGAACACGGCGCGTTCGGTGACGTAAAGAACACGTTGCTGATTCTTGCGCGCCTGATCGGCACTGAACGTCAGGTGATCCACGCGGCTGACGAATTTCTCGTTGCGACCCTCCAGACTGAAGCAAAAGCACACAAGCCTGGCGCTCTGCGTGATGTCGATAAATCCGCCCGCCCCGATGACGCGGCCGCCCAGCCGGCTGACGTTGACGTTGCCGTCACGATCCACTTGTCCGGCGCCCATGAATGTGGCGTCCAGGCCGCCGCCATTGTAGAAATCGAACTGGCTGGCATGAGAGATGATCGCCGTCGGATGCGCGGTGATGCCGAAGTCGACGCCACCGGCCGGCACGCCGCCATAGACTCCGGACTCGACAGTGAGTGTAATGGCGTCAGCGAGACCGGCTTCGGCCAGCGCCGGCCCAACGGTGTCGCCTGGGATACCGGTGCCGATGTTCACCACGTCACCGCGATGCAAGAAACGAATCGCGCGCCGGCCGATGACGAGCCTGGTCGAGAATGGCGCCGTGGGCAGCTGGCTGTCAGATGCTGCAGAGATATAGACGGGATCGAAGACCGTCCGGTCGGTCTGGCGGTGCTGACGCTCAGGCTCGGGCGCCTGGACAACGAGATCGACCAGGGCGCCGGGCACGGTGACCTGCCTCGGTGGGATGGAGCCTCGTTGAACGAGTTTCTTCGCCTGGCAGATGACGATCCCACGTGAGTTATGGGCCGCCTGGGCGATCGAAAGCGAATCTAACATCACGGCTTCGTCGTCGTGCGCGCAATTGCCATCCTGATCGACGCTGCTGGCTCGAAAAATGCCGACATCGATCTTGAAGCTGCGATAGAACATGAAGTCCTGTCCGTCGATCGGCTCGATCGCGACGTAATCGGGAGCCCGGTCGCGCGCCGGCTGGTTCACTTTCCCGGCTTCGATCCGTGGATCGACGAACGTTCCAAGGCCGATGCGAGTCAGGTTTCCGGGGCGGCCTGCCGCGATGGCTCGATAAAGACTTGACAGCTGTCCCTGCGGCAAGCACACGGCCTCGGCCAGGCCGTTGCCGAGAAACGCCGACATCCGAGGCATCAGGCCCCAATGCGAACCGACGATGCGCTTGGCGAGGCCCTCGACGGCGAAATGCTCGAAGCCAATTTTGCGATTCGACTGACCGGCGGCGTGGACGATGACAAGATCTCGCGGATGGCCCGATTTACGAAATGACTCCTCGATGCCCTCGTACAGGGCTTCGGCGACGCCCATCAGGGTAAATCCGTCGACGGCGACCGTCGCGCCGTCGGGAATGGCGGCGACGGCCTCCAGGACGGAAGCTAGCCGCAAGACGTCACAACACGTACCCGCCGCCGACGTTGATGACTTCGCCCGTGACGTAGCCTGCCTCGTCCGAGGCCAGGAACGCGACCACCGCCGCCACGTCGGCAGGCTGCCCCATGCGGCCCAGCGGAATCTTCGCCACCTGCTGCTCGCGGATCGCGTCCGGGATGCCGCGGGTCATCTGGGTGTCAATAAATCCCGGGCAGATTGCATTCACCGTGACCTGTGAGCGGGCCAGCTCTTTGGCGGCCGTGCGGCTCAAGCCGACGACGCCGGCCTTAGCGGCGGCGTAATTCGCCTGGCCGATATTGCCCATCCAGCTCGCCGAAGAAATATTCACGATGCGGCCCTGCCCGGCCGCGCGCATGATCCGGCTGGCCGCGCGGGTCATGAAAAACACGCCGGACAGATCCACGGCGATGACCTGCTGCCACTGTTCGTCCGTCATCTTGTGGAGCATGGCGTCGCGGTTGATGCCCGCGTTGTTGACCAGGATGTCCAGCCGGCCAAATCGTTCGTGCACGTCGCTGACCAACGCATCGCACTCGCTCGAGTTCGACACGTCGAGCCGCGCGCCAATGGCGCCGTGACCAAGGCTCGACGCGACGCTCGTGGCATCGTTGACGTTCACGTCCGCACACACGACCGTGGCGCCTTCCTCTGCCAGTTTGCGGGCGATCCCCTCGCCAATGCCGCGGCCCGCGCCCGTAACAATCGCGATTCTGTCTGTCAGCAAGTCTCCAGATAGTAACGCCACCGGCATCGGGCGAAACGCCTGGGTCACGCGTCAACGACGCGTCGTGATTTGAAATCAGCGTCGCAAGGAATCGCCGTTAGGTTGAACGCAAGCTTCATGAAACTTCTGACCATGGCGTCTACTGCCGTCATCACGAGCACGCTCGGCGGCAGCCTGCTCCTGAGCCCGGTTCATAACGATGTCGCCATCGCGACGGCCAGCGCTGCATCGCTGCCACTCACGGGATCAGGAACGTCTGTTCTTCGCATCAAGCATGCGATCGAGCTCGAAGCGATTCCGGCGCCGACGCAGATCTACGAACAGTACGTGGCGCCGCCGCCGGCGCCGGTCGCTACCCGCGCGGTCCTGCCGGCGGGC
>VBEW01000069.1 GCA_005889225.1 Chloroflexota bacterium | reverse complement strand
GTCACGAAGTTTGGCGACGGTGCCTTCCAATCGTTTTTGTTGGGCTGCTTTGAAAAAGGCCTTGCCGTCGCCGAGAACATGCTCCGAGTACTTGAGCAGGCCCGAATCGTGGACGATGTCGCGCAGCAGGCGCTTGCGGTCCTCGAGCGGAACGCGGAAGAGCCGCTGGCCGTCCAGGTAGACGATGTCGAACACGACGTACTGCATGGGATGCGGTTCTTTGCCCCGGTTTTGCAGCAGCTGAAATGATGGGCGCCCTTCCTCGTCCAGTGCAACGATCTCGCCGTCGAGCACCGCTTGTTTCGCGTTCACCAGACGGCTGACGGCCTGGAGCTGCGGGTACTCGTCATCGACGATGCGGCCGGCGCGCGTTTGCAGGCTGACCTTTCCGTTGTCGATGAAGCTCACCAGCCGAATCCCGTCCCACTTCACCTCGAACAGCCAGCGGTCGTTGTCGAAGGCCGCGTCGACGAGCTGTGCCTTCATCGGTTCAAGGCTGCTCGGCATTGGCCCCTTCTCGGCATTGGCGAGGTTGATCAGGCCGCCCTCACCCGCGTCGCGACGGCTCGACCAGACGGCATCCTGCCCCTGCTCGATCTCTTCTTTGGTGCGGCCCGTCTTGACCGATGTGTCGAATTGCGCGATGTCGAAGTTGGGATCGGCGGCCTCGTCCTTCTTCTTGATGAGTAGCCAATCCTTGTCCGATCGGGTGCGCACCAGGGCATAGCGACCACGAAGCCGCACCCCGTTGAGCCGGAACTTCACCTCGCCGCGGCGCAGCGACTCGGCCGGCGAGGACTCCTCGAGTTCGTAGGTTCCCCAATCCCAGACCATTACCGTCCCGCCGCCGTACTCCCCTTTGGGGATCGTCCCCTCGAAATCGTAGTAACTCACCGGGTGGTCTTCGACGTGCGCCGCCAGCCGGCGTTCGGCGGGGTTCAAGGTCGGCCCTTTCGGGATCGCCCAGCTGACGAGCACGCCCTCCATCTCGAGGCGGAAGTCATAGTGCAGCCGGGTTGCCCAATGCTTCTGCACCACGAACCGGTTCTGACCCTGCGGTTCAGGGGTGCCTTTGGGCTCGGGCGTCTTGCTGAAGTCGCGTTTCCGTTGGTACTCGGCAAGCGAACGCGGCATTCGACTCAGTTTGCCAGAATGATCCGATGGCCTTTGAGCTCCGTCGTGCCTCGACGGAGGTCGATACCGTCACGGCTCAACACCTGTTGACCCACCGTCGCGAGCTGCACGCCGTGCCGGAATTGTCTTTCAAAGAGTTCGAAACCTCGCGCTATCTCGTGGAGCGTCTCGATGCCCTGTCGCCGGACCGGTTGGAAGCCGCCGTGGCCGGAACCGGCGTTGTCGCCGACGTGAAGGGCGCCCGACCCGGGCGAGCGGTGCTGGTCCGGGCGGACATCGACGGTCTGCCCATCCAGGAAGCGGGTGAGCTGGCGTTTCGCTCGACCCACCGGGGTGTAATGCACGCCTGCGGTCATGATGTGCACATGGCGATCGCGCTCGAGGTGGCGCGGGCGCTGGCGGAGCGCCGCGCTCAGCTGTCCGGAATGGTTCGGTTCGTGTTCCAACCCGCGGAGGAACGCGCCGGCGGCGCCGCGCCCATGATCGAAGCGGGCGTTCTCGACGGGATCGACCGAGTGATCGGGCTGCACGTCTGGTCTGAGCTGCCGCTGGGACAGGTCTCGGTTCGCGCCGGCGCAATGATGGCGGGCGCGGACATGTTCACGCTGACGATCCGGGGCGCCGGCGGCCACGGCGCCCAGCCGGAGTTCACGGTCGACGCTGTCGTCATGGCCGCCCAGGTGATCAGCGCCATCCAAACGCTTGCCAGCCGCGAGACGGCGCCGGCCGCTCCAATCGTGATCACACTGGGCAGCGTGCACGGCGGCACGGCGGCCAACATCGTGGCCGGCGAGGTGGTCATCCAGGGCACCCTGCGGAGCCTGGATCCCGCGCTGCGCACCCGCCTGCTGCGGCGAATCGCTGAGCTCGCTGAGGGCATCGCCACCGCGATGCGCGGCCACAGTGAATTCAGGCTCGAGTCCGCCGCTCCTCCGGTCATCAACGACGGCCCGGTCGCCGCGATGGTTGCCGACGCGGCCCGCACCATCGTGGGGAACGACGCCGTGGTTGCGTTCGAACCCCTCATGGTGGGCGAGGACTTCGCCTACTTCCTGCAGTCGCGTCCCGGTTGCTTCTTCTTACTGGGCGGAGCGCCGGAGGGTCCTCGAGTAGGCCATCACACCGCGGAGTTCACGATCGATGAGCGATGCCTGGCGATTGGCTTTCAGGTGATGACAGCCGCGGTGCTGCGATTGCTAGAGCAACCATAGGCTTCTCGATTCGCGATTAGAATTTGGGCCGGCGCAAACTGGGCCGAACCGTGAATCCAACCAGGATCAGGCTGATCAGCAGGCCGATCAGCATACTCAGCCAGTTGAGGGGGAACCCCGCGACGGCGGCCAGCAGCCCGAGGGATGAGGCGAGAAGGGTCAGCATGCCGACCACCCGGACCAGCCGGTTGAACCCACTGCGGTAAGGAAGATGGATCCGGGCGCGAAAGCCGCCCAGGTCACGGGGCAACTCGAGGTCAGGGCTCGGCGATTGGGCGAGGTTCTTGGCCAACTCCGTCTGATATAACGAGCCGCGGCTATCTAAGCCGTCACGCGGCCGTCACAGTCGACTGCCGGGAGCATGACGAGGACGGCCCCACCGTGCCCTCCCCCAGCGGGGGCGGATTTGAGCGCGTGCTCCCTATAATTTCGTTCGATGCCCGCTGTCGCACGTGACACGCGCACGGTCGAGCAGGCGATCTCCGGTCAGTTCGCGTTCTGCTTCCCGAGCACCAGCCTGGCCCAGGCCGCCCGGATGATGGCCCAGAACCGCATCGTCGAGCTGCCGGTGATCGTCGATCAGCGCTGCCTCGGCTATGTCTCCTACCTCGACATCCTGCAGCGTTATGTCAGGGCGCAACTCGACGCCCGAGCGGCCGATCTCGTTCGCACGCCGCTCCCCGAAGTTCGGCCGGACGCGCCCCTGGGCGAAGGGGTCCGGCTGCTCCGCGAGAGCGGACGGCAGCTGGTTCTCGTCACCACCCACGCCGGGATGCCGCTCGGCGCCCTCACGGTGCGGGACGTCAGCCGCGCCATGGCAGCTGCCTGATGCCGACCCTGAGCAAGGTCCTGGAGCCGATCGGCGAAATCTGCCCGGCCGACCTCAGCGCCGCCGAGGCGGTCCGGCGCCTGAACGCGTCCGGTGCGGACGCGCTGCTTGTCGAGAAGGAGGGCGGGATCGTCGGCCTGTTCGGCCATCGCGAGGCGATTGCGGCTTTCGCCGATGGCAGCGGCCCGGTGGAGTCGTACATGCGCCGGCCCTTGCCCGGGCGCAATATCGCGGACTCCCTGGAGTCGGGAGCCGACATCATGTATCGGGAGGACACCCCTGTGGTCCTGATGACGGAGGACGAGGGACCACTCTTCAGGAAAACCTCGAGGACCGTCGGCATCGTCAGTGCCCAGTCGGTCCTGACGGAGATCGGAAAAACGACGACCGACACGGCCTCGAACAAGGTGTTTTCCGGCCGAAAGGACCTGAGTCTCAACGTGCCGGTCTCGCCCTGCCAGCGTGCCTGCCCGATCCACCAGGACATCGCGGCCTACGTCGATTACGTCTCGCAAGGACGCTACCTGGATTCATGGTTGGTGATCCACGAGACCAACCCGTTCCCATCGATGCTGGGCCGGCTTTGCAACCATCCCTGTGAGACCGACTGCAAGCGCGGCTGGGTGCAGGGTCCCGAAAACGCCGTGTCGATCAAGTCGCTGAAGCGGTTCGCCACCGACTACGCCTGGGCCCGCCGCGTGAAGATCGATTGGCAGCGAGCGCCGGAGAACGGGAGGCGGGTCGCGATCGTGGGCTCCGGCCCAGCGGGGATGACGGCGGCCCAAGACCTCCGGCTGATGGGTTATCAGGTCGACCTCTACGAGCGCGAGGCGAAGCTCGGTGGTCTGCTCTCCGCCAGCATCCCGCACTTCCGGTTTGACCTCGACCAGCTCAACTGGGAGATCCAGATGATCGTGGACATGGGGGTCAACGTCTTCCTCAACAAGAATGTCGGCAAGGATCCGAAGCTGGAGCAATTGCTCAATGACTACGAAGCCGTCTACCTCTCGGTGGGAATGATGACGGGCCGCATTCTGCCGGTGCCGGGATCAGACCTGCCGGAAGTGATCTCGGCGATGGAGTTCCTTCGAGTGCGCTCCTACGACATTGTCCCGGACAACTTCCCGCGCGGCGGCGACGTGGTCGTCATCGGCGGCGGCGCGGTCGCGACCGACGCGGCGCAGACCTCGATCAAGACCGGCGCCCGGAAAGTCTGGATGGTGTCGATCGAACCGGCCGATCGTTTGCCCGCATTTGGTAACGAGCTGGTCGAGGCACGCGAAATCGGACTCCAGCTGCATACCGGCGTGATCGTCAACGCCATCACCGCCGATGGCAGTGGACACGTGAACGGGGTGGAGTTCATTCGGGTGGATGAGACGAAGCTCGAATTCGATCCGGAGAGCGGCAAGCTGCTGATCAACACCGTGCAGAAACTGCCGGGGACCGAGCACGTGATCCCCTGCCGCTACGCGATCTTCGCGTCAGGCCAGATCATGGACTTTGCCCAGGATCAGGGCGTGCCGCTTACGCCCCGGAAGCTGATGGAGGCGGATACCGGTGGCCATACGAAGCTGGCGAAGCTGTTCGCCGGCGGGGACTGCGTTCAGGGTCCCTCGTTCATCGTCGATGCGGTCGCCTGGGGCCATCGGACCGCACGGTCGATCAACGAATTCCTGGGCGCCGCGGTCCCGCGGGACGCCAAGCCGCTGACGGTGATCGAGTCCACCGACGACCACCGCGAAGCCGACTACTACAACCGTGAGGAGCCGCCGATCCTTCCCGCTGACAAGCGGAGGGACATGACGCCGGTCGAGTTGCCCTGGAATGACGAGCAGGCGATCACCGCGGCGCTGCGCTGCTTCCAATGCGACACGGTGCACCATGTCGACGAGGCGACCTGCATCCTGTGCGGCGCCTGCGACGATGTCTGCCCGGAGAAGGCGCTGGACGTCGTCGTCTATGGGGAGAACCGCGACACCTCGAGCGGTGGCTTCGTCGAAATTTGCAACACGGTGCTCGGTGAAGAGTTCGGCGGCAAAGCAGGCAAGATTCTCGTCAACTACGACCGCTGCACCAACTGCCGGATCTGCGAGGATCACTGCCCGGTCAACTGCATTACGTTCCAGCGGGTCCGGTTCCGCGATGACGCGATGCAAATGATCCCGCTGACGCCAGTCGCCGCCGGCGGGAAGGTCACCGCCAAAGCCGGCGCCTGAGATGGCGCGAGTCACCGTCCGGGAGCCGGTTAGTGGCACGGTCACCGTTGCCGGGCGGCGCCTGCCGCCGCTCTGGTTGGTCGTACCTCTCGCGTTCTACCTGTTTGCCTTCGCGCTGATCCGCGACGACCTCGCCCGGCTACCGGGCGCGGCCGCCGACCTCTCGCTTCACCTTTACTTTGGCGCGATGGTGTTCTACGTCGGTGGCATGTTCTCCTATTTCGCCTTCTTTGCGTACCGTCAGCAGGCCTTGCGCTGGCTGGGCGTCGCGCTCGTTGCTCCCGGTGCCCTGATTCATCTCGGTGCCATCGTTGCCCGAGGCGTCGCGGACTCCCATTACCCGCTGGCCAACATGTACGAGTACAGCTCGATGCTCTCGCTGGTCGCCGTTACGGTCTTCTTGCTGATGACGGTCCGTTGGCCGGTGGCGTCGCTGGGCGGTGGGGCGGCGCTCTTCGTCGTGGTGGCGTTGATGGGGATTGGCTATGGCCTCTATCAATCGCCCGAGCCGCTGGTGCCGGCGCTGCAGAGCTACTGGCTGAAGATCCATGTGACGAGCATGATGGCGTCCTCCGGGATCCTCGTGTCGAGCTTTGTCTTCGCCGGTCTGTATCTGCTGAAAGACCGAAGCGCGAGTGTCAAGTCGTGGTTGCACGGGTCGGCGATCGCCGCGCGGCTCCCATCGCTCGAGACCCTGGACCGCCTGACATTCCGTGCCATCCTGCTCGGTTTCCCCATCTGGACCTTCGGAACCATGGCGGGGGCCATCTGGGGCGAGCACGCCTGGGGCCGCTGGTGGGGATGGGACCCGAAGGAGACCTGGGCCGCCATCACCTGGATCGTCTATGCCATTTACCTTCATGCCCACACGCTGCGGCTGTGGCGCGGCCGGCGTACGGCGCTGATCGCGACCGCAGGCTTCGTATCCATCCTGATCACGCTCTATGCCGTGAACCTCTGGATCGTCGGCCTGCACTCGTACGCGAAGGGCGCCGGTTAGCGGGATCGCTAGCGGCGGGCAACGGTCAGGACAACGTTTCCTGTCTTCTGCTCGGTTTCAACGTATTTCGTCGCCTCGACCACGTCCTCCAACGGGTAGCACCGGTCGATGACCGCCCGGTACTTTCCCGTATCGATGAGCCCTTTGATGAGGAGGATGTCCTTCTTCGTCGGCATTGAGCTGGGGAACCTCACTTTCTTGTGGCCGATGCCCCAGGGACGCAGCGCCAACAGGAGATTCCGGAACCCGTCGGTTGCCAGATAGCTGCCGCCCCGCTTCAGTGAGCCTCGGCACCGCCGGAACGAGTGCTTGCCGACGGCGTCGAAGATGACGTCGTACGTCGCGCCGTTCTTGGTGAAGTCTTCCTGGGTGTAATCGATCACCGCGTCGGCTCCGAGCGATTTCACGAGTTCGAGGTTCTTGGTGCTGCACACCGCCGTGACGTCGGTTTCGAAGTACCTGGCAAGCTGCACCCCGGCGGTGCCGATGGACCCTGACGCGCCGTAGATGAGGATCGTCTGCCCTTTCTGGAGATGCGCCTGTCTCAGGCACGAGAGAGCATTGAATGCTCCGTCGCAGACCGCCGCCGCCTGCTCGAAGCTCATTGCGCTCGGCTTGTGCGCGAGTCGCGCGTTCTCGCCTATGCAGATGAACTCCGCGTGCGCGCCGAACCGGAGCCCAGTCGCGCCGAAGACGTGGTCGCCGACGGCGAACTCGTTGACGGTAGCGCCGACGGCTTCGATCACTCCCGCCAGCTCGCTGCCGAGGATCCGCCGCCTCGGTCGGCGGATACCAAAGACGATGCGGGTGATCAGCGAGACCGCCAGGCCACTACGTCGGTTGGCTTCTCGAGTCGCACAGTCCAACCGATTGACCGTCGTGGCGTGGATCTTGATCAGGACTTCGTCGTGCTTGGGCACCGGCCGCGCGACTTCCTCGAGTCGCTGCACCGCCGGTGGCCCATAGCGGTCGTATACAACAGCTCGCATGAATTTCAGCGGAGGCTGAAGGGTGGATATTGATCGGTCACCAGCACAAACGCATAACCGGTTACTCGGTTGCCCCAGCGAAGTACGCCGACAACGAAGTCAAACAGATTCCGTGGATACGTGCCCGTGAAGAGAATGGCAAACCACGCAATGATGATCACTACCAGGGCGCCTAAACCCGTTACCGACTTTCTAGTTTCGGCGCCTCTCATTCGGCGTGCAAGACTTCGATTACGTTGGTCCGCGCCGCCCAGCGTCCGGGAAGCAGGGCGGCGAGAACCGCCACGACGATGCCTGCCAGCGGGATCGCGATCAGCTCCCAGGGGGCAAAGACGTCATAGAAAGCGGACGGCGTGATGTTCCCGCCCAGGCTGCTGAGCTGGTCGAAGAGCACCCGGTAGGGCGCGACTCCCGCCGGTACTGCAACCCGTCCACCCAACAGCGCTAGCAAGCCGGCTGACGTGGCGACCATGCCGATCACCTGCCGCGGGCTCATCCCGAGCGTCTTGAGGGTGGCGATGTCGCGCACGCGCTCGCGCGTGCTCAGCAACAACGTGTTGAAGACGCCAGCGACCGCGATCAGCGCGACGACGGCCGCGATCCCGAACAGGACGCCAGCGATCACCGTGAGGAACGCCGTGTTCCCGGTGCTGTTGGCCTGGACATCGAGCAGGTCCGGCTGCGCCGCGGCCAGCCGTTTCACGTAGGCGTCGACGTTCGAGCCGGGCTTGAGGGTGACCATGTAGCTGGACGGTGTGAGGTCCGGGACCGCGGCGGTGACCGTCGACCAGTCGAGCATCAGCACGTGGCCGCCTGGACCGGCAGTGAAGTCAAAGACCTCGCCCACGATTCGCAGCTTGAGGGCCTTGCCGTGGACCGTCCCGGTAAAGGTGTCGCCGAGGTTGAGGTGGGCGTCCTGGACGAAGCCCCTGTTTGCCACCACCTCACCCGGACTGTTGAACCAGCGGCCTGGGGAGAGCAGGTAGCGGAGCGCGGCCGAGTCGCCGCGGAAGCCGAGCGTGTTAACCGGGTCAGCGAGCCCCGGAACGGTGATGGTCGCCGTCGCTTGGGCGACCACACGCGTGGTCTCGGGCTGGGAGTTGATCAGCTGGGTGGCATCAGCGTCCGCCAGGGCTGGGCTCTTGGCGACGACGACATCCACCCTTCCGATGTGTCCCTCATAGGTGTAGATCTGATTGAAGCTGCGGGCCTCTCCCAGCGCGACGACAACGGTGACGACGCCCAGAACGATGGCGAGGAGGGTCAGGAGCGACCGCACCGGCCGCGCGGCTGCTTCGCCGAGGCCCAGAACGATGGGCCGCGGCAGCCTGGCCCCAGATGCCAGCCGGCGGAGCCAGCGGCCGCTGTTGCCCCGAGGGGCCGCGGCGTTGGCGATCACGGCCGCGGGCTTGAGTCGGCCTGCGCGAAACGCCGGAATCATCGCCGCGATGGCCACGATGAGGAGCGCACCGGCAAACGCGAGGAAGTCGAGAGACGGCGAGAAGGTCGGCTGGTAGGCGAGGCCCAGCGCCTGCGAGTTGCTCGCCAGCAGCGGCTGGCTTAGGATCGTGCCGGCTGGAATGCCGAGGATACAGGCCGCTGCCGCGGGAACCAGGATCTGGAGCACGAACACGCCGATCACCTGCAGTGGAGTGAAACCGACGGCCTTCATGATCCCGATCTCGCGATAAGCCGAGATCACGATCCCCGTCACGAGGTTGGCGACGATCGCCGCCGTGGCAGCCAGCGCGAAGACGCTGAAGGCGACCAGCACCCCGGTGAGGATCAGGGTCGAGACGTGGAAGACGGTGCGGACAAACATGTAGTTGACCGAGCTGGTGACACTGTCCGGCGGAAGCGAGGCGCGCAGTGTGTCCATGTGGGCCTGCAACTGTGCGTTGGTCGGGTCGCTGGCGAAGCGGTAGTCCATCAGGTAGAAAGACGCGTCCTTCGCGGTCAATGGGGCGATGGCCGTGCCGAGGACCCAGGCATGCTGGACGCCGCCAACATCCGCCCGGAGCTCGTCGATGTCCACCACCTCCGCCACCACGGTGAGGACGGGCTCCTGCGGAACGCTGACAACCTTGAGCCGGTCTCCGATGGAGATGTGGTTGAGGTCGGCAAACGATCGCGTCAGCGCGATCTCGGTGCCGCTCGACGGCCAGTGGCCCCCGGTAATGCGGAGCTGCCCATCGTCGCCTCCCGGGTTGTCGCGGGCGATGGTGGTCACCACATACTTGTGTCCACCCGATTGAAACTGCATGTCTGTGGCACGATATGGACCGGCGTACGTAGAGGCTCCGATCAGCGCGGGCGTGCCGGTGAGCGTGCTCGGGTCGATCCGGCTGTCGAACCCAACTTGCAGGTGAGCGCCCTTCTGCGCCTCGAACGCCAGCTGGTAAGGGTCACGCGTCTGCGCGATGAGGGTTAGCGCCATCGTGCCGGTGGCCACCGCTAGCAGCGTCGTAACGAAGATCACAGCGGCCTGCAGCCGCCGCCGCCGCAGGTCGCGCATCGCCTTGAGGAGGACGGCGGTCATCGCGACGCCTCCTCGCCGCGCACGCGGATCACGTCAGAGGCAGCCAGCTCGGGGCTCTCGAGGCGCGCGTCGTCGACGATCTTTCCGTCTATCACGCTAAGCACGCGCGCCGCGTGACGCGTCGCGAGCTTGGCGTCGTGCGTAACGAGCAGGATCGTCTGCCCGTCGCGGTGAAGCTCGCTCAGGAGCTCCATTACCTGTTCGCCGCTGCGCGTGTCGAGCGCGCCGGTGGGTTCATCAGCGAGCAGCAATGTGGGCTTGTTGATCAGGGCGCGGGCGATCGCGACCCGCTGCTGCTGCCCGCCGCTCAGTCGCGCCGCGTAGCGGCTGGCAATGTCGATAATGCCGAGCCGCTCCATCAGCTCGCGGGCGCGACCGCTGGCCGGGTTGCCCTTGAGCTGGGCAGGGATGAGGACGTTTTCCAGCGCGGTCAGGTTCGGAAGCAGGTAGAAAAACTGGAAGACGAAGCCAATGTGGTCGCGCCGAAACCTGGCCAGTCCTGTCTCACCGAGCTGGCCGAGCTCGGTGCCACCGACAACGACCGACCCGGATGTCGGCCGGTCGACGCCCGCGACGAGGTTGAGCATGGTGGACTTGCCACTGCCCGAGGGCCCCATGATCGCGGTGAACTCGCCCTTCTCGACGGCGACCGAGACACCGTTGAGCGCCCCGGTGATGCCGCCCTGGTAGACCTTGGTGACGTCGGTCAGCCGAACCAGCTCGGTCATTCCGTTTTTGTCCCCTCCGTCCCGAAACGTTCTGAAGAAAGTTCGTCCATCCATTTGAGGTCTGCCTCCGTGTGAAGTAATGCGCCACGCACGAGTCGCGCCAGATCGATGCGGCCGTCGCGGCGGGCCCCTTCTTCCAGCCGGTTGAGGTCGCGCAAGCGTTGCAGGTAGGCGCGCTTCTGGCGAGCGAGCATTCCCTTTAGGTCGCCGTTCGCGATGCGGGTCGCGAGGAGGAGTTTCACGTAGATGTCCTCGTGCAGCTGCTGAGGCCCGGAATCCGGCTGGGCGAGCCAGCGGTCGAGGGCCTTCTCGCCGTCAGGCGATAGCTCGTAGAGCTGCTTTCCGCGATCACCGCGAGAACCAACGGGCCGGACGAGCCCGTCGCGCTCGAGGCGCTGGAGCGTCGTGTAGATCTGCCCGATATTGACGTCCCAGGTCCCTCCGAGCATGCCTTCAAAGCGGTTCTTCACCTCATATCCGTGGAGTGGCTCTCCCTTCAGGAGCCCCAGTACGCCGTACTTAAGCGACACGTTCTCGACTTAACATACTCAGTATGTATGCTGAGTATGCATGGCCCGATGGCGAATGTCAAGCGCCCGCTACAAGAAGGTTGCCGCGGACTGGACGGCTCACGAGCCGCCGTAGACTGCGCCTGTGCCGGCCTCTCCCGACTGAACCTCTCGCAATAAAGGAAGACCGACCCGGTCGGCGGTGTCGTCGCCGATTCAAAACTGGCGGGGGCGCGACGGGAACGTGTTCATCGCCACCTCGGTGGTGCTGGGGCTGCTCGGCACCTGGGTGATCGGGACGGTTCGCGAACCTGCGCCCCCATTACACTCAGGCTGATGCCATTGCTCGACCAGTCGCTCGTGGATGGCGTGATCAAACGCGCCTTACGGTCTGGGGCAGATTTCGTTGAGCTCTTCGTCGAGCGGAAACGCAACCAGTCGATCAGCGTTGAAGAGAGCAAAGTTCAGCGCGTCAGCTCGGGCAACGACCTGGGGGCCGGGCTTCGCATCATCCACCAGGGCACCGTCAGCTACGTCTACACGGAAGACCTTTCCGAAGCCGGCTTGCTGAAGACGGCCGACCTGGCCGCGCAGGTGGGGCGGCACGGTGGTGGGCGCTTTGCGTTCGGCGACCTCACCGGTGCGCCGCGGGCGCCGCAGCCCATCGAGGTCCCGCCGCACACGGTTGGGCCGGAGGCGAAGATCGAGCTGCTGCTCGAAGCCGACCAGGCGGCCCGCGAAGTCAGCGGAGCCATCAAACAGGTTGCGGTGGGCTATGGCCATAGCGCGCAGGAGGTCCTGGTCGCGACCTCCGAGGGCATCCATAATTCGGACTCGCGCACCCGGGTGCGCCTGATGATTCACGCGGTTGCTGAGCGCAACGGCGAGATCCAGACCGCCATGGAGGCGCCCGGCCTGCAGCGCGGCTTCGAGTTCTTCGATGACACGTCGGCGGCGGAGTATGCCCGCGCGGCTGCTGAGCGAGCGGTCAGGCTGCTCGATGCGGCGCCCTCCCCGGCGGGTCCGATGGCG
>VBEW01000017.1 GCA_005889225.1 Chloroflexota bacterium | reverse complement strand
TCCTTCGCTACGACGGTCGCATCGTCGACGAGCCCAGCCTCCACATCCCCCACCCCGAACTTCAGAACCGCCCCTTCCTGCTCGACCTCCTCGAGGACATCGACTCCCGATGAGCGAGCCGCTGCGGATTGCCTGGCTGGGTCACCAGAGCGGCCGCGCCGGCGACGGCCTGCTGACCTATTCCCGCGAGATCGTCGCCGGACTTCGGGCGCGCGGCGTCAAAGTCTTCTTCGTCCATCACGGCGCGCTGGCCGCCGTCACCGACGACACGCTCACCCTCCGGTCCTTGACGGGCAGTCACCGGTACATAATCTCTTCGCCCAGGACGAAGCGAATCATCACCGACCTGCTCCGCCGGGAGCAGGTCGACTTGGTGCACGTCTCGCTCAGCTTCTCGACGCTGATCGATTTCGGGCTCCCAGAGCTCTGTCACGAACTGGGCCTGCCCGTGGTGGCGACCTTTCACGTCCCGTACGATTCGCGCTTTTCTCTCTGGCAGGGGATCAGCTCGGCCGTTTATCGTCTCTACGCGCAGTCGCTGGCGAGCTTCGACCGGGTGATCATCTTTTCGGAACAGCAGAAGAGCCTGCTCGAGAATTACGGCGTTCCGGCCGCGAATGTGGCCATCATCCCGAACGGGGTCGACGTAGACAAGTACGCACCCGGATCGTCAGCCTTCAAGCAGACCTCGCAAGCGAGCACGCTCGTTGGATACCTGGGCCGGGTCGATCCGGAGAAGAACGTCGATGTGCTGGTGCGCGCCTTTCAGGACGTCGACGCGGCCGAGGACGTCAAGCTGGTCGTCGTCGGCAGCGGCAGCGAGCGGCGCCGGCTCGAGCGGCGGTATGGCAGCCGGCGCATCATCTTCACGGGCCAGGTGCTCGACGAGGCCGAGCGCATCGCGATGCTGCGCGCCATGGATATCTTTGTCCTACCCTCGCTGGTGGAGGGCCTGTCGCTGTCGCTGTTGGAGGCGATGGCCTGCGGCGTGGCGTCGGTCGCGACGGACGTTGGCTCCGATGGTGAGGCGCTCCAGGGGGCAGGCATGGTGGTCGACCCCCGGGACCTCGACGGCCAGCTCCGCCTGGCGCTGCGCACACTGATCGAGTTCCCCGACTTTCGCGCCGAGCTGGGCCGGCGGGCGCGCGCCCGCGTCGTGGAGCGCTACGGTCTGTCCGACAACCTCGACCGCCTGCTGGCGATCTACCGGGAACTCCGGCCGGCGGCCGGCGCTGCCGCCTCATAGCGGGCGATGAAATGAGTGCCGCACTCGTGAACGCACGCCGTGATGAGTACGGTGTCCGCTAACGACCGGGACGATCTGGCAGGGGAATTTCGAAGGCCCTCAAAAGCCGAGGACCGAATCATTTAGCTTCTCGTCACGATTCATGTCCTGTTGCACGTGGTTGATGGACTGATGCGGGAGCTAGAGATCTATCTAGAGGATTCGGCGCCTGTTCAACGTACGCCGACCCCGCAAGATCTGAGGGTTCTCGTGCTCTAGCATCGGGCCCTGCCCCAACCTCACCCTTCCGCTGAAAGGTGGGAACGATTAACCGAGTTTGCCGGCGCTGGTGAAGCGGTAACCGATGCCCGGTACCGCCAGGATGAAAAACGGATGCGATGGGTCTTGCTCGATCTTCCGCCGCAGGTTGCGGATGTGGACGTCGATCACCCGAGTCTCGATCGGGTACTCGTAGCCCCACACGTGGTTGAGGATTTTTTCGCGGGACAGTACTTTGCCGGCGTTCGAGGCGAGGAACGCCAGCAAATCGAACTCGGTGTGCGTCAGCAACACCTCACTGGAATCGTGGAAAACACGGCGCTCGTTGAGATCGATGACCAGGTCTTTGAATTCCAGGCGACCCTGGTTGACGGCTTCCTCTTCCTGGCGCGCTTTTCGTAAATGGGCCGCGATTCGGGCCAGCAGCTCACGGGTGCGGAAGGGTTTGGTGATGTAGTCGTCGGCGCCGATCTCCAGCCCGACCACGACGTCGATCTCTTCGGTCTTGGCGCTGAGGATGATAATCGGCACCCGCAGGCCTGCTTTGCGAATGTCGCGGCAGACATCGAACCCCGAAACATCGGGGAGCATGATGTCGAGCAAGATCAAGTCGGGCTTGTTCAGCTCGATGCGGCGGAGAGCCTCGCCGCCGGTCTCTGCCTCGACTACCTCGTAGCCTTCCTTCTCCAGGGCCAGATGGATCGCTTTGCGGATCATCGCCTCATCGTCGACGATCAGGATCCTCTTCGGCGGTGGCATCAGTGGCTAGTGGGCGCCGACGGCAACGCGCGGCCGGGTCCGAGCGGTCGTTTCCGCCCGCGGCACCGTGACGGTGAAGACCGTGCCCTTTCCATGCCGGCTGCGCACATGGACCTGCCCGCCCAGCATGGTGACCAGGCTGCGCACGATGTACAGCCCCAGCCCGGTGCCGGAGGTACGTCGGACCACCGGGTCGTCGGCGCGATAAAACTTCTCGAAGAGGCGGGGCATATGTTCCTTGCGGATTCCGACCCCCTGGTCTGAGACCTCGAACCTCACGGCCGACGCATCGCCTCGCGCGCTGAGGGTGATCTGGGTGCCGGGCTCGGAATATTTTATGGCATTGTTCACCAGGTTCACCAGGATCTGGTGCAGCTTCCGCGCCTCACCCATGACGGCGGGCAGGTCCTCCGGGATCCGGCATTTCAGGGTGCGACCATTGAGCATCGGCCGGACCTCGTCGCACACGTGCTGCACGACCGACGCCACGTCGACCCGCGAGAGGTCCACCGAGATCCGTCCCGAGTCGATCCGGCTTACCGACAGGATGTCGCCGATCAGCCGCTCCATCCGGTCGGCCTGGCCGTGCAGATCCTGCAACAGCTCCCGCCGCTGGGCCTCGCTCAGGTCAAAGTCGAGCAAGAGCTCGCTCAGACCCTTGAGCGTCGTCAGGGGCGTTTTCAGCTCGTGCGACGCCGCCAGCATCAACGCATCGCGGGCTTCGATGGTCTCCAGCTCGGGGGTGACATCGTGGACGACGATCACTGCCCCGTCGGGACTGCGGCCTTTAATGTGCAGCGGCGAGACCGAGTAGGCGACTCTGACTGGATCGTCGCTGGTGCGCAAGCGGAACAGGTAGGCGAAGTGGGTGTTGATCTGTTTGCCGAGCCGCAGCGCGCGCCGCAGCGCGCCGTTCGGTGCGCACAGGTTGACACCCGTCTCGGTGCGCACCTCGAGGATGTCGGCCGCCGGCCGACCCAGCGCATCGCCCCGGTCCCATCCGGTCAGGCGCTCAGCGACCGGGTTCAGGGCTATCACGGTCGCTTCGCGGTCGACGAGGATGAGGGCCTGGGGGAACTGCTCAAACGCTTGCTCGGAGAGCGTTCGCTCCCTCGCCATGTCACCGCAGTATAGGCTGGCGAACTCGCGCCTTCAATTGCTGCAGCCGGCGCTCCAGCTTGAAAGGCCCCGGCCGCAGGACCCGCTGGTAGAGGCCGATGTAGCGGACCGTCTCGCCCCCGAAGCCGGTCTTGAACCGGTACAACCCGAACCACGGATGGTCGGGTGCCGGCTCTTCCGGGATTCCCCACCAGTCGTAAGTGTCACAGCCCAGTGCTCGAAAGTCGATCATCGCCTGCCAGTGCAGCAGGTAGTTCGGCATCAGCTCGCGTTTGTGTTCGATGGAGCCGCCGAACAGGTAGTAGGCGGTCTTGCCGAAGCGGAAGACCATGATCCCGCCAAGCGTGTCCCCCTCGTGCTGCGCCAGGTACAGGCGGACCTCATCCCGTGGCGAGAACAGGTCGATGGCCGCCTGGTAGTAGGCGGCGCCGGGAAGATGAATGCCCTGGCGCTTTGCCGTTTCGGCTGCGAGCCGGGCGAATGTCGTGACGTCGCGTGAACCGGTGACGGTCACGCCTTTCCGCTCAGCCAGGTTGAGGTTGTAGCGGGTCTTCGGCTTGAAGCCGGCCTTCAATGTCTCGGGCTCACGATCGATGCGAAGCAGCTGGGTCGCCGGCGGCTGGACCGGATCCCCCCGAACAAAGCCGCGCCCCTCGAAGAATGCCGGCCACTGGTCGCCAACCCGGTCGTTGGGCTCGACCCGCAGCACGATGCCGCCGCCGGCACGCGCCCGTCGCTCCAGCTCGTCCAGGACCTGGACTCGCGCCGCCGCGACCACGGCTGGACCCCGCGGCACGTAGTAGACCGCGCCTCGGGGCAGCAGGGTGGTCGTGCGCTGCAGCGAGCAAAGGCCGTGCCGCCCATCCTGGACGAGCAGGCGTTCGATGCGCCAGCCGAATCGCGCCTGCAGCTCGCCCCAGGTCCAGCTCTGCAGCAGGTTGCCTTCGGGCTGCTCGAGCAGGAGCCGGTCCCAGGCCTGCGCGCCCAGGGCGTGACCGTGGGTGATGGCCGCCGCGGTTTCAGACAAACTCGGGCTGGCCGGTCCGCGCGAATCGCTCGGCCAGGCGGATCGTCAGCGTGGCGGCCCGGTTGACCGGCAGGTCGTACAGCCCGATAAAGCGGACCAGGCGACCGTTGAAGCGCGATTTGAAGACGTAATAGCCGTAGCCGCGCTGGCCTGGCTGGGGATCGAGCGGCACCCCCCACATGTCGTAGCTGGTGCAGCCTCGACGCTGCGCGTCCTCGATCGCGCGCCAGTGCAGCAGATAGCCGGGTTTGAGGTCTTTCGCCTCCGAGCGCGTGCCGCCGTAAAGGTAAATGAGCTTCGACCCGAAATAGAGCATGACGGCCCCGGCCAGCAATCGTTCCTCGAGTCGGGCGAGGTAGACGCACACCTGGCCCCGCTCGCGAAAGAGGCCGAGCAGGTCCTGGTAGTACGCGCGGGCGCGAATGGTGAACTGCTCGCGGACGGCCGTCTCCTGAAGCAGGTCGTAGAAGCTGTCCATCGCCGCTGACGCTTGCGAGGCTTCCACCGTAATGCCCTGCCGGCTGCCCGATCGGATGTTTCGCCGCGTCGACTCCTTCAGCCGCATCAGCGCCGCATCACCACCGCTGATATCGACCACCATGGTCGCCTGGTGCTGGATCGGATGCCGGCTGGGCAGCGCCCCGCTGGCGGTCAGCGCGGCTCGCTGCGCATCAGTGGTCCATTCCGGATCGACCTTGAGGACCGTGCCTCCCTCGGCCGCCAGGCGTTCGCGCAGCGCCGGCCAGAGGTCGGGCCAGTGCTCGAGCTGACCGTCGAGGATCGGCCCGCGCGGAGCGTAGTCCAGGTAGAGCCCACCCGGAAGGCGCCGGCGCAGAACGGCGGCGGCCGCGGTCGGCCGGCCGGCCTCGACCCAGAGGTAGCGGCGGGGCTGCCAGCCGTAGCGCGATTTGAGGCTGCCCCATGCCCAGGATTGCAGCAACGAGGCGTCGCGGGCCTGCGAAACGAACGCGTCCCAGGCGGACGCATCCTCGCAGGTCGTCAATTCGGGCATCCGCCCTCAGCTTAGCGGGCCACCCCGCCGAGCAGCGGCAACCCCGCGTCACGAACACTTGGAGTATCGTATTTGGCCTGTGCTAGCATTGGGGAGAAATCTCGGGGCGGTGGGAGGCGTGTTTTGAGTTCCATCGAGCAAGCGCCGAGACTTGTGGACTACAAGGGATCGTTAGACCAAACCCCCCTGCTATCTCTCTTGCAGTCGATGCAAGCTCAGCGCGCCACGGGGACCCTTCAAGTCCGCAGCGGTGGCGAGGCGTTCTCGCTCTTTTTTCTCTTTGGCCACCTGTTCCACGCGTATGGCAACGGCAGTCAGGGCGAGGAGGCGGTCTTCGAACCGCTTGCCTGGCGCCAGGGCGATTACACCTTTGATCCCAAGTCGAAGCTGCCGACCGAGGAGACGATCACCGCGCCCACCGCAGACATTCTGGCGGAGGCGAAGCGACGGGGGGTGCCCGGCGCCGACAATGGCCCGGTGGCGGCCATCCGGACACCTCCAACGCCGGCAGCCGGGCCGGCGCCCGCCGCGCCCGTCCCCCACCCGGTCAGTGAGCGGGCCGTCGTGAGCCAGCAGCCGCAGGTCGCGCCGCAGCCCACCGCGGAAGAGGGACCACCCCCGACCGAGCTGTACCCCCTGCCGGTTGGCAAGCTCGTCTACGAGTCCTTGAAGACGGCCTTCGTTGACTTTCCCAAGCTGCTGCGCTCGCTGAGCACCGACCGGCTGACCGGCTATCTGCGGCTCACGGGACAGGCCTCGCGCGGCATGATCCTCTTCTACCAGGGAAGCCTGATCGAGAGCTTTTACGACGGGGGCGCCGTCGTGTCCACCGGTCGGACCGCCTTCTCCCTGTTCAAGAACGACGTCGATCGCGGCGAGGGCAGCATGGACGTCATCGAGCTCACCTCCGAGGTGGTGACGGCCATCTATCAGCTGCTGACCGCGCCCACCATCCTGCAGGGCCTGCTGGCGCGTTTCGTCGATGTCCGCGCCCTTCTCCAATACCTGCAGGAGGAAAAGATCCACGGCAGCCTGCTGGTCCGTGCCCCGGACGAGATGGGCATCATCTTGCTGCGCGACGGCCAGCTGCTGGGCGCCTTCACCCGCGGCCAGCCGCAGCTCATGCAGGATCCGGAAATCGTGACCCGCTTGTGCGCCGATACCAAGACGCGGATCGAGGTCAAGGCCGTCGCTGACCTCGAGGAGCCGGCTTCCGTGAGCCTCGAAGAGATGCTGGCGATGACGCCCTCGGTGCCGGCAACGGTCTACCGGCCCGCGCCGCCTCAGCCCTCGACCGCTCCAGCGCCCCAGGCGGCGCCGCGAGCCCAGCCGCGCGCGCCAGCTCCGCCGGCCGCCGCACCAGCCAGTGCCGAGCCGGACATCGACTGGCCGTCCCTGATGAGCCAGCTGAACCAGATGGCCGACAGCGCGCTCCAGAGTCGCTCGAAGAAGGTGAAGGAGATGCTGAGCTCCACCGAGCACAATGTCGACGCGCTGGACCGCACGATCGACCGGATCTCGCAGACGTCGATCATGTTCGTCGACCCGGCGCGCCTGACGAACCTGGCGAACGAGATGCGCCAGGTGCTCGAAGAACAGCGCTAGGCTTAGCCTCCGCTAATTTCGCTCTCCTAGTATCTGGTGATGCGGCGCGCCATCCTCCTTACGCTGGCGGTCCTCGCCTGCCTCTTGAGCGGGTGCGCCCTCAATCCGCCTCGAATCGTGAGCATCTCTCCCAGCCGTGAGGTGACCGATGTGCCGACCAACCAGGCGATCAGCATCAGCTTCGACCGGCCCATGAACCACGATTCGGTAGAGAAACGATTTGCGCTCTCGCCCGCCCTGAAGGATTGCGCGGGTTCGAAGAATTGCCGTTTTGCCTGGACCGGCAACACGATGGTGTTTGTCCACCCGCACGTCAATTTCGAGCTGTCCACCGCGTATACCGTCGCCATGCACGCCGGCTACGCCGACGCCAGCGGTCAGCAGAACACGCTCGACCACTCCTGGCACTTCACCACCGAAGGGCGGCCGATGCTGACCTCGGTCGACCCGGGTGACAACGCGGGTTCCGTGGCACCGGATCGGAACATCATCCTGAGCTTCAACCGGGCGATGCGGGCCGACACGATGCGGGCGGCCGTGCAGCTGAGTCCGGACACGCCCTTCCTGCTACGCACGCGCCCGGGCGGCGACGGCGCCCAGTTCGAAATCATTCCTCTCTCGGTCCTGCAGTCGAATCAGGCTTATACCGTGTCGATCGACCGGCCGATGGACGTCCACGACAACGCACTGGACGGCCAGGTCCAAACCCATTTCCGCACCGGGAACCTTTCTCTCTTAAGAAAGATCGGCTACCTGGTCGGGCAGCGGGAGCAGCCGGCGTTCGCGGTCGGCCTGGTCGATCCCCATGCGGACAGCTTTCTCTCGCGCGCCACCCCCAAAATCCTGTATCAGCTCCCTGGCCAGGGCCAGACGCAGGACGCCATCCTCGCGTTCGACTGGGCGCCCGACGGACGGCGGCTGGCACTCGTCCGTGCGCCCCGCGGTGCCGGCAGCGGCGCGATCCAGATCGTCGACATGTCCACCGGGGCCATCGCCAGCCCCGGCATCGGCGGCTCGCAGGTCTACTGGTCCGCCGACGGAACGATCGTCTATCTCAAAGATGGGAGCTTGCGCCGTTTCCGCCCGGCCACGCTCACCGATGTCGCCCTCACCGATCCGGCCGACGGGCTGGTCACCGGCCCGGTGGCGCTCAGCCCTGATGGCCGGTCGGTTGCCTACAGCACCGCGGATCGCGTGGGCCAAAACCATCTCTGGATCATGAACCTCGACCTGCGCAGCCGTTACCGGCCGGCCGGCCTCGATGATCCCGCCGACCACCCGGCCTGGTCGCCGAATGGCACCAAGCTCGCCTTCCGCCGGATGACGGCCAGCGGCCCGGAACTCTGGGTCTACGACCTCTCCGCCAGCGGGGCCAGCGCGTACCGCCGGGGTGGTGCGCTGGACATCACGGCGGCCGCCTGGCTGAGCGACAACAGCACGCTCTTCGCCGCCACCGGCGACGGCCTCTCCGCAGCGCTCTATCGCGTCAACATCTTTTCCGCGGGCGAGGTCGGGGGCGTGGTCAAGGTCACCGGCAGCAAGGAGGCGCCCAACGGATCGACCCCCAATACCCCCGCGTACGATCGCCGGGTGAGCTTCACCGGCCAGGTTGGCGACCTGCCCCAGATTTACGTGATGAACGGCGACGGCTCGCGTCCCCAGCAGCTCACCGAATGGGAGGCGGATTACCCGTACACTGCGACCTCGCCGAACTGGAATCCGGCCGGCTAGGCCGCCAGCGGCTTGACATCGTCCTGAACCGCGTCGATCTGGGGCGGCTTCAGATAGTTCGCGTGGAAGTAGGCGCGAACGACGATCGTGATCAGCACGGCGACTGCCATCAGCACAGCCGATGACCAGAACGGTGTCCGCGCCCCGATCCCGTACATCCAGCCGCCGATCGGGTAGGCGACCACCACCACCGCCCCGGTGAGCAAGGCGAACAGGCCGTAGCCCCGCGCCATCGCATGATCGGGGAGCACCTCCCCGATGACCGCGGTCATCACCTGGCGGAACGACCAGAACGCGCCCCGCAAGAAGAAGGCCAGGCCGAGGATCGGCAGCGCCGTGGAGGAGAGCAGCAACACCGCCGACACCACGTAGGCGGCCTCGAAGCAGAGGACGATGCCGACACTGCCCATCGACCGTCGCAAGCGGCCAAGGCTCAGCCCTAAGAGCACCGATCCCAGGTACAGGATGCTCATCAGAACGCCGATCCAGACGTTGTCGACATGGGCGGCCTCCCGCGCGTACAGGGCGGTGAAGGTCCAGGGGATGAAGATGATGACGGTCACGACCGAGAACAGCACCAGCAGCACCCGAAACGCGGGGTACTGCATCAGGTCGCGGTAGCGCAAAGCCGGAAGGACCAGCCGCGGTGGCTCCTTCGCCGGCAAGAACCAGATGCAGAGCGCCGCCAGCCCGGAAAATCCCGCCGCCATCCAGAAGAGCGCGCGCAACGAGATGACCTCGGCCAGTACGCCGGTCAGCAGGGTCGAGGCGATCAGCCCAAGGGAATAGGCGGACAGCACGGTCGTCATGACCATGGCGATCCGATCGCGGGGCACGCCCAGCGTGAGGTACACGCTGATCGCCGGGGTGTTGATGACGGCTGCCTGCATAAAGATGACGCCGAGCGCGGTCCAGGCCCAGTGTGGCGCGACCGCGAAGCACAGGGGGCCGGGGATTGCGATTAACCAGCCGGCGATGATCGTCTTGTGGAGGTTACGGCGCTCGGCCATGCGGGTGCCCGGGAAGATGACGAGGGTTGCCACGAGCATGCCGACCGCGGCGACGAGCCCGATCTCGAAGGCGCTGGCGCCCAGGTCGTGCTGGTAGATGGCTCCGAAGGCAACAAAGGGCCCCGCCCCGAGGCCGGAGAGCCCGTGGGCGAAGAAGAGCAGCCAGCCGCCGCGATCGATCCGGACTCGAGTTTCTGGCCGGTGACCGCCGATGGGGGCCGGGCGGGGACGCGGCATGCGGGCGGGGCGCACCCTGATATATCGCGCCGCTTCCGCCGACCCATCGAGGCGTACGGCGACGAAGTCGTGAAGGGTTTAGCCGGCGCGGCCGCTACGCCGCCAGCGGTTCCTCCATGCTGATCCGCCGATGCAATCGCGCCAGACGTCGGGGCGCCCACCAGTTGGCTCGACCCAGCAGCCGCATCACCGCCGGCACGATCAGCGCCCGCACCAGCGTCGCATCGAGGGCCACGGCGATCGCGAGGCCCAGTCCGATCGACTTGATCAAGACCACGTCCGCCAGCCCGAATGCCAGGAAGACCGCCACCATGATGGCCGCCGCGCCCGTGATCAGCCGTCCGCTTCGCTCCAGCCCATCGGCCACCGCCTGGGTCGTGTCCCGGGTGCGCCGATACTCCTCCTGGATCCGGCTGATCAGCAGGACCTCGTAGTCCATCGAGAGCCCGAAGACGATGCAGAACAGGAGAACGGGGACCGAAGGATCGAGCGGTGCGGCGGTGAAGTTGAGCAGTGAGCTGAGATGGCCCTGCTGGAAAATCCAGACCAGCGCCCCGAAAGAGGCGCCGATCGACAGGATGTTCATGATGACCGCCTTCAATGGCAGCACCACGGAACCGGTCAGCAGGAAGAGGACGACGTAGGTGACGACCATGACGTACGCCACCGCCAGCGGGATGCGCGCAAGGATGAAGTCGGTGAAGTCGATGGAGAAGGCCTCCACCAGCATCGAGCTCCCGGCGGGTGGCGCCATGTTGCGCAGCGAATGAACGATGGCGCGCGAGGCGTCGCTTTCCTGACCGTGCTTGGTCACGACCGAGAGCACGGCGATCTCGGAGCCGGTCGTTTCATGGACGATCGCCTGGACCCGGGCCGGCTGCGCTGAGGCCGGCTGGGTCAGCAGTGTCTGGTAGTCGGCGCGCGTCAGCGTCCCGTCGAAGCTCACCAGGCTCTCCACGCCTTCCACCCCCGGGACCTGCTTGACTCGCTGGGCGAGGTCGTAGAGCTCGCCTACCCGCTCTTTGGTGAGCGGGCCGCCGCTCGGGTAGCGAACCACCACGCTGAAGAAGGTTTGACCCTGGCCTGGAAACGTTTGCAGCTGGTCATAGCCGCGCCGGGTCTCGGCACTCGGCGGCAGCATGCCCACGTCGCCATTGGCGATGCGGATCTGGAGGAAGGGCACGACCATCAGCAACAGCAGCCCGACGACCGGGAGCAGCACCAGCAATGGGCGCCGCATCACCCGGATGGCGAGGCCGTGCCACAGGCCGCGGCCGGCGGTACGGCGGGGAAGCGGAAGGCGTGCCCAGTTCACCCGATGGCCCAGGATGGCGAGGAGCGAGGCCAGGAAGGTCAGCGCATAGAGCACCGCGATCGCGACCACGATCGCGCCGGCGGAGCCCATCGATGCCAGGAAGGAGCCCTGGAAGAAGAGCATGGCACTCAGCCCGATCGCGACAGTGATCCCCGAGAACGTCACCGCCCGACCCGAGGTCCGCATGCTGGCGATGAGCGCCTGCTCGGGGGTTTGGCCCGCGGACAGCTCTTCGCGGAACCGGTTGACGATGAAGAGTGAGTAGTCGATCGCCACTCCGAGACCGATCAGGGTGACGATATTCGTGGAATAGGTCGAGACATCGGTGAAGCGCGCCAGCACGCCAACCCCGGCCAGGCCGCCAACCACCGCAAGCCCGCCCACCCCGAGCGGCAGCAACATGCTGACCACGGTGGCGAAGACGATCAGGAGCAGCGGAACGATGATGGCCAGCGAAACCAGTTCGGCGCGCTGCAGGTCGGACGCCAGGTACTTGTCGAAGTCGGAGCCAATCGCGACGTTCCCCGTGCCCAGCACCTGCAGCCGGTCCGACCGGACCTGGGCGCGCAGCTGCGCGTAGTACTGGCGCGCGCTGGAGTAATCGTCCTTGAGGGAGACCTGGGCGAAGGCATGGTGGCCATCGGTTGACGTCATCGCGCGAGCTTGCTCGGCCGGCACATCAAAGGGGGTTTCGACCGTCTTCACGCGAGAATCCGCTTTCAACGGCTGCAGCGCGGTGAGCATCGCCTGCTTGAAGCTGGGATCGCTGACCGCCAGTGAGTTGCTGCCAAAGACGAGCACGAATGACGAGCCGGCGCCATTCTGGGGCAGCTGGTCCTGCATCAGCGCCAGGGCACGTCCCGACTCGGTATCCCGGCCGCCGCTGTTCTTCAGCGTGCCGCCGTTGAAGAGGGCGACGATCGAGCCGGCCAGCATGACGCCGGAAACGCCCAGCACCGCCCAGCGGTGCCGGTAGACGAATTGACCCCACCAGGCAAACATCTCAGCCCTCCACTAACGCCCGACGTCGTCCGGTCGCGAACGCCATCGTCATTTCGCTCAGGGCGTCGATCGCGGCGTCCGCGTCGAACGCCGGATCCATCACCTTCTGCAGATAGATGCCGTGCAGGCTGCCCCAGATGCTCGCGGCGATCGCGTCAACCGACGCCTCCGGCGGCTCGGCCATGCCGGCGATCACCCCCTGGGTGATGCGGGCGACAAACGCCCGGCGCTCGTCGATGAAGGTTCGCACCGCGGACCCGATCTTCGGATTGTGCAGGCCCACGCCGAACATGTCGAACGTCAGCACGAACAGTTCGCCATAGGCCTTGAGCTCCTGTTTCGCCAGCTCGAAGCCGATGCGGGCGAATGTCATCGGATCGGCGTCCTCGGGCAACGGTCCGGTGAAATTCAACCCCGCCTGCTCCCAGGCATGGATGGCCGGCTCGCACCCGCGCTCGATCGCCGCCACCAGCAGGTCTTCCTTGGTCTCAAAGTAGTAATGGGCCAGCCCGGGCGCAACCCCGGCCTCGGCGGCGATGTCCTTCATCGAGGTCTCGTGGTACCCCCGCCTGACCAGGGCTCGGTAGGCCGCATCGATAATCCTGTCCTTGGTCTGATCGGGCACGAGCGACCTCCAGTTTTGGTTAGTTGGTCAGCCAATCAAAAGACTTGGTCATTCAACCAAACTTTGGCCCTGGAGTCAAGCGTTCAGCCGGCGATGGCCGGCCGCAGCTCGGGCAGGAGAGGCGCGGTGTATTCGGCGACCAGCCGGTCGACGGTATCGCTCCAGCTGAACTGGGTGGCCACGAGCCGGCTCCGCCGGCTGAAGCACAGCCGTAGCTCCTCGTCGTGGAGGAGCCGTCCGATCCGTTCCGCGTAGAGCGCGGGATCGTGGGAACTCAGGGTGAAGCCGGTCAGGCCATCCTTGACGATGGCTGGCACGCCACCCACCCGGGCGGCCACCACCGGAGTGCCACAGGCGCTGGCCTCGAGTGCCACAAGGCCGAATGACTCGCTGTACGAGGGCACCACACACACCGCAGCCAGGCCGAGGTAGGCGGCCAGCTCGGCCTGCTCGACCGATCCGACGAACCGGACCTGGGTGTCGACGCCCAGCGCCCGGGTCAGTGCCTCCAGCCGGGCTCGCTCGCCGCCGCTGGCGCGGCTTTCGCTGGCGCCGTTGTGGCTGTCCGCCCCGATGACGATCAGAACCGGCTGCTCGGACGCCTCGCTCGCTCCGGCCAGGAGGGCGATGGCGCGGATGACGATCTCCGCTCCCTTGAGCCGCTCGAGCCGGCCGGCGAACACGACGACAGGCGCGTTGCCCAGGCCCAGTTCGGCTCGCAACGCCTCGGTCGGCCGAGGGGCGAATAGGCGCAGATCCACGCCAGGCGCGACCACGCTGACCCGGCTGCGCGATGCGCCATAAAGGCGGACCAGGTCGTCGGCCTCCTGGAGACTGGAGGCAATCAGGCGGTCGCTGTTACGCACGATGGCCTGCTCAACTGCGATCCGGTGCTCGGGTTCGACAAGGGCGCCCTCCGCCGCGCGCTCGTTCTTGACCCGCGCCAGCGTGTGAAACGTGTGGAACCAGGGCACCTTCCACTCGTCACGCAACCGGGCCGCGACCCAACCCGAAAGCCAGTAGTGGCTGTGCACCAGGCCGTAACCGGTGCGACGCCGCCGCTGCTCGTCGAGCATGGCCTCGGTGAAGCTGGGGAGCAGGTCAAAGAGTGCGCTCTTATCGATGTCCTCGGGGGGTCCGACAGGCAGCCGGGTGACCCAGCTCTTCTCCGCAAGGCGCACCCGCTCAGGTCCGCCGACGCTGGTGCGTCTGGTGAAGACCTCAGTCGGGATGCCGCGCCGGCTCAGCTCCTCGCAGACCGCCCGGACATAGACGTTCAGCCCGCCGTTTTCTCCCGCCCCGAGGGCGGCGACCGGCGAGGCGTGCAGGCTGATGATGGCGAGCGGTTTCAGCGCGGTCCCTCCTTGCGTGGCGATGGAGCGCCACTCCATCCTCGCGGTTTGGTCGTCATCGGGTCAACTTCAAATCAGTACGAGCGGGCGGCGAACCGGCAGCAAACGTGCGGCGACGGCCTGACGGGTGCCGGCCAGGTCGCCCTGGGCGACTGTTGCTTCGATTCTTAGCCGGCGAGGCTCGAGCCCAAACGTCTGATCGCGGTCCTTGTCCGACGGTACGCTAGGATGCGCCTCGGCCGTGTCCGTCCCCAAGCGCCTCCTCTTTCTTTTCTCCGACACCGGTGCCGGCCATCGCGCCGCCGCGGAGGCGGTCGCCGCAGCGCTGCAGCTGCGCTACCCGAACCGGTTTACTGTCGAATGCTTCGACCCCATGGCGGACCAGCGGGTGGTTGCCGGACGGCTGACCGCACTCTACGGGCCTATCACGCGACACGTGCCGGTTCTCTGGGGACTCGCCTATAACCTCACGAACGTGCAGCCCACGGTCCGCCTCTTCCAGCATGCCATCGGCCGCGGCCTTCGGCGAAAACTGCGCCGGGCCCTCGAACCAGGCCCGGCGCTGGTCGCCAGCTTCCACCCGCTGCTCAACCACGTCGCCGCCGATGTCATGCCCGATGCGGTGCCGCGCGTGACGGTGATCACGGACTGGATCGACTTTCACCGGGCCTGGACCGACCTCAACGCGGACTGCATCATCTGTCCCTCTCAGTCCGCCTACGATCTCTGCCGGCGGCGCGGTGTGCCGGCCGATCGGCTGGTCTTAGCGGGACTGCCGATCCATCCCCGCTTTTCGGACGCCATCCGTCATTTCACGGACAAGACCTCAATGCGGCTCCGGCTTCGGTTGCGGCCCCACGCGCCGACCGTGCTGCTGACCGGTGGCGGCGATGGAACCGAGCCTTTGCGGAAGTACGCCGCCGCGCTGGCCCGCTCGCCCCTCGACGTCCAGGTGCTGGCCGTCTGCGGACGCAACCGAGCGCTCGCCCAGCGAATCCGCGAGGACAACCACGCCGGTGTGCACGTCTTCGGGTTCGTGGACAACATGCCGGAGCTCCTGCTCGCCGCCGATCTGCTGGGGACCCGTGCCGGTCCGGGCATGATCGCCGAAGGGCTGGCCTGCGGTTGCCCGTTGCTCTTGACCGGGTATCTCCCCGGCCAGGAAGCGGGCAATGTTCGGGAGGTCACCCGGCGGAAGCTGGGCCGCTATGTTCCTCGACCGCGCGACCTGGTCGAGGCGGTCACCACCTGGTTTGGCAAGCCCGAGTCGGAGCGGATGGACGACGCGCGACGGGCGCGGGCGGCGGCGGACCCGGCCGCGGCCTTTCAGATTGCCGACGTCCTCAAGCGGATGAGTGACTGACTGGTGACGGCTACACGGCGGCGCTGGGACAGAGGAGCTTGAAGTCGCAGGCTGAACACTTCATCCGGTCGGGCTTCGCGGGAAAGAGCTCGGCACGAATCCCGTCGGCCACCCGCACGATCGTCTGCCGGTCTTCCTCCAGCCGCTCGGCTGGTTTGTCGACCGTAACCCGCTCGCTGGTCTCGAGGTAGTAGTACGAAAGCTTCAGCGGGCTGAAGCGGAACACCTCGCGCGCCGCCAGGGCATAGACGCCGAGCTGAAGGTCGCGCTGCAACTCGGTAGCTCGCCTGGCCGAACCGGTCTTGTAATCGATGACCTCGTACATCCCATCGGGGTGACGGTCCACCCGATCGATACGCCCGCTGAGCCGCAGTCCATCGACCCGCAGGCTGAACGGTTGCTCCAGCAGCAGGGGCTTGCTCAGGTCGCCCGCATCGAAGGCCCGACGCAAGTAGTTCCGGCCCAGGTCCTGGAGTGAGGGTGCCTGTTCCGGCGCGCAGAATCGTTCGCGCGCCCAGGCCGCCACGTAGGCGGCGTTGACCATCTCCCAGCTCAGCGGCCGGTCCCGCTCGATGCTGCCCAGCGAGTCCTTGAGCGCCTCGTGGAGAATGCGACCGAACTGCATCTGCGGCCGCGGTCGGGTGGGTAACCGGAAGACGAAACGGTACTGATACATCTGCGGACAGCGCAAGTACGTATCGACCTGCGTGTAGGAGAGCGCGGCGATCGGCGGGGCGTCGTTCAGGGGGAGCTCGACCTGGCGGGCGACCTCCACCAATCCACCGACCGGCGGCGTAAGAAGCTGGCTGGCGGCGAGCTCCCGTCCCTCATCACCCCGAATCGGCTGGAGGAAGCGCGACGGCCGCCAGTCCTTGACCCCCTCGTAGCGACCCGCCAGGGTGCAGACGACCTCTTCGCGGGCCCGGGTGAGCGCGACGTAGGCGAGGCGGCGCTCTTCCGCCATGTGCAGCTCGGCTGGCGGCAGCTCTTCCTTCAGAAGATCGTTCGGCAGCGTCAGGCCTTCGCTTCGGCGGCTGGATGGAAACCGGCCCTCGACCAGATGCGGGACGACCACGAGCCCGAACTCGAGGCCCTTGGCCTGGTGCACGGTCATCAGGTGGACCGCATTCACCGTCTCGTCCAGGGGGGCGATCTCCTCATCCGCCTGCGCCGCTTCCGTGGCATCCAGGTGCTTGAGATAGGCGGCCAGGTGCTGATCTGCGTGCTCGTCGCAGTAGGCGCCGATCAGCTCGGCCAGCTTCTGAACGTTCGCGCTGACCTGCAGTGATTCGATCGGCCCGGTAAAGCGCGGGAGGTCGAGGTAGCGAGTCTGCTCCATGACCTCGTAGAAGAGATCATCGACGGCAAGCCGAAGTGCCTGCCCGGCGAAGCGCCGCAGGTCCGTGGTCAGCCGGCGGGCCCCGCCATCGTCGGCCTCCTCCAGGATGTCAAAGAATCGGCGACCATCGTCCCGCGCCCGGCGCGACCAGCGGCCGGCCTGCACCGGATCAACGGCGTAGCGTGGCAGGCTCAGCAGCCGCATCAGGCAGACCGTGTCGTCTGGGCTATCCGTGGCCCGCAGGAACGCCAGGCAGTCTTTGATCTCAGGCTGCTGGTAAAAGCCGCGACCCCCGCTGACCTGGTAGGCGACGCCGATGCGCTGCATCGCGCGGGCGAAATTGTGAAGGTGCGCATTGGCGCGTAGCAGGATGGCGATCGCGTTCGGCCGGTGACGTCCCTCGTCGATCGCGGTCTTGACGTAGGCCGCGACCGCATCCGCCTCCTCGGTCACACTGGTTGCGGTCAATACACTGACCGGCCGGCCCTCGCCACGCGTGGTCTCGAGCCGTTTCTCCAATCGCTCCGGGTCCAGCGAGATCAGCCGGCCGGCGGCCCGCAGGATCGGGCCGCGACTCCGGAAGTTCTGTTCCAGCCGAACCACGGCGGCGTCCGGAAACACCGAGCGGAAGCGGCGCAGATTGGCAACCGAGGCGCCGCGAAACTTGTAGATACTCTGGTCATCGTCGCCCACCACGCACAGGTTTCTTCCTGGTCCGGCGAGCAGCTCGAGGAGCCGGCTCTGGCCGAAGTTCGTGTCTTGAAACTCATCGACCATCAGATAGGTGAAACGCTGGGACTGGCGCGCTGCGACCGAGGGCTGGTTGAGGAGCAGTTGGACCGAGTAGTAAATGGTGTCGTCGAAATCGAGGCGTTCCTCCACCAACAATCGTTGCTGATAGTCGCGGTAGACGAGGGCGGCTTCCCGCTGGGCGGCGACTACCGGATCATCGTCACCGGCCATGCGACCGGCCCAGGCGACGAATTCGTCAGGTGATACGAGCTCTTGCTTGAGCCGCTCCACCAGTTTGAGCAGCTCAGCGATGCGCTCGTAGGGCCGCTGGGCGTGGAAGAGGTGCGGCGGGCGCTGCGCCAGGAGCACGTCGCGCATCAACTCCCATTTGCGAACCTCAGAGACGATGCGAAACGACTTCGGGATTCCGCACAGCCAACCTTCTTCCTGCAGGAACCGCTGGGCAAACGCATGGTAGGTCAGCACAAAGCGCTCGCCCGCCGGCAGCTCGTCTTCCAGCTCGACACGGTCCAGCACTTCACGCGCCGCCTTTTCGGTGAACGTCAGCAGCAGGATCTGCTCGGCCGGCACGCCCTGCCCTCGAAGCCGGCGGTAACGCTCGACCAGGACTCGGGTCTTGCCGGTCCCAGCGCCCGCCACGATCAGCAACGGTCCCTGGGGGTGCGCCACCGCCGTCTTCTGGGCGTCGGTCAACCCGACGGCGTTCGCGATCATCGCGACGGACCTGCCTGGCGGAAGCGGATCTCGCGCACGACGGGGGCGCCGATCATCTCGTTCAGCCTGTCGATCAGGCCACGCCGCTCGAGGTGGAGTTGGTGGGCCAGCGGCGTGCTGCTGGCGGTCACCCACAGCGTGCCGCCGCGCAGCATCTGGGCGGCTGTCTCGCTGGCGAGGTCGGGGCCGACGAGTTGAGGCCAGAGCCAGAGCGCCTGAGCCTCACGGGTCCGCCGCGAGATGCCAAGCGATTTCAATGCCCGCGGCAACGCCTCCCCAACGCTACGCATGGACGGTGCCCTGCTCGACGCGAAATACCGCCGCCCGCTCCAGGATGCTCCTGGGCAGGTCGTTGAGATCGGCCGCAGTGATCATCGCCTGCGGTCCCGGCTCCAGGGCGGCGAGCAACCGCTCGCGACGCGCCGGATCGAGTTCGGACATCACGTCGTCGAGCAGGAGGACCGGCTGCTCGCCGGTCACCTCCGCCAGGTAGTGCAATTCCGCCAGCTTCAGGCTGAGTACGGCGCTCCGCTGCTGTCCCTGACTGGCAAAGAGCCGGGCCTCGTGATCGTCGAGCCACACCTCGACATCATCCCGCTGCGGCCCGACAGCTGTCTGTCCACGTCCGACCTCTTCGTCACGGGCGTCCCGCATGGCCGCCTTGAGTTGCTCGGTCACGAGCTCCAGCGGCGCCTCGCCGATGCGGGCACCGGCCGGTCGATAGCGCAACTCGAGGTGCTCGCGATCATCGCTGAGCTCGCGGTGGAAGGCGGCCGCAATCGGCTGCAGCTCCAGCAGGCGCCGCTGCCGCTCGACCATGATGGCGGCGCCCGATTCGGCGAGGGCGGTCGTCCACACCTCGAGCTCGTCGAGCGGCTGGCGGCCGTCTCGAATCGCGCGCAGTAGCGCGTTGCGCTGGTCGAGGAGATGGCCGTAGCGATTCAACTCTCGCGCGTGACCCGCATCAAGCTGCCCAAGGAGCGTGTTGAGGAAGCGGCGGCGGCCCTCGCCTGAACCCTTGACGAGCTGAAGGTCATCGGGCCAGAAGAGAACCACCCGAAGCGAGCCGATCATGTCGCTCGATCGCCGGTGAATGCCGTTAACGGTGAACCGACGGGAGGCACGCGCGCCGGTAGCGGTCGGACTCAACATGACGCGAACTTCCAGCTCTTTCCGATCGGCCTCCGTCTGGACGCCGCAGGTGACGCGGGCGGCCGGCTGCCCGAACCGAACCAGCTCGGCCGCTTGCTGCGTCCGTGGCGAGCGGGTCAGTGCGGTGAGGGCCACCGCCTCGAGGAGGTTGGTCTTTCCCTGCGCGTTTCCGCCGAAGAACACCGTGGCGGAACGCTCCAGCCCCAGGTCGAGCTCCGCATAATTCCGAAAATCAAAGAGTGAGACGTTGGAAAGAAACAACCTGGTCGGTGTCGGCTACATAGCGACGCGAACCGGCATGATGATGTAGAGGTAATTGTCCTTGCCAACTGGCTTGATCAGGCCGGGATTCAATGGGCCGGTGAAGCCCAGCTGCACCTCTTCGCTGCCGATGATGGCCAGCACGTCGAGCAAGTACTTGGAATTGAAGGCCACCTGCAGATCCTGGCCCTCGATCCTGGCCTCGACCGCCGCCACGTTCTGACCGACTTCGCTGGTGTTCGCCGTCAGGGTCAGCTTGCCACCCTCTGCTTTGAACTTGACGACATTGGCCGCGTCCTTTGAAAAGAGCGACACCATCTTGGTTGTGAACAACAGTTCCTGGGTCTTCGCCGTGATGGTCGTCGTGCTCTGACTGGGGATGACCTGCTGATAGTTGGGATAGGTACCCTCGATCAAGCGGCTCATCAGCTCGACGTCGCGGGTTTTGAAGAACACCTGGTTTTTCTGTGCGCCGACCGTCACCTCAACTCCTTCGTCCGCCGCCTTCAAGATCCGGCTGAGCTCGCTCAGCGCCCGCGCCGGAATCACGATCGTCTCGCCTTCGCCCGGTTCGGCCTGAACGGCCAGCGTCTTGACAGCCAGCCGATGCCCGTCTGTCGCGGCAAAAGTTGCCTTACCTCCGTTGAGCTGGACATAGACCCCGGTGAGCACCGGGCGACCCTCGTCGCTGGATGCGGCAATCACGGTCTGCTCGATCGCATCCTTCAACTCCGCCTGGTCGACCTTGACCTTCCGGCCTTCGACCCCCGCCGGCACGGGCGGGAAATCCGCCGGATCGATCCCCCGGATATTGGCATCGAACCGGTTGCTCTTGACTGCCAGGGATTGGGTCTTGCGGTCCAGGGTCATGGAGAGCGGTTCGTCTGGGTGCGCGGTGACGAAGTCCGTCAGCAGCCGGGCTGGCACGGTGATGCCACCTTCTTCCTGAACCTCGGCGGGAATGACCTGCCGTATGCCGATCTCGAGGTTGGTGGCGGTCAGCTGCAACCCGGTGTCCGCGGTTTGGAGTAACACGTTATTGAGGATGGGCAAGGTGGTTCGGGACGAGACCGCGCGGGAAACAATCTGTAGCCCCTGGCCGAGGTTTCCAGCGGTGATGGTGACCTTCATGATGCTCCTTGTCTACACGACCCTGTCATGAAGAAGCTGTAATTGAAAAGAGAGTCGAAGTCGTAGGACAGTGCATAACAGGGAAAACCCTCTTCCGCGCGTTCGAATAGGCCCAATTATAGCTTTCACAAACTGTGCGCTCGCCCGGGCGATATCCCCAGGTCAAGGCGCTTCCAACAACATCCACGTCCCTTACGCGCGTATTCCACAGGTCTCAGTGCGAATAAAGGAGCTCACGAAGTTTTCGGAGATCTGCCTGAATACGCTGGTCTTCCTTTGAATCAGTAGAGATCTTTTCGTAAGAATGAAGGACGGTTGTATGGTCTCTCCCCCCGAAGGCTTGCCCGATGGCCGGCAACGATGACGCCGTCTCCTCGCGGATCAGATACATCGCCACCTGGCGTGGGAACACGATGTGCTTGTCCCGGCGCTTGCCCTTCATTTCCTCGAGGCTGATGTGGTAAAAGTTCGCGACCGTTCGCGAGATGGTCTCCATCGAGAGGGTGCGGGTTTCGGTAGAGGGGATGACGTCCTGGAGCAGACTCGCCGCCATGTCCACGTTGACGGCGCTGCGGTTCAGCGAGGCATGGGCGATCACCCGGATCAGCGCCCCCTCGAGTTCGCGGATGTTTTTCTGGATCTTGTGTGCGATGAAGGAGAGCACATCCTCCGGTACCAGGCGGGCGTAGGGACCAACTTTGGACTTCAGGATAGCGACCCGTGTTTCAAAGTCGGCGGGCTGGATATCGGCGATCAAACCCCACGAAAAACGGGAACGGAGCCGGTCCTCCAGGGTAGGGATCTCTTTCGGCGGGCGGTCGGACGAGATCACGATCTGGCGGTTCAACTCATGTAAGGAATTGAAGGTATGGAAAAATTCTTCCTGGGTCCGATCTTTGCCGGCGAGGAACTGGATGTCGTCGACCAGTAAGACGTCGACGGTTCGATAGCGTGTCCGGAAGTCGTTCATCCGGCCTTCCTGGATGGACGAGATCATCTCGTTCATGAACTTTTCACTGGTCACGTAGGCAACCCGCCGGCGGTGATGCTTTTCCAGTACGGCATGACCGATGGCATGCATCAGGTGTGTCTTGCCAAGTCCGACGCCGCCATAGAGGAAGAGTGGGTTGTAGGCCTTGGCCGGCGTCTCGGCGACCGCACGGCAGGCCGCATGCGCAAAGCGGGAGTTGTTGCCCACCACGAAATGCTGGAACTGGAATTTCGGATTGAGCTGCGAGGCCTCGGCCAGCACCGGTTCCTCCTCCTCGTGCGGCGGTTCTTCCGCCACAGCGACGGCCGAGCGGCGGCTGAGCGGCTCCGGCTGCCCCGGGACCACTTCGAACGCCACACTGACGTCGCCGGAGACGATCGCTGACAGAGTTTCCTTGATCATCGCGGAATAGCGATCCTCGAGCCAGTCCTTGGCCAGCTTCGTCGGCACGCCGATTTTGAAGGCATTCTTTTCACGGCCGACGAGCGACGCATTCTTCAGCCAGGTCTCGTAGCTCGGCTTACTGAGCTGGAACCGAAGTTCTTCCTGCGCCGCCTGCCAGATCTGCTCTGGGTTCATACACTCCTCCACAGCTATACACGCGATCGCTTGGTTGGAGAGCAGAGCCGGACTGCGCGGCGGACGCGCGGACGGAAACAGGGCCCATGGACGGCGTTAGCCGGGACTCAACTTATACACAAGCTTCCCACAACGGTGGAGAAGTCTATCGAGGTCTCCCCAGCCTCATGTGCATAAGTTGTTGAGATTACTTGCCGTAGCTCTCCAGGGCAGCGGAATAATAGCAAATGCCTTTTGGTCGCGCAATACGAAATTCCGTACGATGGCGCCGCGGTGTCGCCATGCTATCGTTAGCGCCCGGAACCAGCCACTGTCATGAAGCGCACCCACCAACCGAAGAAGCGCCAGCGGGTCAAGGTCCACGGATTCCGTGCCCGCATGTCGAGCCCCGGCGGCGTCAAGGTCATCAAGGCCCGCCGCCGAAAGGGGCGTCGTCGGCTCACGCCGACCGCCAGCCGGCGCGCCCGGTAGCCTCGCGCTTTCGTGGCGTTAAAGCGGCCCGAACGGCTGTTGCGCTCGGCCGACTTCGATCGGACGCTGCGATCCGGCCGGCGAGCGGCTTCCGAGTACCTGGCCGTCTTCGTAAGCGATAATGAGCTTGGCCGGCCGCGGGTCGGCCTGGCCGTCAGCCGGAAGCTTGGCAACGCCGTCGTCCGGAATAGAATCAAGCGGCGGTTGCGCGAGCTGGTCCGGCCCCTGGTGACACGGGCAACGGGCGGCCGCGACGTTGTAATCGTGGCACGGGCGCGCGCCGGCGATGCCGAATTCGCGCGGCTGCGGCAGGAGATAGAAATGTTGTGGGCGAAGAGCTGGGGGCAATGACGGCGGCATCGCTTGCGCTGATCCGGGTCTACCGGGTAACGCTCGGCCCGATCTTCGGCCTGGTGTCCGGCTGCCGCTTCACACCCACCTGCTCCCAATACGGGTATGAGGCGATCGCCCGCTACGGTTGGTGGCGCGGCTGGGGCATGGCGCTTAGGCGGATCGGGCGCTGCCACCCGTTTCACGCGGGCGGCTGGGACCCGGTGCCATGAATAGCATCGGTCAACTCTGGCACCCGATCTGGTTACTGTGGTGGACCGTGATCGGGGTGCCGATCCATGCCGTGCTCAAGGCGATCCTGGGTTTCCTGAGCGGGAATGCGCTGGCGGAATCGATCGGGCCGTTCGGGATCGCCATCGTGCTCCTGACGATCCTCATCAAGCTCGTCATCTCGCCGATCTTCCAGTACCAGCTGACGACCTCACGCCGGGTGCAGGCTGAGCAGCGCCGGATCGCACCCCAGCTCGCGGCGATCCGCAAGAAGTACAAGAAGGACCCGCAGCGCCTCAACCAGGAGACGATGGCGCTCTACAAAGAGCACAACATCAACCCGCTGGCGCAGATGAGCGGCTGCCTTCCCGCGCTGATCCAGTCCCCCATCCTGATCGCGCTCTTTTACGTGATCCGGGACGCGCATCAGACCCTGCCCATTCACGACTTCAAGTTCCTCGGCATATCGCTCGATCACACCGCGCTGCAGGCCGGGCAGTTCGTCCCACTCGCGATCGTGCTGCCGCTCCTCGCCGGCTTGACGACCTTCGTGCAGACGAAGATGATGACGCCGCCGGGTGGCATGGCAAGCCAGGACGCGACCCAGGCGGCGATGACGCAAAACATGACGCTGATCCTGCCGGTGTTTATCGGGTTCATCTCGCTGCAATTCGCCGCCGCCCTGGCGCTCTACTGGGTGGTCAGCAACCTCTTCAGCATCGGTCAGCAGTACTTCATTACCGGCTGGGGGTCACTCTCCCCGCCGCGCCTTGGTAGGGGGAAAGCCGCATGAGCACGAGCAGCGACAGCGTGGAGACCACCGGCACAACCGTCGACGAAGCCGTCGAGAAGGCACTGGAAGACCTGGAGGAAGCACGCGAGAACGTCGAGATCGAGGTGATCGACGAAACTCCGCAGGCGGCCCGGGTCCGGGTGACGGTGCGCGAGACCTATGCCGTGCGGGCGCGCCAGGTCGTGGCAGAGCTGCTCTACAAGATGGGCATCTCAGCTCAGGTCTTCATCCGGCAGGCTGAGGATCCGGTGATGATCGATGTCGCAGGCGATAACCTCGGACTCCTGATCGGCTGGCGGGGCGAGACCCTCCGCGCCTTTCAGACCGTGGTCAACCTGATCCTCAACGAGGGCCGCGCCGACCGCCGGCGCCTGGTCGTCGATGTCGAGCACTATCGCAATCGGCGCGAGGAAACCGTTAAGGAGATGGCGCTTCGGCTGGCGGAGCGGGTTCGCCGAACCGGCGAGCGGGTGATGATGGATCCCATGCAGTCGTATGAGCGGCGCATCGTCCACATCACCCTGGAGAAAGAGCCAGGCATCCGCACCGAGAGCCAGGGCGAAGAGCCGAATCGCCGGGTGGCGATCCTGCCCGACGGGGTTACGGCGGCCCGACGCCCGGCCGAGCGCCCCACGCCCGCACCATCACCCCCGCTGTCGCGTCAGGGAACCGGTTACGGGGATCGACCACGCTACGGCGACCGTCCGCGGTTCGGCGATCGCCCGCGTTTTGGTGAGCGGCGCCCAGGCGAGGGCGGCAAAGACGCCTGAGGCCTGCCGGCCTCCCACTCGGCGCGCAGCCGGTAGAGGGCGGCAGCCACGACCTCGGCCGACAACCCATCGTCGAGCGCGTCCTGGGCGTGGCGAACCCCCGCGCGGAGCGCCGGCGTCGGCGCGATCGAGGCCAATGACTTCAGCGCTCTGGCCAGCTCTCTCGACTGGCCGGCACCAGCGTCCGTGTCGGCGTAGCTCCAGGCTTCGACCCGGACGATAAGCCGCTCCAGGCTTTGCATGAATTCCGAATGCTCCGTCACACTAACACTTTACTGGATATCGTCCCGCTCATAAATACGGCGCGACCGGGATCGAAATCTGCCAGGGCGTCGGCACCCCTACGATATACTCAGCTCGTGCCCCAGTCCCCTCCTAACTATCGTCTCGACACGCTGGCGACCGGGGCGCGGGTGGTTTCCACGGAGCTGGCCGACCGGCCGTCGATCACCATGGCGATCATGTTCAAGGTCGGATCGCGGTATGAGTCCGACCAGGAAGCGGGAATCAGCCACTTCCTCGAACACATGTTCTTCAAGGGATCGGCCCGCTATGGCGGGGCCAAGCAGATCGCCGAGGCCATCGAGGGCGTCGGTGGCGTCCTGAACGCCGCGACGGACAAGGAGCTGACCATGTACTGGGCCCGGGTGCCCAAGACGAAGGCAAAACTGGCTATCGATGTGCTGGGCGACATGCTCTTCCAGCCGCTGCTCGACCCGGGCGAGCTCGAAAAGGAGCGTCTCGTCGTGCTCGAGGAACTGCGGATGTACCAGGATTCGCCTCAGGAGTACGTGCACAGCCTGTTCGAACAGATCAGCTGGCCGAACCATCCGCTTGGGCGGGACGTGGGGGGGACCGAAGCCTCCGTCCGGGCCCTCACGCGCGACGACCTGCTGCGCTATCTGGAGGAGCATTACCTGCTACGCAACCTGGTGGTGACGATCGCGGGACCCGTCACCCATGACGAGGCGATCGGGCTGATCGAGCCCTACCTCAAGCCACGCGGCAACGGCGCCGCGCCACCATCATTCCTGCCCTCGATCGGTAATGGACAACGACCCGGCGTTCTGTTGAAGTCGAAGAAGACGGAACAGGCGCACGTCTGTCTCGGGGTGCACGCCCCCTCGTACATGGACAAAGACCGCCACGTCATCGACATCCTGAACTGCGTGCTGGGCGAGGGGATGAGCTCGCGCTTGTTCCTTGAGGTGAGGGAGAAGCTCGGCCTGGCCTACGACGTCCATTCCTTTGTCAACAAGATGTACGACACGGGGGTGCTCGGGGTCTACGCCGGAACGGAGCCGCGCCAAGCGGCGCGGGCAGTCGGCGCCATCGTCGGGCAGTTGCGCCGCCTCTGTGACGAGCCCGTCGACGCCGCCGAGCTAACGAAAGCCAAGGAGTTCTACAAGGGACGGCTGCTGCTGCAGATGGAGAGCACCAACTCGGTGGCGACGTGGTACGGCGGTCAGGAGGCGCTCACGGGGAAGATCCAGGATGTCGACGAGACCGTGGCGGAGATCGACGCCGTCACCGCCGACGACGTGAGACGGATTGCCCGGGAGTTGTTCAGCCAGGCTCTGCAGCTGGCCGTCATCGGTCCCTTCCGCAGTGAGGCCCCGTTCCTCAAGCAGATCGGCTGAGCGGCGGCAAGCTCTCTCGACTTCCGGTTTACAATGAATCGCCCCGGATGAAGTTGAACAGCTAAAGGATGGCGCAGTCGCAAATGGCGCAACCGCCGGCGCCGGCGCAATCCCAGCGCCAGAAGTCTTTCCTCAGGGACACGCTCGAGATCGTGTTCCTTGCGCTCGTTCTTTACGTCGTCATTCAGTACGCGGTGCAGACCGTGCACGTCCTCGGCTCGAGCATGTACTCGACGTTGCATGACAATGATCTGCTGGTCGCCTCAAAAATTTCCTACAAACTTCATCCACCGCAACGGGGCGACATCATCGTGTTCAAGCCACCCGATGAAGCAAGCCGCGACTTCATCAAACGCGTGATCGCGCTGCCCGGCGAGCGAATCCGGATCGCAAAGAGCGTGGTGTACATCAACGGCCAGGTGCTGCACGAGCCATATCTGCCGGAAGCGTGGACCTATAACAACAACTGGCCGCCATCCGGCCAGGATCAACTGATCCCGCCTGATGAATACTTCGTCATGGGCGACAATCGCAACCACTCCAGCGATTCGAGAACCTTCGGTCCGATCACACTCGATTCAATTCTCGGAAAGGCTGAGATCCGGATCTGGCCGCTGGGCGACGTTGGCTTCCTCGGCGCCAAGCCGACCTTCGCCTCCGGTCCCTAGGCCGCATGCAGCGGACGTTGGTTCTGGTCAAGCCGGACGGCGTGCAGCGCGGGTTGATCGGCCCCATCCTGGCTCGGCTCGAACGGCGCGGACTCAAGCTGGTCGCCATGAAAATGATGCGAATCTCCCGGGAGCTCGCCGTCCGCCACTACGCCGAACACCAGGGCAAACCGTTCTACGACGGACTGATTGCCTTCATTACCTCGGGCCCGGTAGTCGCGATGATCTGGGAAGGGCGGGAGGCCGTGACGGTGGTGCGCAGCGTCATGGGGAGCACAGACCCCCTGAAGGCCGCCCCTGGAACGATCCGCGGTGACCTCGCGCTCGACCTCGGGATGAACCTGATCCACGGGTCGGACTCGGCAGCGCGCGCCGAAACCGAAATGGCCCTCTTTTTCAGCCCGGATGAGCTGCACGAGTACGAGCGCACCGCGGATCGCTGGATCCGGGAGTAAACCCGAACCGTTACACGTGCTAGCTCCGCGCTAGCGAATCACGCGGCGCCTGATTGCTTCGAGCTCCTCGTCACTGTAGAACTCGATAGTCAATCGTCCACCGTTCCGTAGCCGGGTGAGCACCACCTTGGTGCCGAGTGCCTGGCGGAACTCAGCCTCAAGCGCGCGGGTTTCGGGGTCTGAGGCCGACCGGTGACGAAGTGTTCGGCTGCCCATCGCGGTGGCGCGCGACCGGATCCAGGCCTCGGTCTGCCGCACGTTCCAGTGCTCTCGAATAATTCGCTCCAGGCCGATAAGTTGCTCCGAGACCGACGGAATACCAAGTAGCGCCACGCCGTGCCCGGCTGTGATGGCTCCGGTCTCGATGGCTTTGATGGCGGGCTCGGGCAGTCCGAGCAGGCGCACCCGTTGCGCGATGGTCACCGGGTTCTTTCCCAGCCGTTCGGCCAGGGCCTCCTGGGTCAACCCGAAGTCGCGGAGCAGCCGTTGCATGGCGCGCGCCTCTTCCATCGGGTTGAGGTCCGTCCGCTGGAGATTCTCGACCAGGGCCAGCTCCAGGCGCTCTTCGAGGCGGCCGCCGCTTCCTGGATGGACGATGACCGGGACCTCGGTCAGGCCCGCGATCTCGGCCGCCCGAAGTCGGCGTTCGCCGGCGATCAACTCGTATCCGGCGAGACCCTCCCGGACCAGCAGCGGTTGCAGGATACCGTGCATCCGGATGGAGTCGGCCAGCTCCTGTAGCGACCCTGGCTCGAAGCCGCGGCGCGGCTGCTCCGGATTGGGCCGGATATCGGTAATGGCGACCTGCAACGCGAAGCGGCGCCGCGCGCGGTTGTCAGAGCTCAGCTCCTCGACGTACTCCCCCGAAGGGATCAGGGCCTCGAGGCCCCGACCCAGTCCGCGCCGTTTATTCATCTGGCGATCAACTCCTTGGTGAGTTCCTGGTAGGCGACGGCGCCGCGCGACGTCGGGTCGTACTGGGTGATCGGCATCCCGTGACTGGGCGCCTCGCTGAGACGCACGTTGCGCGGGATGACCGTGCGAAAGGTTTTCTCCGGATACTGGGCCCGCACCTGCTGGGCAACCTGCAGCGCCAGGGTGGTGCGGGGGTCGAAAAGGGTCAGCACGATGCCCCCGATCTTCAAGCGGGGGTTCAGGTCCCGCTGGATCAACTGGCTGGTATGCGTGAGGGCCCCGAGCCCTTCCAATGCGTAGTACTCACACTGGATGGGAATCAGCATGTACTCCGCAGCCACCAGGCAGTTCACGGTGAGCAGGCCCAGCGATGGAGGACAGTCGATGATGATGTAGTCATAGGCAACGCGCAGCGACTCGAGCGCGTAGAGCAGCCGCCGTTCCCGGCGGGGCAAGCTGATGAGCTCGATCTCCGCGCCGGCCAGAGATCGATGCGAGGGCAGGATGTCGAGGCCGGGGACGGCTGTCGGACGGATCACGTCGTTGATGTCCTCGGCGTCGATGATGACGTTGTAGATGCTATGGCTGAGCTCGCTTCGGACGATGCCGAGACCGCTGGTGGTGTTGCCCTGCGGGTCCATATCCACGATGAGCCCGCTCAAGCCGAGCTCCGGAAGGTTGGCCGCCACGTTGATGGCGGTGGTAGTCTTCCCGACTCCGCCCTTCTGGTTGACGACTGCGTAGACTCTTGGCAATTTGCTGGCTGGAACGCAGGACGGCTTCTGCCGGGATTATACGGTGGCCCATCGCAAACGCACGTTTGTCTATTTCGCGATGAGCGAGAGGAACCCCACAGCAATGTCGTAGCCGGCATGGGTCACCATGCCGGGAAGGATGCTGCCGGCGCGCACGCGCAACCATCCCAGCCCCAGCCCGAGCGTAAAGACCTCCAGGGTGGCAAAGCTCACGGCGTACTGCGTGTGGAGCGCCGCGAACAGAATGGAACTGATCACGATGCCAAACCGCGGCAGCAGGGCGCCGCGAAAGAGGGTTTCTTCGACGACGGCCGCCAGTACCCCGAGGAAGATGATGGCGGCGGGATTGTTGAAGTGGCTGAACAGGGCGGTCGTCACGTCGGTGACCTGCTTTTGCTGACTCGGGGAGACGACGTTGGCGACTGCCTCGATCGCGAACGCCACCGCGATGAACACCCCGATGCCGAGGACGGCCACCAGCCACCACCGCTTTTGGCGTGGGGAAAGCAGTCCGAGCCGCTCGACCGTCTGACGCGGTGAGCGACGCACGAAAATTCCGACGCCGACAAAGCACAAGACCAGCAACGGGACGTCCTGTGCCAGAAGATCGCCGATTGTCAGCGGTGGGCCCGGCTGCACCTGCGCCCCAACTTGCTGGGCCACCAACAGCAGTCCAAGCACCACGGTCAGGTACATGACTGGCGACCCGGGACGCACCGGGATCACCCGCGCAACGGCGCGCTGGATCGGTGGCCACAGGTAGAGCAGGCCGGCGGCGCCCGCAATCGTCAGGGGAATGCCGAGCAGCTCATTGGTCCGAAACTGCTCGGGGCGCACCGCGCCGACGGCGTACTGGGCCACGTTGTTCACGGCTACCAGCAGGCCCGCCAGCAGCGCGATCGCAGAGAGCCCGCCGCCGGCAACCAGCGTGATGATGCGGGCGGTTGGGTTCTGCTCGCCGAAGTTGGCAAGCACGTAGAGGCCGCCGATGAGGCTGAGGATGACGACGGTGGCGACATCGAGGGCCACGTCGCCGCTGGCGAGGAGGGGCGTCAGGTCTTCGCCGGTGCCGTCGACCCCCGGCCTTTGGCGTCCCGCAGCTCGATGAGCTGTTGCATCATGTCGATCGGCATTGGGAAGACGATGACGGTGTTCCGCTCGACCCCAATTTCGGTGAGGGTCTGTAGATAGCGAAGTTGCAGTGCGCTCGGCTGTTGGGCGATAACCGTGGCCGCCTCGGTCAGCTGCTTGGCGGCCGCGAACTCGCCTTCGGCGTGGATGATCTTCGCCCGCTTCTCGCGCTCGGCCTCGGCCTGCTTCGCCATAGCGCGCTGCATCGTCTGCGGCAGCTCGACATCCTTGATCTCGACGGTCGAGACCTTGATGCCCCAGGGCTCGGTCTGCTCGTCGATGATCTGCTGCAGCCTGGTGTTGATCTTCTCGCGGTTCGCCAGGAGCTCATCGAGGGTCGACTGGCCGAGCACGCTCCGTAATGTCGTCTGCGCTATTTGTGACGTGGCGTTGATATAGTTGGCCACCTTGGTCACGGCGGAATTCGGATTCACGACCAGGAAGTAGATGACCGCGTTGACTTTCACCGTGACGTTGTCGAGCGTGATGACTTCCTGGGGCGGCACCTCCAGGGTGACCGTCCGCAGGTCGATCTTGACCAGCCTGTCGATGCCAAACGGAATGATCAGCCGCAGGCCGGGTCCCTTCAGCGTCATCAAGCGGCCCAGCCGAAATAGGACGCCGCGCTCGTACTCGTTGATGATGCGGATCGCCGAGCTCAAGCCGATAAGCACGACCAGGACGATGATGCCGAGGACGATCAGCGCGAATATGCCCACGGGTCCCTCCTCGCTAATGCAGTGGTCACATGTTACGGGTGGCGGCAGCGCCTATGAGGATGCCACTTGCGGTCCCTCCGCCATCGTGCCTTGTTGCTGCTGCACCGGCTCCACGCGGAGCCGAAGGCCATCCAGCCCGAGTATCCGGACCTGAGTGCCTGCGGGCAGCGGCCCGCTCGTCGCGGTTGCCTGCCACAGCGCGCCGTCGACGAAGACCATGCCATCCGGGTGGAGCGACTCGCGGACCGTTCCAATGTGACCCACCATGGACTCCTCGCCTGCGGCGTACGGCTGCCGCCGGGAGGCGATCACTTTCTGAAGGATGAAGAAGAAGATGCCGGCGATGGTTAGGACCGTGATGAGCAGCAGTGGAAGATTGACGGCTTCCGAGAGAAAGCCGGTGTTGATCAGGAGCAATCCGCCCAGGGTCATCGCGACGATGCCACCGGTCGTCAGGACGCCGTGGGTCACGGCTTTGAGGTCCACGATGAATAGCAGAATCGCGAGCAGGATCAGGAGCAAGCCCGCGATGTTGATCGGGAGATTGAAGAGGGACAGGGCGGCGAGCAAGCCGGCGATCACGCCCACGACGCCCGGCAGCACCAGGCCGGGATGCGTCACCCAGAAACCGATCCCAATGATCGCCAGCAGGAAGAGCAGGTAGACCAGGTTCGGGTCAGCGACCGCTTCCAGGAACTGGTCGAAGCCGCTCATGTCGACCCGCTCGATCCCGGCATAAGCCGTTTGCAATGTGTAGCTGCGGCCACCCTTGGTGACCTGCCGGCCGTCGAGATCCTGTAGCAAGGTGTCGAGGTCGCGGCTCTCGAAGTCGACGACTCCCAGCTGTACGGCCTCGTCCGCAGGCGCGTTGATGCTCTGCCGGACGGCTTTTTCAACCCAGTCGGCGTTGTGGTGGTGGAGGGTGGCCAGCGCGCGGGCGTAGGCGGCGGCGTCGTTCTCGATCTTCTGGTCCTCGATGTCGGGAGCCGGCGACGCGCCCGAGGCTCCGGGGCTGGCACTGGGTGCCGGGTTACTGCCGCCCAGGCTGACCGGGTGGGCCGAGCCGATGTTCGTGCCGGGCGACATCACGGCGATGTCGGCGGCCTCCGTGATGTACATCCCGGCGGAGGCGGCCCGTGCCCCGGAGGGCGAGACGAAGACCACAACCGGGACGGGGGCTCCCAGCATTTTCTTGATGATGTTGCGCATGGACGTGTCGAGGCCGCCTGGGGTGTCCAGCGCGATGATCAGCGCGCCCGCGTGTCCCTGCACCGCCTTGTCCACGGCATTCGAGACGTAGTTGTCAGTGATCGGGTTGATCACGCCGTTCAGGGTGGCGACCACGACGTGCGGCTCGGCAGCGCGCGCTGCGGTGGCAGGCAAAAGCGCGACCAGCGTGACGGCCGCGAGAAAGAGGCGACCAGCCCTCTTCACGAGTTGATGATAGTCCCGGCCGAGCGGTCGGGCCTTCGTAGAATGAAGGTGTGGCGCAACGTGCCGAGCCGCGATCCGTGGATGGTGAAGAGGCCGATTACCGAGCCCAGCTGGCTCGCTATCCGCGCCTGTCCAACGACGAGGAGCGGCGGCTGCTCAACAGCCAGGGCCCTGCCCGCGACGACGCGAACCGCAGACTCATTGAGCACAACCTCTATCTCGTTCTGGAGGCCGCCCAGGCTCGCAAGAAGCGCGGCGTCGCCTTCGGCGACCTGTTCCAGGAAGGGACGGTGGGCCTGATCTCGGCCGTTGAGCATTACAAGCCGGGAGAGGGCGCCTTCCACGCGCGGCTGGTCCATGCCATCGCCGCGACGATGGATGATGTGCTGGCGCAGACGGAAGAGGCACAACGCAACGATGAGGCGTTCGTGGTCGCCTGCCGCCTGCTGGAGTCGGCGCAGCGGCTGCTCTCGGGCCGCTTGAGTCGACCGGCAACACCCGCCGAGCTCGCCAAGCTCCTGCAGTGGGAGGAGGCTCGCGTCAACGTCATCCTCGGGATGCTCGGCGAGGCGCGCGATCTGAACGACCAGGAGCTCCGCGATTACATCGACGACCTTGACGACCACGAGGCCTGACGTTTGGTCGTGACTGCCGAGCGGACCCCGCTGTACGAGGAACACGTCCGCCTCGGCGCCCAGATGACCAACTTCGGCGGCTGGCTCATGCCGCTGCAGTACACCAGCATCCGCGAGGAACATCGAGCCGTCCGGGAGGCCGTCGGTCTGTTCGATCTGTCTCACATGGGGGAGATCCGTCTCAAGGACGATGCCGTCGCGCAGCGGCTCCTCACCCGCGACCTGACCGCGCTGCGGACGGGACGGGTCCAATACGCCCTGCTATGCAATGACGACGGTGGCATCATCGACGACGTCCTTGTCTATGCGGTAGCGGATGGTGGCTATCTGCTGGTGGTCAATGCCGGCAATCAGGACAGCGACTTCGACTGGATCCGCTCGCATTCCCCGGACGGCCCAGTCTTCAACGTCGGTCGGGAGTGGGCGCTCGTGGGCGTCCAGGGGCCACGCGCGGTGGGTCTGGTGCAGCGCCTGACCCCATCCCCGCTCGACGGTATCAAGTACTACGCCTTCATCGAGGGCCGGGTCGCGGACGTGGCCTGCGTGATTTCGAGGACTGGCTACACCGGCGAAGATGGCTTCGAGTTATTCTGCGGAAACGACGACGCCGGCCGGCTGTGGCGGGCGTTGCTCGAGGAGGGCCAGGCCGACGGCATCCGTCCGGCAGGCCTGGGGGCGCGTGACACACTCCGACTGGAAGCGGGAATGCGGCTCTACGGGAACGACATGGATGACAAGACCAATCCGCTCGAAGCAGGTCTGGAGTGGACGCTGAGCCTTGACAAGGATTTCATCGGCCGGGACGCCATCGTGCGGGCGCGCCAGAGCGGTCTCGACCGGAGGCTGGTCGGTCTGAAGATGCTCGATCGAAGCATTCCGCGTCATGGCTATCGGGTGTTGCGCGACGGGCGACCCCTTGGGGTGGTCAGCTCGGGAAACGTCTCCTTCACGCTCGGCTACAACATCGCGATGGCCTACGTGCCTCCTGCGCTGACGGAACCACAGACGCGACTCGAGGTCGATGTCCGCGGGAGCGCGGCGCCGGCGGAAGTGGTTTCTCTCCCCTTTTACAAGCGACCTCATCCCAAATGAGAGAAAGGGGGAAGCGATGCCAGACGTGAGCGGGATGCGATTCAGCGAGAGCCACGAGTGGGTCAAGCAAGATGGTGATACGGCGACCATCGGGATCACCGAGTATGCCCAGTCCCAGCTGGGCGACGTCATCTACCTCGAGCTACCGACGGTCGGCCAGCAGCTCGATGCCGGTGGCCGGCTGGGCGTCATCGAATCGGTCAAGGCGGCGTCCGATCTCTACAGCCCCGTTGGTGGCGAGGTCGCCGATGTCAATCAGGAGTTGAAGGACCATCCCGAGTACGTCAATCAGGACCCGTACGGCAAAGGCTGGATCATCAAGCTCCGGGCCATCAAAGACAACCCAAAACTGCTGGACGAGAAGGCCTACGACGATTTCGTGAAGGGCCAGGCTCCCGCGTGACCGGTTGACCTACCTTCCGAACGCCGAAAAGGACCGCGCCGAGATGCTCAAGGCGCTCGAGCTCGACAGCGTCGACGGTCTCTTCAGCCACCTTCCCGAGCGCCTGCGACTGGATCGCGTCGATCTGCCGGAGCCATTGTCGGAGGTCGAGCTGGTTCAGTACTTCCGCGAGCTGGGTCGGTTGAATTATCGGATCCCGCCGTCACACAGTTTCCTTGGCGCGGGCGCCTCTCGCCGGTTCAGTCCGGCCATCGTGAACCAGGTGATCTCGCGGCCCGATTTCTACACCACCTATACGCCGTACCAGGCGGAGGCCAGCCAGGGAACATTACAGGCGACCTACGAATTTCAAACGATGATCACGCTGCTGACCGGACTCGATGTGGCCAACGCCTCGCTGTACGATGGGGCGACCTCGCTGGCGGAGGCAACGGCGATGGCGGTGGCGCACACGAATCGGCAGAACGTCGTCGTCGCCGGCGCGCTCCATCCGGAGTATGCGCAGGTGCTGCAGACCTACTCGGAAGCGCAGCATTACGAGATCCTCCGTGTCGCACCTGGCGTGGACGGCCGAGTCGATCCGGCAAAGCTGGAACAAGCGGTCACCGCGACCACCGCCGCCGTCATCCTCCAGCAGCCGAATTTCTTCGGCGTGCTCGAAGATCCCCAGCCGATCAGCGACCTGGCCCATCGGGCGGGGGCTTTGCTGATTGCTTGCGTCGATCCGATCTCACTGGGGCTGCTGGCGGCCCCGGGGGACTATGGCGCCGACCTGGCGGTCGGCGATGGACAGCCGCTGGGACTGCCGCTGTCCTTTGGCGGCCCGTACCTCGGATTTATCGCCTGCAAGGAGCCGCTGCTGCGGCGCATGCCCGGCCGGCTGGTCGGCGCCACCGTCGACGGCGAGGGTCGACGCGGATACGTCCTGACTCTCCAGGCGCGCGAACAGCACATCCGGCGCGAGCACGCCACCTCGAACATCACGACAAACCACGCCCTGATGGCACTGGCCGCCACCGTTTACCTGGCACACATGGGGGGAGCCGGCTTGAAGCAACTCGCGGAGCTCAGTGCCCAGCGCGCCCACTACCTGGCGGGTCAGCTGGTGGAGCGCAAAGGGTACCGGCTGGCCTTCGAGGGGCCGTTTCTTTGGGAATTCGTGCTGCGCACCCCATATCCGGCGGAGCAGGCACAGACCTTCATGCTCGAGCGAGGTGTCCTTGGCGGGCTTCCGCTGGGCCGGTTCGTCCCGGAGCTGTCGGATGCCCTGCTGGTTTCGGTCACCGAACTCAATCATCCTCGAGCCATCGAGCGCTACCTCGAGGTGCTGGCGTGAGCGAGCCCCTGCTCTTCGAGCTGGGCCGGGAGGACCGGCCAAGCCCCCGCCTGCCGGCACCAGGCGTCACCGTCAGGCCGATCGATGAGCTCGTTCCCGCCGGCTTACGGCGAACGTCATCCTTGCCGATTGCCTCGTTGAGCGAGCCGGAGGTGGCGCGCCACTTCGGCCAGTTGGGACGGCTCAACTTCAACCTGCACCAGGGTCACGAAGCCCTGGCCCGCCTCGATGATTTCGCCGACCTGCATCCCTATCACCCGCCGGCGCGTGCGCAGGGCGCCCTGCGCCTGATGTGGGAGCTGGAGCGGGCGCTGCTCGCCCTCACCGCCATGGATCGCATGAGCCTGCAGCCGGCCGCCGGCGCCCACGGCGAGTGGACCGGCCTGCGCATGATCCAGGCCTACCATCGCAGCCGAGGCGAGAGTCGCGATGAGGTGCTGGTCCCGGACAGCGCCCATGGGACGAACCCGGCCAGCGCCACGCTGTCGCGGCTGAAGACAGTGACCATCAAGTCCGGGCCGGACGGTCTCGTTCAGCTCGACGATCTGAAGAGCAAATTGTCGACCCGGGTGGCCGCCGTGATGCTGACCAATCCCAACACCGTGGGTCTATTCGAAAAGGACATTCTGGAAATCGCGCGGCTTTCGCATGAGCAAGGGGTCCAGGTTTACTACGACGGCGCCAACCTCAACGCGCTGGTGGGGGTTGCGCGGCCAGGCGACATGGGCTTCGACGTGGTCCATCTCAACCTGCACAAGACCTTCTCGACCCCGCACGGCGGTGGGGGCCCGGGCGCCGGACCGGTTGGCGTCAAGTCCCACCTGGTGCCCTTCCTGCCTATCCCGACGGTGGAGCGGACCGATGAAGGATTTCGTTTCGAGTACAACCGTCCGCAGTCGATCGGGAAAGTCCGGTCCTTCTACGGCAACTTCGGGATGCTGGTTCGCGCCTACGCCTACATCCGTACTTACGGCAACACGATCGGCGAGGTCGCCCAGAACGCGGTGCTCAACGCCAGCTATCTGCGGCATCACCTCCGCCGCTCCTTCGAGGATGCGTTCGGTGGCCCATCCCTGCATGAATTCGTGCTGACGGCAAAGAAGTCAAAGGCGCAGGGCGTGTCGGCGAAGGACATCGCGAAGCGGCTGATCGACCTCGGCTTTCACCCCCCGACGATCTACTTTCCCCTGATCGTGCCCGAGGCGCTCATGATCGAGCCAACAGAAACCGAATCAAAGGCCACGCTCGACGCCTTTATCAAGGCGATGGAGCAGATCGTCGAGGAGATCGCGCGCGATCCCGAGATGGTCAGGACCGCGCCGCACGAGGCGCCGGTGGGACGGCTCGATGAAGTCCGGGCGGCGCGCCAGCTCGACCTGCGCTGGCGGCCCAGAGCCGCCGCCGCCGCGCCGGTTGCTGCCTCGGGGACGGTACCGAAAGCCGCGCCACTTTAGGCGCCGGCAATAGCCGATTTTTAGCGCCAAATTCGGTATAATTTGAATACGCGATTTGCTGAATCCTAAGGAAACAACGACGCCTGCCTATGACGCCAAAGCCATCCAGGTTTTGGAGGGTTTGGAGCCAGTCAGGCGCCGTCCCGGCATGTACATCGGGTCGACCGATAACCGGGGTCTTCATCACCTCATCTATGAGATCGTTGACAACTCCGTCGATGAGGCACTCGCAGGGTTCTGCACCCGGATCGAGGTAACCCTCCACCAGGACGGCTCCGCCTCGGTCGCCGACAACGGCCGTGGCATCCCGGTCGACATCATGAAGGACCAGGGCAAGCCCGCCCTCGAGGTCGTCATGACCAAGCTTCACGCCGGCGGCAAGTTCGGCGGGGGCGGCTACAAGGTAACGGGCGGTCTCCATGGTGTCGGCTTGTCCGTCGTCAACGCCCTGTCCGAGCGGCTGCTGGTGACGGTGATGCGGCACGGCAAGCAGCACGACCAGGAGTACCGCCGGGGTGCGCCGGTCGCACCGCTCAAAGCCAGCGGCAAGGCCGATACCACGGGGACGTACATTCGGTTCTGGCCGGATCCGGAGGTCTTCGAGGAGCTCGGCTTCCACTGGGACATCGTGTCGCATCGCCTGCGCGAGCTCGCCTTCCTCAACAAGGCGCTCACGATTGTGCTGCGCGATGAGCGGATCGACCTCGAGTACACCTTCTACTTCGAGGGCGGGATCAGCGCGTTCGTCAAGTATCTGAATCGCGACAAAGGTTGGGTGAACCTTCGGCCGTTGCACGTCGAGCGCGAGATCGACGGAAACACCGTGGAGATTGCGCTCCAGTACAACCAGGGTTTCACCGAAACTGTCCTGGCATTCGCCAACGACATCAACACCGTGGAGGGTGGCAGCCATGTCACCGGATTCCGCTCAGCGTTGACCTCGGTGCTGAACAAGTACGCCCGGAAGGCCAACCTGATGCGCGAACAGGATCCCAACCTGACCGGTGACGACGTTCGCGAAGGGCTCACTGCCGTGATCAGCGTCAAGGTGCGCGAGCCGCAGTTCGAAGGCCAGACCAAAACCAAGCTCGGAAACTCGGAGGTGCGCGGCCAGGTCGAGACTGTCTTCTCGGACGCCTTCACCCAGTACCTGGACGAGAACCCACCGGATGCGCGGCGCATCATCGAGAAGTGCCTGGTCGCGGCCCGGGCGCGCGACGCGGCCAAGCGCGCGCGGGAGCTGGTGCAGCGGAAGTCGTTGCTCGAGTCCTCGACGCTCCCGGGCAAACTGGCCGACTGTTCGGAACGCGATCCGAGCCTCAGTGAGATCTATCTGGTCGAGGGCGATTCGGCGGGCGGTTCAGCCAAGGGGGCGCGAGACCGCCGCTTCCAGGCCATCCTGCCCCTTCGCGGCAAGATCCTGAATGTTGAAAAGGCTCGCGAAGACAAGATCCTTACCTCAGAGCAGATCCGCAACCTCATCACGGCTTTGGGAACAGGGGTCGGCGAGAGGTTCGACATCGGGAAGTTGCGCTATCACCACGTGATCGTGATGACCGATGCTGACGTTGATGGTTCGCACATCCGCACGCTGCTGCTGACGTTCTTCTTCCGCTACATGCCGCAGGTGATCACGGAAAAGTATCTCTACATCGCGCAGCCACCCCTTTACAAGATCACGCGAGGCAAAGAGATCAGCTACGCCTACACCGAGGAGCAGAAGAACCGCAAGCTGGCGCAGATGACCGGCAAACCAGAGGTCGCTCGCTACAAGGGTCTCGGTGAGATGAATCCCGAGCAACTCTGGGACACGACCATGAATCCGCAGAACCGAATGCTGCTGCGGGTCGAGGTCGACGATGCGGTGGAGGCGGACAAGATTTTCGACGTCCTGATGGGGACCGAAGTGGATCCACGCAAACGTTTCATCCAGACGCACGCGAAGACCGTGCGCAACCTGGACATCTAGTCGCCCCTTACCTGGGCGGAGTCTCATGAAGATCGCGCTCGACGCCATGGGCGGTGATTTTGCCCCTGAACAGGTGGTGGCAGGTGGTGTCGAGGCCCACCGCGAGCTGGGTGTCGAGGTCATCTTCGTTGGCATGAAAGACAGGGTCGACGCCGCGCTCGCCGCCTCGGGAGCCGGGAAGTGGGCCCAGATCGAGGATGCGCCTGAGGTGATCGGCATGGACGAGCATCCGGCCCAAGCCGTGCGCAGCAAGAAGGCGTCCTCCATTGTCCGAGGCATCCAGATGGTCGAGGACGGGCGGGCCAATGGTTTGGTTAGCGCCGGCAACAGCGGGGCGGTGATGGCGGCGGCCCTCTTCGGGCTGCACCGCATCACCGGCATCGACCGACCGGCGATCGGTTCCATCATCCCGACCGCCACTGGGAAGAACTGCTTCCTCCTCGATGTCGGCGCAAACACGGACGCCAAGCCGGAGCACCTGCTGCAGTACGCGGTGATGGGCGGTATCTACGCCGAGAAGCTGATGGGCGTCGCGAGTCCGCGGGTGGCTCAGCTCAGCAATGGCGAGGAGGCCGGCAAGGGCAACCAGCTCGTCCAGGCTGCCGAGCCCCTGCTGCGGGCCCAGCCGGGGATCAACTTCATCGGCAACGTCGAAGGCAAGGACATTTTCCGAGGGAAGGCGGACGTCGTGGTGACCGACGGCTTCAGCGGCAATGTCCTGATCAAGACGGCGGAGGGCGCCGCCGAGTTTGTCTTCCAGAGCATGCGCGACGCGGTACGCGGCGACCCGCTGGCCACCCTGGGCGGTCTGCTCATGCGCCCCAAGCTGCGGGCCGTCCGACGTCGGGCCGACTGGAGGGAGTTCGGCGGCGCGCTGCTGCTGGGCGTCAACGGTGTGGTGGTGATCGCCCACGGCCGCTCAGATGCGCGGGCGATCTTCAACGCGGTCCGCGTGGCGCGCGACGCCGTCGACCAGGCAGTCGTACCGACGATCACGGCGGCGGTTCCATCCATCACGGTCGT
>VBEW01000245.1 GCA_005889225.1 Chloroflexota bacterium | reverse complement strand
GACGGCCCGGGCCAGCTGGGCGATGCGGCAAATCAGTTCCTCGATCTCGCCCGCGGCCACCATCATCAGGTCAGCGAGCTCATCGATGACGATCACGATGTAGGGCAGCCGATCCAGGCCCATCTCGGACGCGCGATTGTTGAAGTCGCCGATGTTGCGCACCGTGTGACTGGCAAAGAGCTTGTAGCGGTTCTCCATCTCGGCGACGGCCCAGCGCAAGGCCGAAACCGCGTGATCTGATTCGGTTACGACCGGCACGAGCAGGTGGGGCATGTCCTGGAACATCGAGAACTCGACGCGTTTGGGATCGATCAGGATGTACTTCAGTTGCTCGGGTGTCGCCTGAAACAGCATCCCCGCGATCAGCGCGTTGATGCACACGCTTTTTCCCGACCCGGTGGCGCCGGCAATCAGGAGGTGCGGCATGCGCGTGAGATCACCTACGACGGAGTTTCCGGAGACATCGGTCCCAATCGCGAGGGAGAGCAACGTCGCATCGTTCTGGAAGGTCGGCGTCTGGATGATCTCGCGGAGGGTCACCAGGCTGGTCGCCTTGTTCGGCACTTCGATCCCCAGGGCTGGCTTGCCCGGGATCGGTGCCTGGATACGGATCGAGGCTGACAGGGCTAGTGATAAATCGTTTTGCAGGGCGGTGATCTTCCGGACCGGCACGCCTACGCCAGGTTGGAGCTCGTACTGCGTGACGGATGGACCAGAGTTCACCCCGATCACCGTCGCCTGAACATCGAAGCTGGCCAGCGTCTGCTCGATCAGCTTGATGTTGGACTTGATTTCGTCGTGCAGCCGTTCCTTGCGGACGGTGACCGTGTCGAGAAGGGTCAGGTCCGGCTTGACCCAGAGGCGCTGGATCTCGTCTTCGGCAACCACCGCGAGCGCCGGTGCCGCGTCCGGCTTAAGGCTCAGGGCTGGTTGCGGCGAGGTTCCTCCCTTGCGGCGGGGCGCGGCTGCGGCCTCCTGCTCGGCTTCAACCGGACGGGGTTGGGCAACCGGCGGAGTCGGGACGCCCTGGATCGGCACCAGGACCGGCTCCGATGTCTCGGTCCGGACAACCTGGTTGCGCGGTTGCCAGGCTTCGGCCGGCTTCTTCTCTTTTTGTGGGGGCTTGCGCTCCGGCCGGTTCGCGAGGTAATGCTCGCGCAGGGCGCCGACGGTGTCCCGGAACGAAATATTGAAGGCCAGGACGAGGGCGCCCAGGAAGATGGCACCCAGGATGAGGATGCTTCCTGCCGTCCCGGCCAGGCTTCGCAGTGCGTCACCCTCCGCACGCCCAACCGAGCCGCCGGCCCCTCCGGCAGACAGGTCGAGCAAGCCGAGCGCGCTGGTGGCGAGCAGCGCGATTCCCAGCCCCCGGCCCCAGGTCATCGTTTCGATCCAGGGCATCAGCAACTCCGCCCCGGCGATCAGCGCCGCAAGGATGACGAAGACCACACCCCAGCCGAACAGACCGACCAGTCCGCCCCGCAGCAGGTGCATCGCTGAGCCACTGGCTTGGAGCGCGACCGCCAGGACGAGCAGGCCGGCCAGCAGCAGGAAGCCGATCCCGGCGAGCTCGCGCTGCTGGGACTTGGGCACCTGCAGCTTGGGCAGGCGCGGCGCCTTGATTCGAAAGCGCTGACGGGAGGCCGAGCGTTTTGGGCGCGCGATGCGCTTACGCCGGGTTTTCATGCCTGGGTGGCTGCGACGCTTGCTGAGACGAATGGCGCCATTCTACCGGCTATTCAGGCCTTCGACCAGAGGGTCCGACCGGGTATAAAGAAGGTCATGGCCAGAGAGGAAGACGAGCAGGACGATCAGGAGACGCTGGGTATTCCCGACCTGGACGCCGCGCCGGGTCCGCCACGGCGGCAGGGCGGCAGCGAGCTCCCCGAGAACGAAGACCTCGATTCCGAAGGGCAGCCCGACTTGATTGGCGCGCTTCCCGGCAAGGAGATCACCGGCGACGCCCAGGAAGGCGAGGTCCCGCCGCGGGACTACAAGCAGGCGCCCGATGACTACTGGCACCAGGACACCCTCGATGAGCGGCTGCGCGAGGAGGTGCCGGACACCGTCCGCGCCGATACCGAAGAGGTTCGGCTGATCGATGATGAGTCCGAAGGTGGCGGTGCCGAACTGCGCTCGGACCTGGGCGATGAAGGCGGCTACCCGAGCGCCGAAGAGGCCGCCATGCACGTGGTCAAAGAGGCTCCGGGCGCGGTCGATCGCAAAATCGACAGCTACACCGGCGACCCAGTCGAAGACCTCGATTATCGTGAAGAGCCCTGAGGCTCGACTAAGTCTGGCTCAGTAGCCCGAACCGGAGGACGTGCTTGCGCCCGGGCTCGCGCCCGAACCCGGGTTGCTGTATCCACAGCCGGCAGCCGCAATCGCCAGCGACGCAACGAGGGCTGCCATCAGCAGCCGGAACGAAAACCGCATACACCTATTCATACGCGAGCCTGTTACTGGCTGGCAAGCGACCGGGATCGGCGCGGCTCGACCTAGACTTCGACGACGATCGGGATGATCATCGGCCGGCGGCGCATTTGCTCATAGAGGAATTTGCTGAGCGAGTCCCGGATCGAGTTTTTGAGGACCTGCCATTCGGGATTGCCGCGGCCGGGTTTGTTGATGGTGTTGAGCACCTGCTGGCGGGCCGACTCCAGCAAGGCATCCGAGGTTTGCTGATGCACGAAGCCGCGGGAGATGAGGTCCGGTCCGGAGACGACCTGGCCGGTGTCCTTGTCCACCGTCACGATCACGATGAAGATGCCGTCCTGGGAGAGCACTCGGCGGTCGCGCAAAACGACGGACCCCACATCGCCGACCCCCAGGCCGTCGACGAAGACATACCCCGCCGGGACCTTGTTGCCGAAGTGGGGAACCCCATCGCCAAGCTCGACAGTGTTGCCGTCGTCGGTGACGATCACCCGGTCCTTGGTGATGCCGACGTCCTGGGCGATCTCCGAATGCAGGGCCAGGTGGCGGAACTCGCCGTGGACCGGCATGAAGAACCTGGGCCGCACCAGGTTGAGCATCAGCTTCAGTTCCTCGCGGCTGGCATGGCCCGAGGCATGCACCCGGTTGCGCGCGGAGTAGAAGACGCGGGCGCCGTGCTTGTAGCAGTTGTTGATGGTGCGCGAGACCAGCTCTTCGTTGCCCGGGATTGGAGTCGCCGAGAGG
>VBEW01000244.1 GCA_005889225.1 Chloroflexota bacterium | reverse complement strand
GTAGATGTTGGATGCGAAGGTCGAGATGATGATCCGGCCCGGGCACTGGCCAAAGAGTTCCTGGAACGCCTCACCGATGGTGCGTTCGGATGGAGTAAATCCGTCGCGTTCGGCGTTGGTGCTATCCGACATCAGCAGCATGACGCCGTGGTCGCCGAAGTGAGAGAGCCGCGCCATGTCGGTGGGTCGCATGTCGACCGGCGTCTGGTCCATCTTGAAATCGCCCGAGTGGACAACCATCCCAACGGGTGTCTCGATCGCGAGGGCGGTGGTGTCCGGGATGCTGTGGGCGACGTGAATGAACTCCGTTTTGAAGGGGCCCAATTCGACGACGTCACCGGCCTTCACCTCTCGCAGGTCCGCCTGCTCGACGAGTTTGTGCTCGCGCAACTTGTTCTTGATTAAACCGAGCGTCAGCCGGCTGCCGTAGATCGGCGCATTGACTTTGGGAAGGATGTAGGGCAGCGCGCCGACATGGTCTTCGTGGCCGTGGGTCAGGAGGAAGCCGAGGACTTTCTCCTTGCGCTCCGCCAGGTAGGTCACATCCGGCAGCACCAGGTCGACGCCGAGCATCTCCTCTTCTGGGAACATCAGGCCGGCATCGATCACGACGATGTTTTCGTCGTACTCCAGGGCCATCATGTTGCGCCCGATCTCGCCCAGTCCCCCGAGCGGGATGGCACGCAAACGGGGTCGTTTAGCCAAAAAGGGTGAGTTGTTCCTCCGGCTTCAGGACCGGCGCAGCAGCGGCAACCAGCACGCGCCGCCGCTCGTCCACCCGATCGAGGTAGGCCTTGACGGCGTTGAAGTCCTGTCCCA
>VBEW01000239.1 GCA_005889225.1 Chloroflexota bacterium | reverse complement strand
AGGAAACCAGGGCGGATGCCCAGTCCGTCATCGACCTGGCTCACAAGCAGGGACTGAAGATCGTCGATCTCAAGTTCATCGATCTGATCGGGACCTGGCAGCATTTCTCGATCCCGGTCCAGCAACTGAGTAAAGGCCTCTTCGAGGACGGCATCGGCTTCGACGGCTCGAGCATTCGCGGCTTCCAGCAGATCCACGAGAGCGACATGCTGCTGATCCCCGATCCATCGACGGGCATTGTCGACCCCGTGTTGCGCGTGCCAACCCTCAGCCTGGCCTGCGACGTGATCGACCCCATAACCCGCGAGCCGTACTCGCGCGACCCTCGCTATGTCGCGAAGAAGGCGGAAGCGTTCCTTTCTTCCACCGGCATCGCGGACACCAGTTTCTGGGGTCCGGAGTGCGAGTTCTACATCTTCAACAGCATGCGCTTCGACCAGAACCAGTTCTCGGGCATGTACGAGATCGACTCGGTAGAAGGCGTATGGAACTCCAGCAAGAACTCGGAGCCTAACCTGGCATACCGGCCGCGCTACAAGGAAGGCTATTTCCCGGTCCCGCCAACCGACAAGCTGCAAGACCTTCGCTCGCAGATCGTCCTCAAGCTGATCGAGGCCGGTATCGACGTCGAAGTGCATCACCACGAAGTCGGCACGGCGGGCCAGACCGAAATCGACATGCGCTACTCGACGCTGGTCAAGATGGCGGACCAGGTCATGATGTACAAGTACGTCGTCAAGAACGTTTGCGCCCAGAATGGGTTCGTCGCGACGTTCATGCCCAAGCCGCTCTTCATGGACAACGGCTCCGGGATGCACACCCACCAGAGTCTCTGGAAGGAAGGGGTGCCCCTCTTCTACGACAAGGCGGGCTACGCGAGCATCAGCGACATGTGCCGCTGGTACATCGGCGGTCTGCTGAAGCACGCCCCGTCACTGCTCGCCTTCGCCGCCCCGACGACAAACTCCTACCGGCGGTTGGTGCCCGGCTACGAGGCGCCCATCAACCTCATCTACTCGAAGCGCAACCGCAGCGCCTGCGTACGAATCCCCATGTACTTCAGCGATCCCAAGCAAAAGCGCCTGGAGTTCCGGACTCCGGATCCGTCCTGCAATCCCTACCTGTCGTTTGCGGCCTGTCTGATGGCCGGTCTCGACGGGGTGATCAATAAGATCGAGCCCCCCAAGCCGATCGATGAAGACCTCTACGAGCTCGAGCCGGAGCTCAAGCGCCAGGTCAAGAGCACGCCGGGTTCCTTGCTCGAGGTTCTGGATGCCCTCGAGGTGGACAACGAATATCTCCTCCGCGGCGGCGTCTTCACCACCGATTTGATCGAGACCTGGATCGACTACAAGCGTGTTAAGGAGTTCGACCAGGTTGCGCTGCGGCCACATCCATGGGAGTTCTATCTCTACCACGACATTTAGTTCGCCCCGCTAGCCGGATCGCGCGTTCGTCGTTTGGGCGGCTGCCACTCGCCCTGGCAGCCGCCTCATCATCAGGTAAGGAGCAGCGTATGGACTTTCCGGTAGAACACGACAAGCCCTGGAGACCCGCCGATCACCCGCGTCCCGGCCCGTCCTGGATGGAGGAGATACAGCCGTCGGACTCCGAGCACAAGGGAGTCCCCGACGCCGAAGACTGAGACGGCCGCCGGCCGCACGGCGTCCATCACCGTCGAACGCGCATTGGAGCGGCTGTCCGAGCGTGGCGTTCGTTTCCTCGACCTGCGCTTCGTCGATGTCCTGGGAACGGTAAAGAGCATCACGATCCCGAGCCAACGGCTGCCCCACGCCGTGCGCAACGGCGAGTGGTTTGACGGTTCATCGGTGGAAGGCTTCGCCCGCGTCTTCGAGAGCGACATGTTCCTCCGGCCGGACCTGAACACGCTCACCATCGCTGCCGGCGACAGCGTTCCCGGGGCCCAGGTGATCTGCGACCTGTTGACCCCCGAGGGGGAGCGGTTTGCGGGCGACCCGCGCGGCGTGCTGGCTCGGGCACTGGCGGAGGCGGCAGCGCTGGGCTTCGATTACGCGGTCGCCATCGAGCTGGAGTTCTTTCTCCTGAACACCGACCCGGCCGGGGGCCCGCGCCCGGGACGGCATGACCGGGCGAGTTACTTCGACCATCCGGTCGACCTGGGCAGCGAAGTCCGGCAGGAGATCGTCGACGGGCTCGACCATCTCGGCATCACGATCGAGGCCAGCCACCACGAGGTCGCGGCCGGCCAGTACGAGCTCGACCTCGGTCTCAGTAATGCCCTCAAGAGCGCGGATCAACTGGTGACGATCAAGCATGCGGTCAAAGCGGTCGCCCAGCGCCGCGGCCTGCTGGCGACCTTCATGCCGAAACCGATTTTCGGCGCGGCCGGCTCGGGAATGCACACGCACCAGGTGCTCAACGATGGGGGCAAGGATGTCAACGCGTTCTACGACCGCGCCGACCAGTATCACCTGTCGCCGGTCGCCAAGCATTTCATTGCCGGGCAGCTGGCTCATGCCCGCGCGATGTGCGCGCTGGTCGCGCCGCTGGTCAACTCCTACAAGCGATTCGTGCCCGGCTTCGAGGCGCCGGTGGCCATCAGCTGGGCGCAGATGAACCGGTCGGCGCTGATCCGGGTGCCCCGGGCCGGCAGCGGCGATCGGGCGATGATCCGCGTCGAGTTCCGGGCGCCGGACCCCTCCTGCAACCCGTACCTGGCGTTCGCCGCCATGCTCCACGCCGGCCTCGCCGGGGTCCGGCAGAAGCTGCCGCTACCGCCGCCGGTCGAGGAAAACCTGTACGCTTTCGACCCCGAGCGCCTGGCCCGCCACCAGCTCGGCCAGCTGCCCGGCTCCCTCGCTGAGGCGCTGCGCGACCTGCGCCAGGACGAAGTCATGCGCGATGCGCTGGGTGTCCACCTCCTGGAACGTTTTATCGAAGCGAAGGAGATGGAGTGGCAGAGCTATGAGAAGCAGGTCAGCGCGTGGGAGCTCGACGCCTACCTCGAGGCCTACTAAGTCTGCGGTTCGACTCGTGCTTGCGGCCGTGCTGCTCCCGATCGCTACTGCCTATGTGATCGCCGCCTTCATCGCCCCCAATCCGATGGTCCGCATCGTGCTGCGCAGCCTTCCCGTGCTCCCGCTCGGGATCTGGACGCTCTGGTATGAGCCATCACGGCCGTTCGAACGACAGCCGCCGATGATTCGTGTCGCAGGGCGGATCCTGCTCGTCGTCCTGGTCATGGCCTTTGCCGTCGCCGTCCTCGGCATCGGCCTCAACTGGCTCTACGACCCGGAACGAGTCATCTAGCAAGCCTGAGCAGGAGCCGCCTAAAATGCCCAAATCGGGCAGCAACGGGGGGTTAAGGAGGTCGGCACATGGCGCACGATCTGAAGGATCTGACGATCGAGCTCGACGAGAAGGTCGGCAGCGTGGCCTCGGCGGCGGAGGCGTTGGGCAAGGCCGGCGTCAACATCGAGGGCATCTGCGGCTTCGTCGTTGGCGGCAAAGGCGTCGGCCACGTGCTGGTCGCGGACCCCGCGAAGGCGCGTCAGGCGCTGCAGACTGCGGGCGCTCGGGTCACTGGCGAGCAGGACGTCCTCGTGCTGGACATCGAGGACAAGCCCGGATCGCTTGGCAAGGTGACCCGCAAGATC
>VBEW01000068.1 GCA_005889225.1 Chloroflexota bacterium | reverse complement strand
AACAACCCGGCGGCGATCCAGTAGGGAGAATTCTCGCCCAGGAAGCGGACGGCCAGCGTTGACAAAGGAACCGCGACCAGCAGCGTGACGATCACCGTGCTGGTGAACATCGAGGTGGCGGTCATCAGCTCTTCCTTGCTGACGATGAAGGGAATCGAGGCGGCTTCGGCCGGCGCGAAGATCTGGCCGACCGCGGCGAAGAGGAAGGTGATCACGAGCAGATGCCAGGTGACGTGCGCAAAGTAGGGGGTCAGCTGGCTGAGCGGGATGAGCAGGATGAGCACTCCGCGGATGGCGTTCGTGAAGAACATCAAGCGTTTCTTGTCGTGCCGGTCGGCGTAGACCCCCGCCAGTGGGCTGAGGAAAACCGAGGGGAACGTGTAGGCGAGGAACAGCGCGGCCCCATGGGTGCTGGCGCGGCTGATGCTGTAGGTCAGGATGAGCAAGGCAAACATCAAGAATTTGTCGGCAAGCTGGGAGGCAACCTGGGCCGACCAGATCAGCCGGAAATCGTGATTCGCGAGCACGCTGCCGAAGCCCGGCCGGGGAAGGATGATGTCGCGGGGATCCGGCACTGCGGCCACGTCCTCCGGCTCCTTCAAAGCGCCTAAATCGTAGCTAGTTGTCAATGTCCGCGCTCACTTTCGAAAAATCGCCTCCATTCGTCGAGTGACAGGGTCTCGGGCCGCCGCGCCGGGTCGATGTCTATAACGCTAAGCCGCGCGCGAGCCTCCACCCCACTGATTCCGAGTTTTCGACTCAACACGAACGGCAGCTGTTTGCGACGAGCCTGGAAGAACGGTGTGACGAAACGGAAGAAGCTCGGCAAGTCGGCCTTCGGCAATGCGGGATCCGCGTCCGGAATGATCCGGACGAGCGCGGAGTCGACCCGCGGCTCAGGAAGAAAGGCGGTGCGTGGGACCCGCAGGATGAGCTCCGGCTGGCCGAACACCCGAACACCCAGGGTGGCGAGGCTCCAGCCACCCGGTTGTGCCACGATTCGCTCCGCGACCTCGTGCTGGACCAGCAGGTCGATCCGCTGCGGTGGTCGGGGCTGCTCGAGCACGTGGCTGAACAGGGCGCCGGTCAGGTTGTAGGGGATGTTCCCGGCCACGCGGTAGTCCGCGGGCAGGAGGTCCGCCACCGGCGCCTGCAAAATGTTGGCCTCAACGATCCGCACATTGGGGTGATCCCGGAGCACCAGTCCCAGGGCTCTCACGCACGCCGGGTCGATCTCAACCCCGACGACGGCGCGTACTCGGCGGGCAAGCTCAACCGTGAGCGCTCCCAGCCCTGGACCCACCTCGACGACGTCATCCGCTGGCCTGAGGTCGAGGGCCTCCACCATGCGCTCCAATTGCCGTCGGTCCACGAGGAAGTTCTGCCCCCAACGTCGCTGGAAGCGAACGCCAAAGCGGCGGGCGATCCCGCGAATGATCGATGGGTCAGCGAGATCCAGCGGGCGCTTGCTAGCCGGCGTGGTTCAACCGAAAGAGATCGATGGCGTTTTGCCGTGTCGCCGCTCCGATCTCGGCCACCGTGGTCCCACGCAGCGCCGCGATTCGTTCAACAGTCTCGACCAGATAGCGCGGTGCGTTCGGCATTCCGCGCCGGCTCTGTGGCGGAAGGAACGGCGAGTCAGTCTCCACCAGCATGTGGTCCAGCGGGATGATACTGGCCGCACCGATGACGCCGTGGGCGGTCGGATATGTCACGGTCCCGGCGAAGGAGATGTGGAAACCTCGGGACAGCGCTTCGGCGGCAATCGCGGAGTTTCCACTGAAGCAGTGGAAGACACCCCGCAGGCCGGGAAATTCATCAAGGATCGCGATCAGGTCCGGGAACGCGTCTCGCGTATGCAGCACCACCGGCTTGTCGACTTCCTGCGCCAGACCCAGCATCTGACGAAAGATGCGGGCCTGCGCGGGCGCCGGCGTCCGATGGTAGTCCGTGAAGTGGTAGTCGAGCCCGATCTCCCCCACCGCCACCACCCGAGGATGCCTGGCCAGCTCTCGCAACTCTCGACGCTCATCGGCGCTGATGGGGTCGCCCGCCGAGTGTGGATGCCGGCCGACGGTTGTCCGCAGTCCCGGAATCTGCTCGGCCAGCTCGATCCCCGGCCGGTTATCAGTCGCATCGTCGCCGATATTGATCACGGCCTGCACGCCGGCGGATCGTGCCTCTTCCAGCGCCTGCGCCGGCGTCAGCGGCGCGCGCAGGTGCAAGAGGTGGGCGTGCGAATCGATCAGGCGACCGGCTCCGGCTTCTCGATTCGCGGAAAAAGGACGCCGCCGAGCGTGGTCTGGGTGCGGGGCGCCAACCGTCCCCACTCGTGCGCGGTCGCCCAGGACGCCTTGGGGTCAGCCTTGACTTGCGCCGCCATCTTTGCGGCGGTCTCGGGCATGAACGGTGTGATCATGTAGGTAGTCAGCCGGATAGCCTCGACCAGGTTGTACATCACCGTCTGCAGCCGTTTTCGCTGGTCCGACTGTTTGGCGAGCACCCAGGGTGCGGTCTCCTCGATGTACTTATTGCCGCGATTGATCGCTTGCCAGATCAGGTCGAGGGCCGCAGTGAAATCCACGGCTTTCATGTGTTTGTCGAGACCGCGGATGGCGCGCTCGAAGGCGGTGCGGAGTTGCTGGTCCAGCGCCGTCGCGTCGCCGTCCGGTGCCGGCACTTTGCCGTCGAAGTAGCGCTGCAACATCGATAGCGTCCGGTAAACAAAGTTTCCGAGGTCGTTGGCCAGGTCGGCGTTGAATCGGTCGGTCATCGTCTCCCAGCTGATGTCTCCGTCGCGGTCGAACGGGAGCTCGCGGAGCAGCAGGTATCGAACGCCGTCCACCCCAAATCGCTCCACCGCTTCACTGGGGTCCAGCACATTGCCCCGTGTCTTGCTCATCTTTTCCCCGTGGATGGTCATGAAGCCATGCGACCAGATGCGCTTGGGCGGCGGCAGGCCGGCGGCCATCAGCATGGCCGGCCAGTAGATGGCGTGAAATCGTGTGATGTCCTTCCCGATGACATGCAGGTCCGCCGGCCACCACGTCTTGAACTTCTCCGGGTCGCTTCCATAGCCGACCCCGGTGATGTAGTTGGTCAGGGCGTCGCCCCAGACATAGACGACATGCCGCTCGTCTCCCGGGAATGGGACGCCCCAGCGGACCGTCGAGCGCGAGATGCTGAAATCGCGGAGTCCACCCTTGATGATGCTGAGGATTTCGTTGCGCCGGCTCTCGGGTTGGACGAACTGCGGGTGCTTCTCGAAATGCTGGAGGAGGCGATCCTGGTAGCGGGAAAGCGCGAAGAAGTAGTTCTCTTCCTTCAGGTAAATCGCCTTCAAGGTCGGGTGGATGAGGCAGTATCCGTCCCGCAAATCCGCTTCCTGTTTGAACTCCTCACACGATGTGCAGTACCAGCCCTCGTAGGTGCCCTTGTAGATGTCGCCGTGCTGCTTGATCCGTTCGATGAAATCCTGGACACCCTTGACGTGGTCCGAGTCTTCGGTACGGATGAAGCGGTCGTACGAGATCTGGAACTGGGCCTCGATCTGGCGATAGACCTCCGCCATCCGATCACTGAAATCCTTGGTGGAGAGGCCCTCCTCCCGGGCCCGCCGCTCGACGTTGAGCGAGTGTTCGTCGCTACCCGTCAGAAAGAAGGTCTCGTCACCGATCATCCGGTGATACCGAGCGAGCACGTCGGTTCCGGTCAGCTCATAGATGAAACCCAGGTGCGGCGTGTTGTTGATGTAGACAATCGCCGTGGTGACGTAGAACTTACTCATCTGAGGCTCTCCAATCGCTGCCGGCAACCACGACCGTCAGCTCGCCTCGGGGTGGAGATTTCGCGAAGTGCTCCAGGAGCGTCGCCGGTGTTCCACGCAAGAATTCTTCGTGGACCTTGGTGATCTCCCGCGCCACCACCAGCGAGCGGGGGCCGAGGGCGGAGGCCATTATAGCCAATGTCTTCTGCACTCGGTGAGGCGATTCGAAGAAGACAAAGGTCCGCTTCGCCTCCCCTGCGTCCCTGATCACCCGCTCCAGCTCACCTCGTTTGCGTGGAAGAAACCCCAGGAACGTGAACTGGTTGGTGGGCAGACCCGAGCTGACGAGCGCCGCCAGGACCGCCGACGGCCCCGGCACCGGCACGACCGGGTACCCCGCGGCGACCGCGGCGCTCACCAGCCGCACGCCGGGGTCGGACAGCGCCGGCGTTCCGGCATCAGAGACGAGCGCGACGTCGTGCTGCTCGAGCCGGTTCAGAATCGTCTGTAGCTGGCGGGCCTCGTTGCGCGCGTGCAGACTGACCAGCGGGCGCCGCAGGCCGAAGTGGGTGAGCAATTTCAGCGTATGCCGGGTGTCCTCAGCCGCGATCAGCGGCACGGATTCCAGCACGTGGACAGCGCGCAGCGTCATGTCATCGAGATTGCCGATCGGCGTTGCCACGAGGTACAGCGTCCCCACCCTAGCCGGGTCGCACTAGTGTCCCCAGTCGCGCGGATAACGAAATTCCTGATCGACTGTGCGTGACGATAGCTTTGCGATCACCGGCAACCGACGCTTGTACTGGTTGTCGCGCACCCGCCGGATGATGTCGTCAATGAAGGCCGGTTCGAAGCCGAGCCGGGCCGCCTCTTCCTTGGAATAGCGGCGGTCGACAAGGTAGTAGAGAAGCTGGTCGACCATCCGGTAGGCGAAACCCAGCTCGGTCTCGTCGGATTGGCCGGCCCAAAGGTCGGCGGAGGGCGCCTTCTGCACGATCGCCGTCGGTACTCCGAGGGCGTCGGCGAGCTGCCAGACCTGCGTCTTGTAGAGGTCGCCAACCGGATTGAGGGCGCTCGCCATGTCGCCGTAGATCGTGCCATAGCCGAGGAGGAGTTCGGTCTTGTTGCTGGTCCCGATCACCAGCCCCCTGAAGACCGAGGACTGGTCGTAGAGAATCGTCATCCGCTCACGCGCCATCTTGTTGCCCCGACGCTTCTGCTCGGCGTCCGGGAAGCGTTCGAAGTAGGCGTCGATTTGCGGGGTGATGTCGACCTCCAGCCGGTTGATGCCCAGCTGCGCCACGACCTGCAGGGCGTCGCTCCGGCTCTTTGGGTCGCTGGTTTTGTACGGCATGATGACGGCCAGCACATTCCCTGGCCCGAGCGCCTGGCTCGCCAGGGTCGCGACCAGGCTGGAATCGACCCCGCCGCTCAGGCCGAGTACGACCCGCTCGAAGCCGACCTTCTGCACTTCGTTCTGGATGAACCGGACGAGGATCTTCCGCACCAGCTCCGGGTTGATGGCAAGCGGCGGGAAGACGGGCTCAGTAAGGCTTGCGGGTGCGCTCATGCCATGCCCGTCGCATTTCATTGATGGTCAACTCCACCCGCTCGTCCCGCAGCAGCGGATTGGCCAGCCGCTCGCGGCGGACGTCACCCAGGTCCAGGGTCGCCACCACCAGCGCCTCGTCCGCATCCTCCTCCTGCGCGATGATGTCCCCATTGGGACCGATCACCATCGAGCCACCCCAGAAGTTGGCGCCGTCCTCGTAGCCGACCCGGTTGCAATAGAGGAAGAACGTTGTCAGGAACTGGGCGTAGGTGCGGCAGACCAGGTTGTAGGATTCTGCGGTCCCCAGCCGCTCGTCCGTCGATAGTCCGCGGCCAGGGCTCGCCGACGGACAGATGATCATATCGACGCTCTCGAGGCTCAGGATATACGCGCTGGAGAGGTGCCAGATGTCCTCACAGACCAGCATTCCGGCTCGGCCGAAGGACGTCTTAAAGCTGCGGAAGCGATCGCCCGACGCGAGGTAGCGCTGCTCGTCGAACATTCCGTAGGTCGGGAGATACACCTTCCGGTGTACATGGACGAGCTCGCCCCGGCTGAGGTACAGGCTCGCGTTGAAGTAGCGATGATCCGGCTCCTCGATGACGGCGCCCAGGACGACGTCGAGGTCGCTGGAGAGGGACAGCAGGTCCTTCATGGCCGGGCCGTCAAGTCTGACTGCACTGTCCACCACCAGGTCTCTTAGAAAATAGCCGGTCAGACTCAGTTCAGGAAAGACCAACAGCTTGACGCCCGCGTCAACCGCCTGCGCGACCCACTGGCGGTGACGGGCAAGATTGCGATCCCGATCACCGAGGGCGGAATCGACCTGCGCCAGCCCGACTGTGAGCTGGCCGTCCGCGCTCATACCTCGACCGGCGCCGGCAGCCGGACCCCGCCGCCTCGGGCCAGCCATTGGGCGATGCTCGGCGCCATCTGATCGGACGTGCCAAGGTGTACGGCTGCCCGGGGCAGCGCGCTGAGGAAGGCCGCGCCGTACGTGCGGTTCGCGATTCGGTGGTCCATCAGGACCACGGCGCCGCGGTCGCTCTGTCGCCGGATCAGACGACCGAACCCCTGCTTGAGGCGCAACACCGCTTCGGGGAGGGCCAGCTGTCCGAACGGGTCCGCCAGCATCGCGCTCCGTGCCAGCTGCAGCGGGTCGCTCGGCACCCGGAACGGTAAGCGGACGATGACCACGCAAGACAGCGCGTCACCTGGAACGTCGATCCCTTCCCAGAAGCTGCTGCTTCCGAGCAGAATGCTTCGCGGATCCTCCTGGAATTGCGCAAGCAGCTGGCGGCGAGTTCCATCGAGGTTTTGCGCCAGCACATTGAGATGGCGGAGTGCCGGGCGAGCATGCAGACGATCCGCCACGTCGCGCAATTGTTGATGCGACGTAAAGAGCACCATCGTCCGGCCAGCGATCGCGTGCGCGATATCGCCAACGACGGCGGCGACCTGGTCGAGGAACGCCGGGTCGTTGAGATCGTGAAGGTCGGTCGGCAGGCAGAGCAGCGCCTGCGACAGGTAATCGAACGGCGACGCCAGCACCATCTCATGGGTGCTCGACGCCTCGAGGCCGACCCCCCGTTTGAAATACGCGAACGAATCCGCCACGGCAAGGGTTGCCGAGGTGAACACCACGGTTTCCTTGCCCGTGAACGCCCGCGCCTGCAGTTCGCGACCGGCGGCGGTGGGAGCGGCCTGCACCAGCGGCCGCCCGGAGCGGCGTTCCGTCCCGATCCAGTAGAGACGCTCCGGCTGCGGGTGCAACAACGCCTGCACAACGAGGTCGACGCGCGCTTGCAGTTGCGTGACGAAGAGGTCGAGCTCCCGCTGCGCATACGGGTTGCTCTCGAATGGAAGCTGCGCGCCGGCGCTATCGAGTGCGCGGCGCAGGGTGGCGGCGCCGTCAGCAAGGACGCTTGCGAGCTTCGCAAGTGCGATGCTCTCCGGCCAGGCTCGCGACGATGCATCGAGGATGATGGGCTCCTCACGCCCGGGCCGCAGCGGGAACTCGGGCTGACCCTGGGCCAGCACGGGGCGAACGGCGCGGAAAAAGTCGGTCACCGCCTGCCGGCAGTCCGCGGCGGCCACCCGCACGGCGTCGCCCGGTGAACCGATGGCGGCGCGGAACCAGGTAAGGGCGCCGTCGATGCTCTCCAGCAGGTCGTCCTCGCCCACCCGCATCGTCAGGGCGTCCACCGCCGTCTCCTCGAGCTGATGCGCCTCGTCCACCACCAGATGCTCATGTGGCGGCAGCACCGTGCCGCCTCGAAGCGCGTCGGCCAGCAGCAGGGCATGGTTCGTGACGATCAGATCAGCGTCCTGCGCCGCTCGGCGGCTGTTCCAGTAGAAACACTGCTGGGTCTTGTAGTTTTCACAGTGCGCGGCGAGACAGTCATCGGGCGTCGACGCCGCCCGCAGCCAGAACAACTCCTCGAAGCCGTTGAGCTTGATCTCGGAGCGGTCGCCGTTGCGGGTCTGTGCCAGCCAGACCAGCATCCGCATCTTGAACTTCACTTCGTCGTCGAACCAGGTGCCATCCGCCCGCCGGCTGGGCGCGTTGAGATATCGATTCCAGCGCCGCAGGCTGACGTAGTTGGCCCGGCCCTTCAACAGGGTCGCCTTGAAATCGAAGGGCAGCCAGCTGCGCATGAACGGGATGTCCTTTGAGAACAGCTGCTCCTGCAACGTGATGGTGTTGGTCGCCACCACCACCCGCTCACCGGTGGCCACCGCATGGTGAACCGCTGGCACCAGATAGGCGAGCGATTTCCCCGTGCCCGGACCGGCTTCGACGAGCAGGCGCCCACCTCGCGCGTACAGCTGGGCAATCGCCAGCGTCATCTGCAGCTGTGACTCACGCAGCTCGTAGTCATCGAGGAGCGCGGCCATCGGACCGTCCGGCCCGAGCAGCGCCCGAATGGTCTGGGGATCCGTCGATGGCGTCGTGCTCCGCGTGGGCTTCTCGGGCATAACCGTGGCGGGTGGCAGGCTCGTGACTCCGCTCGCCGGCGCGGCGTGTGCCTCACTCAGGAAATGCTGAAGTGGATGCGGCCAGCCGCCTGTCACCTCCAGCATCCGGTCGAGGAGATCCCGCGGCAAGCCGCGAGCAAACTCCCAGAGGTAGCGAAACAGCTGGCGCGCCGCGTCGGCGTCCGATAACGCCCGATGCGGATCGGGATGCCGCAGGCCGAGCTGGCGCGACAGGTGGGGCAGGCTGTGACTGGGTGCCATCGGGAGAAGGATCCGGGTCAGATCAAGAGTGTCGAATAGCTCGTACCGCTTGCCGTAGCCGTCAGCGTCGACAAGATAGGAGAGGTCGAAGTTGCCGCTGTGGGCCACGACGGCACTGTCACCGACGAAATTGATCAGCTCGGCGATCACCTCCTCCGGGTGCGGAGCCGCAGCGACGTCGATATCGCGGATGCCGGTGAGCTCCTGCACTGCGCGGGGGATTCCGACTTCGGGGCGAACCAGCGATTGAAAGCTGGCCAGGACCTGATCGCCCTGGAAGCGAACTGCGCCGACCTCGATGATCCGGTCCAGGCGGGGGGTGAGCCCCGTCGTCTCCAGATCGAGTGCGACAAACGTGCGATCCACCGGCCTTAACTTACCTCAGCACCGAGATCTCCCTCCCCTTGCGGGGAAGTCTCCTCCCCCGCTTGCGGGGGAGGGTCGGGGAGGGGGCTTACAGAAGCTTTGCCGCAAGCTCCGCGAGTTCTGACCTTTGGCCCTTCGTGAGGGTGACGTGGCCGGCCAGCGGATTGTTCTTGAACTTCTCGATCGCGTAACACAGCCCGTTGCTGCGGAAGTCGAGATAGGGATGGTCGATCTGGTTCGGGTCACCGGTGAGGACGATCTTCGTCCCTTCTCCGGCCCGCGACACGATCGTCTTCACCTCATGAGGCGTGAGGTTCTGCGCCTCGTCCACGATGATGAATTGCTGCGGGATGCTCCGACCGCGGATGTAGGTCAGCGCCTCCGCCTCGAAGAGGCCCTTGTCCTGGATGTGCCGGATCATGTCGGCCGCCATCTGTTCCTTGTAGATGCAGCCCATCAAGTACTCGAGGTTGTCATAGATCGGCTGCATCCAGGGGCGCAGCTTCTCCTCTTTGTCACCCGGGAGGTAGCCAACATCCTTCCCCATGGGGATGACGGGCCGCGTGACGAGGAGCCGGCGGTAGCGGTGTTGATCCAGTACCTTGTTCAACCCGGCCGCCAGCGCCAGCAAGGTCTTCCCGGTGCCGGCCTGGCCGGTCATCGTCACCAGCGGCACCCGGTCGTCGAGCAGGATGTCAAAGGCGAAGCGCTGGCCGAGATTCTTGGCCTGGATGCCCCAGATCTCTTTCTTGATCGGCGCGAGGGCGACCACCTGGCCGGCGGTCGCATCGTAGCGCCCCAGGGCGCTGGACTTCGTGCCGTTGAGTGACTTGAAGTGGACGAACTGGTTGTCGTAGAGCCGGCCGTTCGACGGCTGGTAGACGTTCGTCTTGGTGAAGGTCTCGATGTCTTCGGGCGGCACGGCAAGCGTGGTCATGCCGTCGTAGAGATCCGCTTCGTTGCGGACCATCTTGTCGGTCTCGTAGTCCTGCGCCTGCAGGTTGAGCGCGTCGGCCTTGACGCGCACGTTGATGTCCTTGCTCACCAGGATCACCGGCGTGCCGTTGCTCTCCGCCTTGAGCTGCAACGTCAGGGCGATCACCTGGTTGTCCGCCTTCCGTGGGTCCAGGTCCTCAGGCAAATGCTGCGACTCCGGATGCTTTAGCTGGACCCGGAGCGTGCCGCCGTATTTGAGGCCCACCCCCTCGGACAGCTTTCCCTTGATCCGAAGCTCGTCCAGGATATGCGCGACCAGGCGGGCGTGGCGGCCGACCTCGTCCTGGCGGCGCTTCTGGCCGTCGACCTCTTCGATCACGGCCAGTGGGATCACGATCTCGTTGTCCTCGAAGGAAAAGATCGCGTTCGGATCATGGAGCAGCACGTTTGTGTCGAGCACGTAAATCTTCTTCATAGCCGTGTGGTTCCGACACAAACGTAACGCCTCAAACGCTCGTCTGGCACGTTTCGCGCCACTCGCGTCGGCCGGCGGGCCGGTGTGTCGAGGACATAAATCTTCTTCATGCTTGCGCGCGTCTCGACATGGGTGGGCTGGCGTATTCCCCCTGGTTTTCCAACGGCAAAAGCTGAGCGATCTTCGTCATCAGGTAATCCGAACTCTGCTGATGATCCATCGGACTGCCATCGCCGTTCCGCTCGGGCAGCGCAAACGCCTCGCCGAAGATCATCACGACCTCGGCCCGCCGCGGGACCAGCTTGTGACGGCCGATGACATTCTGCGTTCCCGTGATGGCGATCGGCACCAGTGGCGCCCCCGAGCGGCGGGCGACGAAGCCGGCACCTGGCTCCGCGCGCAACAGCCGGGCGTTCTCGGACCGATGTCCTTCTGGAAAGAGAACAACGGCCGAGCCCTGCTTCAACAAGTTGAAGGCGCGCCGCAGCGCCGTCCGGTCTGCGGAATGCCGCACCACCGGAAAGGCATGGTAACCGCGCATCAACCAGGCCCAGCCGCCTTTGAAGAGCTCAGCCTTGGCCATGAACCAGACCGGGCGTGGGGTCCAGGCGCCGATGATCGCGGGATCGACCGCCCCGACATGGTTTGAAACGATGAGAACGGGCCCGCTGACCGGCACGTTCGACGTGCCCCGCAGGTGGAATTTTGAGCCGAGGATGACGCGGGTTAGGAGCCGTGCAAGACGAGTAAGGAAGGAGTAGCTCAAAGCGATCAGTGCTTCGGCAAGCGGGCCATCACCTCATCGAACACTTGATGGACCGACTTGCCCTCAGTCGCGACGATTATAGCATCGCTTGCCGCGCGTAACGGCGCGACTTCCCGTTCCTGGTCGGCGCGGTCGCGCGCCTCGATTTCCTGTTGCAGCACCGCGTCGGGGGTCGCGCTTCCACGTGCCCGATCGAGCTCCCGCCGGCGGCGGGCGACCCGCTCGGCAGCCGGGGCGGTAAAGAAAAACTTTACGTCGGCGTCGGGAAAGATCACCGTCCCGATGTCCCGGCCCAGCACAACGGCATCGCCCCTCGCGGACCGGCGCTGGGATTCGACCAGCAGGCGGCGCACGTCGGGAAGCTGCGCGATTTGCGACAGTTCCAGGGCGATGGCCGGGTCGTGCGCGTCCCGGCTCACATCTTTACCGTCGATGCTGAGCAGCGGGGAGTCGCGACCCGCGCTCGGTGAGGTGTTGATGTCGATGTGAAGTTCGCCCACCATCTGGACCAGCGCTGCGACGTCACCCGCGCCGATCCCGCGCCGGCGCGCTTCGACAGTGACCGCCCGATAGAACAGCCCGGTGTCGACCAGGGCAAACCCCAACTTCTCAGCCACCATGCGGCCGACGGTCGTCTTTCCGGACCCCGCCGGACCGTCGATGGCCACGATCACGACAGCTTTACCGCTGACTTGAGGCTGCGGACTTCGTCCGCACTCAGGCTGCGCAGGGTCCCCTCCTCGAGGTCGCCCAGCTGGAGCCCATCGATGCGAACCCGCTGCAGGTCGAGCACGCGATGCCCCAGCTCCTGCCAGAGCCGCCGGACCTCGCGCTTGCGGCCTTCGCGCAGCACCATCGACACGCGGCTCTGACCAGTAGTGGTTTCGAGCATTCGAACCTCGGCCGGCTGAAACTGCTCCCCTCCGACGACCATTCCTTGCGAAAGCCGGCGCAGGGCATCGTCACCCGGCCGGCCCTGGATTACGACCCAGTATTCCTTGTCGACATGGTAACGCGGGTGCATCAGCCGCCCGGCCAGCTCGCCATCGTCAGTGAGCAACACCAGCCCGCGGCTATTGAGATCCAGCCGGCCAACCGGGAAGACGCGCGCCGCGCCCCCGGGCAGGCGGTCGGCCACCGTCTGACGGCCACGATCGTCACCGATGCTGGTCAGCACCCCGACCGGCTTGTTCATCATCAAGTAGGTCGACTCCGAGACCGGTTCGATCCGCCGGCCGCCAATCGTCACCCGATCGACGCCCGGTGTCACCTGCTGGCCGGCGACCGCCCGGACCCCATTGACCGAGACCTGTCCGGAAACGATCAACTGGTCGGCCTTGCGACGGGCCGCCACGCCGGCGCGCGCTAGGAACTGGTTGAGCCGGATTGCGGTGGCGGCGGCAGCTCGTCGAGGCTGCTGAGCCCCAGGATCTGGAGGAACTTCATGGTGGTGCCAAACAGGCGCGGCGTGCCGGGAGCCTCGAGCCGCCCGGTCTCCTCGATGAGGCCCTTCTCCTCGAGACTCTCCAGCACCGCCTCGCAGTTCACGCCGCGAATCTCCTCGATCCGCGCCCGGGTGAGGGGCTGACGGTAGGCAATGATCGCCAGCGTCTCGTATGCGGCCGGTGAGAGCCGCGACGGATACTCGGGCCGGAGCACCCGCCGAACGACATCGGCTTGCGCCGGGTCGGTGACGAGCTGCAGCTGGTCCTGGTGTCGTTGCAAAAACAGGCCACGGCCCGCCAGGGATTCACCAAGCGCGGCGGCGGCGGCTTCGATATCCGGCAAAGGCGACTGCAGGATGTCCTGCAACTCCAGGACGGTGACCGGGCGGTTGAGCGTGAAGAGCACCGCTTCGAGCGCGGCGGCCAGTCCGGTCGTGTCCCGTACGTCGATCGCGCCGCTCAATTCTCCTTCCTCTCCTGGGCGTGCACAGTAATTTCAGCGAACGCGGAGGGCTGCGCCACGCGGGCCTCACCGATTCTAATCAGCTCCAGGAGCGCGAGGAACGTCACCACCGCCTCCAATCGCGTCCGCGCGTGGCGAAAGACGGCGGTGAAGTTCAGCTGCGGTTGGTGGACCAGCATCTGCCGAAGCTGGTCGAGCTTGTCGGCCAGCGACACATGCTCGAATTCGAACGTCACCTGATCCACGGCAGGCAGCCGGTCCAGCACCTGCTGGAACGCGGAGGCCAGCGCGTCCAGGCTCACTTGAACCCGGGCCTGCGGGATCACCTCGGGCTCCAGGAGGCCGGCGAACGTGAACCGTCCGCTGGCGTGGCGGCGCATCAGTGACTCGGCCAGTGTCTTGAAACGCTTGTACTCTTCCAGGCGTCCCTTGATGGCGTCTTCCCAGGCCTGCAGGTCCTCCTCCGCCTCAGCGCCCATGGCGTCCGGCATCAGGCCGGCGGCTTTGAGCTGGACCAGGCGCGCGCCGATCACGAGGAATGCGGCGAGCCGGTCGAGCGGCGGCCGCTCCTGGTCGATCGCACGGAGATAGTCGTCGGTCAGACTCGCGAGGGGGATGGTCTTGAGGTCCACCTCCGCTCGCTGAGCCAGCGTGAGCAGCAACTCGATCGGTCCATCGAAGGCAGCCGTCCGCACCACGTAAACCGGATCGCGCTCGAGCTCGGTCGTCACCTCGGCCGTCAATTTCGCCCGTCCGCGCGCTTCAAGTGGCGGGTCACGTCACGGATCGGATCTGCGGCGTGGTGTTCCGCGACGACATCGGCAAGCTCATGCGCCCCGAGTGCGTGCAGCGTTTCGGCGCCGATCCGAGCGTGGTCCCGGTAGATTTCGAAACGCCGGGCGAACGCCGGCCGAACGGCAAGCATGGCCTGCAGTATGCGTGGTGAGGCCGCCTGAAGAAAGACCGTCAGGCCACGGTCGACTGCGGAGAAGCGCGCGCTACCCTTGCCGACGTCATGCAGCAGCGCCGCCTGCTGCAACAGCCGGCCGGGCTGCCCGTCGAGCCGGGTCACGGTGTCGAGCACGTCCAGCCCGTGACGCTGGTCGTTGACCGGCAGCTGCGCATAGAGCGGCGCGAGCTCAGGGCCCAGGATCCTGGCGGCGGTGGCGCGCTCCGCCGGCGTCACCCGAGCCGATGCATGCCGCCAGAATTGGCCAACCCGGTGCAGGGCCGATGCGGTCAATCGTCGCCGTCCGTGAGCGGCAGGCCCCACCGCAGCTTGCGCCGAAGCAGGTCGAAGAAGTTTCGGCCGCCATCGAACTGCACCAGCTCGACTTCCAGGCCCGACGCGACCTGGACCTCGGCTTCCGGCTGCAGCTGCGCATTCTGCTGTCCGTCGCAGGTGAGGATGGCGGCGGCTCTTGGGAGCCGGATCACGATCCGCGATTGCTCGGGCAGGACGATCGGACGGTTGAACAGACTGTGCGGGTTGAGCGGCATGTACACAAGCGCCCGAACATCGGGGTGAACGATCGGTCCGCCCAGCGACAGGCTGTAGCCGGTCGATCCCGTCGGCGTCGTAACGATGACACCGTCGGCATCGAACTGTCCGGCGGGCTGGCCGTCCACCGAGACCTCGATCCGGATCAGGTTGATCTCGATACCCTTATGAACCACAGCGTCATTCAGCGCATGAAAGACGCGATCGCCGACCCGTGCCTCGAGCAAGGCTCGCCGCTGGAGCGTGAAGTCTCCGGCGGCCCAGCGATCGAGCGCCTGCCCCTCCTCGCCGAGCTGGACCTGGGTGAGGAAGCCAAGGCGACCGGCGTTGATGCCCAGTACCGGAATGTGCGCCGCCGCTGCCTGCTGGGCCGTCCAGAGCAGGGTGCCATCGCCGCCGATGCTGACGATCAAGCGGGTGCCGTCAAGGCTGTCGACCAGGGCACCCGGGCGCTCCTCCGCCGTTGCGCAGTAGGTCCAGACCCGATAACCGCGCTGCTCGAGCCGGTGGCGCGCCTCCATCACCGGTGGACCACCGAGGTCGATGCGAGGATGGCAGACGATGCCAACCGCCTCAGCCATTCCGCCTCAAATACAAGAAGAATTCACGGTTACCCTTGGCCCCCAGGATGGGCGATGGCAGCTGGCCCGCCACCACGTATCCGAGCTCTCGAGCAAAATCGGTGATCGCGTTGAGAACGCGCTGATGCTGCTCCGGGTCACGAACCACTCCACCCTTTCCCACGGCGCCCTTCCCGACTTCGAACTGGGGTTTGACCAGGGCGATGACGTCGCCCGGCGGGCTCAGAAGATCACGGACCCGCGGCAGCACCAGGCGCAAGGAGATGAATGAGACGTCGATGACGGCGAGGTCGGCCGGGGCGGGTAGCCGATCGAGGCGGCGGATGTTGACGCGCTCCAGGACGGTCACGCGTGGGTCCTGGCGAAGGCTCCAGGCCAGCTGACCATAGCCGACGTCGACCGCGATCACCTGCTCGGCACCGCGCTGTAACAGGACGTCGGTGAAGCCCCCGGTCGATGCACCGACGTCGAGGACTCGACGGCCGCGCGGATCGATGGGAAACGCGTCGAGCGCCGCGGCCAGCTTCTCCCCGCCCCGGCTGACGTAATCCCTGACGCCGGTGACTTCGACCGCCTGGTCGGCTGCGACCATCTGGTCGGGCCGCTCCGACATCGTGCCGCTGACCCGAACCAGCCCGGCTCGGACCATCGCCTGCGCCCGTTCGCGGGAGGCCGCCAGTCCGCGCTCGACTAGGGCCTGGTCAAGGCGCCGGCGTTCCGCCACCATCATCGCCACAGTCCGAGCCCGATCACGACCCCGAGGAGTGCGCCCGCGATCACCTCGATCGGCGTGTGTCCCAGCAGCTCGCGGAGCCGGACCTGGTGGATGCCGCGATGAGCAATGAACAGGTCGTCAAGCAAACGGTTGAGGATCATCGCCTGCTGCCCGGCCGCCCGCCGAACCCCGGTCGCGTCGTACATGACGACTGAACTGAAGATCAGCGCCAGCGCAAACAGGGGCGACTCGACACCCTGGAGCCGCCCGATGATGGTCGTGAGCGAGACGACCAGCGCGCTGTGCGAGCTCGGCATACCGCCTGCGGTCGCCAGCCGGCGCACGCTCAGCCGGCGCAGGAGCACCGAGTCGATGATCACCTTACTGGCCTGAGCGATCACCCATGCCACCAGCGGAACGACAAAGTAGGGGTTCCGAAGCAGGCTCACGGGCCGGGCGGGCGCTCGCCCGCCGGGGCCAGCTCACTGAGCCGGCGCTCGGCCTCGTCAAGTAGTCGGGCGCATCGTCGAGCCAACGCCAGTCCCCGCTCGAAGGTGCGGACCGATTCGGCGAGATCCTCCTGGTCTTTCCCCAGTAGCTGAACCGTCCGCTCCAGCTCGGCAGCGGCGGTTTCATAATTCATCCGCCCCACCGCCTCGTCGATCGTCATGAGGCCCCCTGGGTGGCGGCCTCGTCGGGGTGCCGTCGGAGGGCCTCATCCGAGGCGATCCGGCCGAGAATGCCGTTGACGAACTTGCCGGAGTCCGGGCCGCCGAACGTCTTGGCCAGCTCGATGGATTCATTGATCGCCGCCTTGAGCGGCACGCTCGGCAGATAGCGGATCTCGAACGCCGCGATCCGCAGCAAAGTGCGCTCGACTTTGGCCATTTGATCGAGGCCCCAGTTGCGGGAGGCCTCGCCCAGGTGGGCGTCGATCTCCGCCTGGTGCTCACGCACGCCCAGGATCAGCGTCCGGGCGAAGTCGGCCACCTCGGCGTCGGCCCGGGATTCCGCGACGTGGTATTGCAGCGATCGCTCTACATCGCCGCCATCGCCTTCGAGCTCGAAGAGCACCTTGAGCGCAAGCTCTCGGGCCAGATGGCGCCGGCCCATTAGCGCCGCGCCCCGGCGATGAGGCGTCGCACTACGCGTCCTCGGGGAACCTCACGTCGCCGACAAAGACGTTGACCTGGCGCACCTCGAGGCCGAGCATCTTGTCGATCGCGTCCGCGACCTGGCGCTGCACCTCAGCCGCCACGGTCGGGACGTGTGCGGAATGTTCGACGATCACGAACAGCTCCAGGTTCAGCACGTCGTTGCCCAGATCGACGCGCACGCCCTTGTAGGAGTTGCTGGCCGGCAGCACCC
>VBEW01000238.1 GCA_005889225.1 Chloroflexota bacterium | reverse complement strand
CCTGGCCCTTCGGCAGGCCCTTGACCTTCTCCACCACGACCGAGCCTTCCCAGCCGGCGTTGTTGACGATCTGACGCAGCGGCTCCTCGAGCGCGCGGCGCACCAGCTGGACACCGGTGGCCTCGTCGCCGGTGAGGTGGCGGAGGTTTTCGAGCGACTTGATCGAATGCACGAGCACGGCGCCACCGCCTGGCACGATGCCTTCCTCGACCGCGGCCCGGGTGGCGGAAACCGCATCCTCCATCCGGTGCTTCTTTTCCTTGAGCTCGGTTTCGGTGGCGGCCCCGACTTTGATCACGGCCACACCGCCGGCCAGCTTCGCCAGCCGCTCCTGAAGCTTTTCCTTGTCCCAGTCGGAGGTCGTCTTCTCGATCTCGGCCTTGATCTGGTTGATGCGGCCCTTGATCTCGTCCTGCTTGCCGGCACCCTCGACGACCGTCGTGTCGTCCTTGGTGATGGTGACGCGGCGCGCCTTGCCAAGCTGGTTGAGCTGCACCGAGTCAAGCTTGAGGCCCAGCTCGTCCGAGATGACCTGGCCGCCGGTCAGGATCGCGATATCTTGCAGCATCGCCTTGCGGCGATCACCAAAGCCCGGCGCCTTGACGGCGACGGCGGTGAAGGTTCCGCGCAGCTTGTTGACAATGATGGTGGCCTGCGCCTCGCCCTCGACGTCCTCGGCGATGATCAGCAGCGGCTTGCCACTCTGCACGACCTTCTCCAGTACGGGGAGCAGGTCGGCAACCGCCGAAACCTTCTTTTCGGTGATGAGGATGAAGGGATCCTCGAGGACCGCCTCCATCCGGGTGGCGTCGGTGACCATGTAGGGCGAGATGTAGCCCTTGTCGAACTGCATCCCGTCGACGAGTTTCAGCTCGTCTTCGATGCCCTTGGACTCCTCGACCGTGATGACGCCGTCCTTGCCCACCTTCTCCATGGCATTGGCGACCATCTCGCCAATCGAAGGGTCGGCGGCCGAGATGGTGGCGACCTGCGCGATCTTCTCCCGCTCGGAGATCTGGACCGACTGCTCCTTGATCGCTTTGACCACTTCATCGACAGCCTTCTGGATGCCGATCTTGAGCTGCATCGGATTGGCGCCGGCGGTAACGTTACGTAACCCGTCACCGATGATCGCCGCCGCCAGCACCACCGAGGTGGTGGTCCCGTCGCCGGCGATGTCGTTCGTCTTGCTTGCGACTTCCTTGACCAGCTGCGCCCCCATGTTCTCGAAGGGGTCCTCCAGCTCGATCTCCTTCGCGATCGTCACGCCGTCATTGGTGATGGTCGGCGAGCCGAATTTCTTGTCGAGCACCACGTTGCGGCCTTTGGGGCCGATGGTAATTCGAACGGCGTCGGCGACCTTGTCGACGCCGCGCTTCAAAGCCGAACGGGCGTCGGCATCGTATGCGAGTTGTTTCGCCATCGATCGTCCTCCTTCCTGCTAGTAATGGGTGGGCAAACGGCCAGGCATTCCGAGGCGGTAAGTACCCGCATTTTAGCACTCCTAAACGGCGAGTGCTAGCAATCAACCTCTCCGAGCGCCAGCCGCGGCGGGCGTCGGTAGAATGAGGTTCGGGTCGCGGTGCGGCGGCCCGCCCCCAATGAGCATCCCTGAATCCGTCCCCCCGACCCGGCGGGTGGGCCGCGCCATGGCCTGGGGCGTGGCCATCGGTGTTGGGGCCGTGGTCCTTCGCGAGCTGGTCCGTCCGCGGGAGCAAACCGCCCGGCTGATCGATTGGGAGCGGGTTGAGCAGATCGCGCTCAACCGATGTAGTGAAGCGGCGGACCTGCCCGAGGATGCTGGCCGGGAGCAGACCTACCGGGCGATCGCGGCCGAACTCGAGCCGCTGTTGACCGAGGCGCTCGGGGCGGGGACGGCCGCTGCCGGCAGCCGCCTGTACCCGGGACTGACGGCCGTCGACCGCCGGCAATGGGTGCGATTCAACATTCGGATCTTCCGCCAGATGTTCGAGCCGCTCGAGAGCCTCCAGCAACTGATCCCCGGGTCGCTGATCTTGAGCTTCGGCCAGAAGGGGATCTCTCGCTACCTGGGCCTGATGTTGGGATTGCTGGCTCGGCGGGTCCTCGGCCAGTACGATCCCGCGCTCCTTGGCCGCGAGCCGGTCGAGACTTCGTCCCTCATCCTGGTGGAGCCCAACGTGCAGGTGTGGGCGCAAAAGGACCGGTTGCCGATCGATGAGCTGCGTCGCTGGCTGGCGATGCACGAGATGACCCACGCCTGGGAGTTCAAGGCGCACCCCTGGCTGCAGCAATACCTGGAAGGCCTGCTGAAACAGGTGCTGGTCGGCCGCCTCGGTGACGGCCAGCGGCCCAGCCGGCTGGAGCTGATCCGTACCCTGACCATCGGCGTCGGCCAGCAATGGAGGGCGATCTCGAAACTGCAGGCGGTGATGAGCCTGCTGGAGGGCTACAGCAACCTCGTGATGAACGAGGTGGGCCGCCGCCAGCTGCCACACTTTGCCTTGCTGGAGAGCGCCTACCGGCGGAGGCAGGAACAGCGGACGCCGCTCGAACGCGCCTTCTTGCGCCTCACCGGGCTGGAGATGAAGATGCGCCAGTATGTCCTGGGGGAGCGGTTCTGCCGCGAGGTCCGGGACACCGGTGGCCAGGAGCTGCTGGCCCGAGTCTGGGAAGGACCCGACTGGTTGCCCACCATGGCGGAGATCCAGCGACCCCAGCTCTTCGTCGAGCGGGCCAGGATTCGGTGAGAAGGGCCGCCACCGTGGCGGCGGCCCTGCTGGTCGGCGCCTGCGGCTCCCAGGCGGCCCCCGGAACCGGTGGCCCGTCCCAGCTTCAAGCCCAGGTCGTCGCGTCGGAGGTGGTGGCCGGTCCACAGCAACGCGTGCCGATCGGCATCCTCGACCACAACACCCCGATCAACGACGCCAGCGTGCATGTTCGCGCCTTTCTGCTGCAGGGCAGCACCGCGGTAGTCAAGGGTGAGTCCGACGCTCCGTTCAAAGGCGCCGGACTGGAAGGCGCCGGCGTGTATGTCGCGCACCTGGACCTCAACCCGGCCGGCACCTGGGGCCTCGACCTCACGGCGTCACGGCCCAATGGCGCCCGCCTCAGTCAGCGGCTGGCCTTCAATGTGACGGCGACGCCCATCGTACCGATGGTGGGTCAGGCGGCGCCGATCAGTCATAACCCCACGATCAAGGATGCGGATGCCACCACCATCGACAGCGGCAGGCCGCCCGATGACATGCACCAGATCTCGATTGCCGATGCCATCGCGCAGCATCGGCCGACGCTGGTCGTGTTCGCGTCGCCGGCGTTCTGCACCAGCCGCACCTGCGGACCTGAAGTCAAGGCGGTGCAGAGCCTGGAGCCCGCTTACAAAGACAAGCTGACCTTTATCCATGTCGAGATCTACCGCAACTTCGTGCCCGATCCGTCGACGCGGAAACTGGCGCAGACCGTGCTGGACTGGCGGCTGCAGACCGAGCCCTGGATCTTCCTGCTCGATTCGAAGGGAATCATCCAGGCGCGCTTCGAGGGGGCGACCGCGACCGACGAGCTCAAGCCCGCCATCGACCAGCTGCTGGGCTAGGTTTACATTTCCTTACCGGGACGTAGCCGAGTCGCTTCGAGCCGGCGGCGCCGGCGGTGGTACGGTCGCGGGGCAATGGCCGACATGATGTTCGACCTCGTCTGCCAGCACTGCGGCCGCCGGGAGACCCGGCGGTGGGAGAGCCGGAGAAGCGTGACTGTGACCTACTGCCAATTTTGCAAGCGCGGCATGTCGGTGGTCGGGATCGCGTTCTTCGCCCCCAACCAGCCCGAGCAAGCCGCCGCCTGACCTAGTCGACTTCCGCCAGCAGCTGGCCTTCCTGCACGGTCTGGCCTTCCCGGACGTGGATTTTTGTGACTCGGCCGGCCTGCGGCGCGTTCACCGGGATCTCCATTTTCATCGACTCGAGGATCATCAGCGTCTCATCAGCGCCGACCGGCTGGCCCTCTTCCACGACGATCTTCCACAGATTGCCCGTGAGTTCGGCCTTGACCTGCACTCGGGCGATTCTCTCACGCGGAACTCGGGTAATATGGCGACGATTTGCGCAAGAAACGTAGTTACCCCAAGAAGCGCGGCGGTCCCACCACCCTGCGGCCTGGCATCGACACCCTGGTCGAGAAAGAGACGCCCGGCGACAAAGAGGAAACCATCGAGATGGACGCCGAGGTGGTCGAACCGTTGCCCAATGCCATGTTCAAGGTCAAGCTGCAAACCGGGCAGACCATCCTCGCCTACACCTCGGGGAAGATGCGGAAGTTCTACATTCGGATCCTGATCGGCGACCGGGTGCGGGTCGAGCTATCCCCCTACGACCTGACCCGGGGCCGGATCATCTTCCGCTACAAGTAGCCACGGGTTAACCTCAAGCCAGGACCATGGTCTGGCTGTACCTCCTGATCCTGCTGGCGCTGGCGGCCGGGCTCTGGGGCGTCTATCGGGTCCTTGGAACGCCTTCGAAGCTGGCCCCGACGGATTATCACATCGTTCTTGCCGACGTCGCGGTCAGTGTCGAAAAGGCTGCCACCCAGCTCCGCCAGGTCCTCGACGGCGCCCCTGCCGCGGATGGCGACGACGCGGCAAAGGAAGCTCGGAAGATCTTTCAGACGGGCTACTATCAGACGCTTCGCCTTCGCCCGGCCAGCGGGTCTGATCAGGCGGCGGACATGCGGGCCGAGCTTGGCCGGGCCTGCGAGGCCTACGACTGGGCCAGCCGCA